>NZ_JBVHHY010000124.1:0-1027 GCF_055560835.1 Kitasatospora sp. NPDC023120 | reverse complement strand
CGGGCGAAGTCGAAGCGGCGTTCGCGGTCGGCGTCGAGGATCGTGGTGAGTCGGGTTTCCTGCTCGGGCGGGGTGAGTGTGCTGAGGTCGTGTTCCTCCCAGGGGAGTTCGACCTGGCGGTGGATGACCTGGAGGGGGTCGCCGTTCTTGCGGCGGCGGAAGCCGGCCCGCAGGTTGGCGTGCCGGTCGAGAACCGCCTGGCCGGCGGCTCGCAGGGAGGCGGCGTCCAGGCGGCCTTCGAGGTCGAAGGTGAACTGCACCACGTAGACGTCCCGCGCGGCTGTGTCGTACTGCCCGTGGAACAGCAGCCCCTCCTGCAGCGGCGACAGCGGAAGAACCTCCTCCAGCCCGGGAGTGACGGCTTCGAGCAGCCTCAGCTCGTCCTCGCCGAGCGAGACCAGCGGAACTCGCTCCCCGGTCTCCTCGCTCGTCCCGGCGGACGGGTCGTCGGTCACCTGCTCGGCGACCAGGGCCAGCGCGGCGACGGACTTGCGGGTGAAGACATCGCGCGGGGTGAACACCAGCCCGGCGCGGCGGGCGCGGCTGACCAGTTGGATGGAGACGATGCTGTCGCCGCCGAGGTCGAAGAAGTTGTCCTCGACGCCGACCCGGTCGATGCCCAGGACTTCGGCGAAGAGAGCGCACAGCACCGTTTCGCGTTCGGTGCGCGGCAGCACCGTGCCGGTGAGGGTGTTGAGGTCGGGGTCGGGCAGGGCCTTGCGGTCGATCTTGCCGTTGGGTGTCAGCGGCAGGCGCTCGAGGACGACGACGATGGACGGGACCATGTAGTCGGGCAGGGCTTCGCCCAGCATGCGGCGCAGCACTGCCGGGTCGCAGTCCGGGCCGGCCGGTACGACGTAGCCGACGAGCCGCTGGCCACTGCCGTTGCCTGCGGTGCTTGCGACGGCGACGGCTTGGGTGACGTGGGGGAAGTGGGTGAGGGCGGCTTCGATCTCGCCGAGTTCGATGCGGAAGCCGCGGATCTTGACCTGGTCGTCGGCGCGGCCGGCGAATTCGAGTTGTCCGT
>NZ_JBVHHY010000123.1:0-1032 GCF_055560835.1 Kitasatospora sp. NPDC023120 | reverse complement strand
TAGGCCGTGTTTTAGAAGGCGTTGAAGGTGTTCCTGGTTGGCCGCCCGGGGAAGTCTCGGGCGGCCAACCAGAGGATGAGGTCGCGAGCGATCGTGCCGATGCTGGTCTCGGTGACCACGTCGTGTTCCCGGCGGCTCGTGTCACGGCGGACGATCTCGTATCCGCCCTCGTCGAGAACGGCGACTGAGACGTACCAGATGGGGTCGTCCTCATCGGGCTGGATCACGACGAACGTGTTGTCCGTGTCGTTGAGATCGTCGACCAGCATGAAGATGGCGTCTTCGGACGGGTCGTCGATGTGGTCGCCGTTCTCGCTGTCGGCGCAGTAGTAGTCAGCGGCCACCAGACTTTCCCCTCGTGCGACGCCTCGGCCCGTACCGCGGCCAGCATGGCATGCCTGGACGACAGGATTCCCACCTCAGAGCCACTCGTTGATCGCGGCGACGAGGACGGCGGCCTCGAAGCGGACGGCGAGTTTGTCGAAGCGTGTGGCCACGGCCCTGTTCCGCTTCAGACGGTTGATGCCGCACTCGACGGCGTGCCGGGCCTTGTAGTCCTCGCGATCGAACCTGGGTGGACGCCCACCACTCGCGCCCCGTCGCTTGCGATTGCGGATCTGGTCGGCCGGCTCCGGAATGGTGCATCGGATGCCGCGTCTGCGCAGGTAGGCACGGTTGGCCTTGGACGAATATGCCTTGTCGCCGCGCACCCGAAGCGGGCGGCTACGAGGTCGACCCGGGCCGGTCCGGGGTACCCGGATCGCTTCCAGCACCGCCATGAACTGCGGCGAGTCCCCGCGCTGGCCCGCCGTGACAAGTAGGGACAACGGTCTCTGGCGTTGCTCGCACGCCAGATGGATCTTCGTCGTGAATCCGCCTCGCGACCGGCCCAGCCCGTGATCCGCGGGCTCCTCGCTCACCCCGCCCGGCGGCTCCTTCTGGGCGGCCCCGTCCCGTCGGGCTCCCGCGGCGTGCTGGTGGGCCCGGCAGATCGTGGAGTCGACGTTCACCTCCCAGACGATCACTCCCGCC
>NZ_JBVHHY010000122.1:0-1080 GCF_055560835.1 Kitasatospora sp. NPDC023120 | reverse complement strand
TGATCAGGCGAAGGCCGCTTCCGTGTACGGGAGTTACCGATACGAGTGATCAAGTTCGGCAGCCCGTTCGAGGCTACTGCTTAAAGATCAAGCTAAGGACTGTCCCGTAATCCCCGGCGGACGCTCGGCAGAAAAGCGTGGAACTTCAGTGCGGGGGATCATGGAAGAAAGAGGGTTCGGCCGTGAAGATTGAGAAAATTGACTACTCGCGACTCGCGACAACTGGCAAGGAGTTGCGCGACATAGCGGCTAGCGACGCCGATTGGATCGTGCGCAACTCGGATGACTTGCGGCAACTTCGTGCGGCTGGCGACAACGCCCTAGCGAAGCTTCCTGCAACGGACTTTGAAGCGTTTATCGCGAGCCTCCAATTTGCCAATGGAGGCGTCGCTGGTGGATGCTACAAGCCGTTGATGTCAACTCTGTTGCTGTCGGATATCTTTGAGGTGTTTGCCCACTTCGGGATTAGCGCCGGATTGCTATCGAGCCAAACCGACGCGGATTCCTGCCAGGAGTGCGATTGCGCCTCGGGGAAGTGTAATTGGCAGTGGTGGTCGTTTTGTAGCAGTCTATTACTCCAGCCGTAGATCGTGATCACGCTGGGGCGGCGGCTTGGCGGTTGTAGTGGCTGGATTGGGATCGGGCCTGGTGGCGGCGTCGCCAGTGGGACCAGCGGAGCCGGTGGGTAGTGTCGTGGACGCGCTGGGCGATGAGCGTGATGAACAGGCGTGCGATCTCGTCGCAGGTGAGCGGGATCAGGTTGTCCGGTGCGGGATGGCGGGTGTGTTCGTCGGCGCGGAGGACGGCCAGGAAGGCGTGGGCGAGCATGGCGAGGGTGACCCATCGGGACCAGGACGTGTAGCGGCGGACCTGATGCTCGTCCAGGCCGGCCAGGCCCTTTCCGGACTGGAACGTCTCCTCGATCCGCCACCTTGATCCTGCGACCCGCACCAGGGTCGTCAGCGGGACTGGCTGGGGCGAGTAGCAGCGGTAGTAGGCGAGTTCGCCGGTGGTGCAGTTGCGGCGGATCAGTAGGTGGCGGATGCCGGGCTGGGGGTCGGACAGGTCGATGATCGCCCA
>NZ_JBVHHY010000121.1:0-1094 GCF_055560835.1 Kitasatospora sp. NPDC023120 | reverse complement strand
GCCCGGTTACATTCCGAACCCGGAAGCTAAGCCTCACAGCGCCGATGGTACTGCAGGGGGGACCCTGTGGGAGAGTAGGACGCCGCCGAACAATTATTCAAGGCCGCGGCCCCAGCGACTCGCTGGGGCCGCGGCCTTTTTGTGTTTTGCGAACGTGAAGAAGGACCGGCAGGACGGGACTTCCGCCCAGACGCGGAGGCTCCCGGCATGTCGGACAATGGAGAAGGTGCGCGGGCCAGGAGGCCGGCGCCGAAACCGCGTGACGGCAGCGAGAGTTGCACGCACGGCCGACGCGGTGAAGCTGAAGCAGCAGAAGGAGTCACCACGATGTCGAACCAGCCCCAGGACCGTCCCGAGCGTCGATCGGACGACGGCCGAGGCTACGAGCCCCGGTCCCGTGGGGGCTGGTCGAACGACCGTGGCGGCTACCGCCGCGACGACCGCCCCTCGGGTGGGTACCGCCGGGACGACCGCGACGACCGTCCGCGTCGTGACGACCGTCCGTCCGGTGGCTACGGCCGTGACCGTGACGACCGTGGCGGCGACCGCGGTGGCTTCCGCCGTGACGACCGCCCGGCCGGCGGCGGCTACCGCCGCGATGACCGTCCGTCGGGTGGGTACGGCCGTGACCGTGACGACCGTGGCGGCGACCGCGGCGGCTTCCGCCGTGACGACCGTCCCTCCGGTGGTTTCCGTCGCGATGACCGGGACGACCGTGGCGGCTTCCGTCGCGACGACCGCCCCTCCGGTGGCGGTTTCCGCCGTGACGAGCGCCCCTCCGGCGGCGGTTTCCGTCGTGACGAGCGTCCGGGTGGTGGCGGCGGTTTCCGCCGCGATGACCGTCCGGGTGGTTTCCGTCGTGACGAGCGTGATGACCGTCCGCGTCGTGACGACCGTCCGTCGGGTGGCTACGGCCGTGACCGGGACGACCGTGGTGGCGACCGCGGCGGCTTCCGTCGTGACGAGCGTCCGGGTGGTGGCGGCGGTTTCCGCCGCGATGACCGTCCGGGTGGTTTCCGTCGTGACGAGCGTGATGACCGTCCGCGTCGTGACGACCGTCCGTCGGGTGGCTACGGCCGTGACCGGGACGACCG
>NZ_JBVHHY010000120.1:0-1138 GCF_055560835.1 Kitasatospora sp. NPDC023120 | reverse complement strand
GACCACCCCACCATCCAAAACCTCGGCCACCGCCTCCAACAGATCATCCGAACCATCCTCACCACCCCACACCTCCCCACCTCCCAACTCCCCCTCCTCACCCCCGCCGAAGAACACACCCTGCGCGAGTGGAGCGGCGAAACCACCCCCGGCACCGAACCGCAAACCCTGCCGCAACTCTTCGAAACCCAGGCCGCACAGACACCGGAACACGTCGCCGTGGTCTTCGAGGACACCTCGCTCACCTACCGGGAACTCAACGAGCAGGCCAACCGCCTCGCACGCGTGCTGATCGGGCACGGCGTCGGCCCGGAGCGGATCGTGGCGCTGGCGCTGCCGCGCTCCATCGAGATGATCGTCGCCATCCTGGCCGTCACCAAAGCCGGCGGCGCCTACCTCCCGATCGACCCCGAATACCCCGCCGAACGCATCGCCTTCATGCTGGCCGACGCACAACCCTCCTGCCTGCTGACCACCGATGGTGCGGTGGGCGGGCTGCCGGAACTGCCCGTCATCCTCCTCGACCAACTCGACACCAGCGACCAGTCGAGCGGTGATGTTCAGGACGCCGAGCGTACGCACACCCTGCGCACGACCCACCCGGCCTACCTGATCTACACCTCCGGCTCCACCGGCACCCCCAAGGGCGTCGTCGTCCCCCACGAAGGCATCTCCACCCTCGCCACGGCGAAGATCAAGCAGAATGCCGCAACTCCCGACAGCCGCATCCTGCAGTTCGCTTCGTTCAGCTTCGACAGCCACATGTCCGAGCTCTGCCTGTCGCTGCTGTCGGGTGCTCGCCTGGTGCTCGCACCGACCGAGCGTCTGGCACCCGGCGAGCCGCTGTTGGACCTGATCGCCCAGCACGGACTGAGCTACCTGGACCTGCCTCCGGCTGCACTCGGTGTGCTCCCGGAGGAGCAGGTGCCCCGGGGAATCACCCTCGGTGTGGGCGGCGAGGCGGTCTCCGGGGAACTGGTCGACCGCTGGGCACCCGGCCGACGCATGATCAACGGCTACGGACCGACGGAGACCACCGTCACCGCGACCATGAGCGAACCCCTGCACCCGGACGGCTCCGCGATCCCGCCGATCGGCCGACCCCTCGCCGGCAAGCGCGTCTACGTCCTCGACAACG
>NZ_JBVHHY010000119.1:0-1207 GCF_055560835.1 Kitasatospora sp. NPDC023120 | reverse complement strand
TAGCTTGACTCTGTCGGGGATCTTGGTGTTCGGCTGCGGGTGATCATGGTGGTGCGTCAGTCTCGCGGGTGCTGATGATCGCGAGATGTCCGAGGAGTGCGAGATGTCGGTCCGTCCCCGTCCGGGTGCCGAGGTCCCGGATTTGACGGCGAGGATGGCGCGGGCCAGTAACCCCGTTGGTACGACGGCGATGTGGGTGCGTGACCGTCTCGACGGCCTGTGGCGGGACGAGGACTTCGCCGACTGGTACCCGCGCGACGGCAGGCCTGGGCTGTCGCCGGCCCAGTTGGCCACGGTGAGCGTGCTGCAGTTCGTGCTGGGCCTGTCCGACCGCGATGCCGCCGAGGCCGTGCGCTGCCGCATCGACTTCAAATACGCGCTTGGCCTCGAACTCGACGACCCCGGCTTCCACCACAGCGTGCTGACCGACTTCCGCGACCGCCTGCTCCAGGACGGCCGGGCGGACCGCCTCCTCGACCTCGCCCTGGCACGACTGAAAGGGGCTGGCCTGGTCCGAGAGCGCACCACCCAGCGCACGGACTCCACCCACGTCCTGGCCACCGTCCGCGACCTGACCCGCCTCGAACTGGTCACCGAGGCCGTGCGCGCGGCCCTGGAAGAACTCGCCCGCACCGCCGACCACGCGCTGGACGGCCTGGTCGGCGAGGACTGGGGTCGCCGCTACGGCCGACCGGTGCGCCTGGGCAAGAACCCCACCCGGCCCAAGACCCGGATCAACACCACCGGCGACGACGCCCGCCGCCTACTCGAACACCTCGGCCGCAACCACCCCTCCCTGCTCGGCAGGCCCCAAGTCCAGGTCCTGCGGCAGATCCTGGTGCAGAACTACTACTGGGACCCCGTCGGGCGCCTGCGCTGGCGCGACGATGACGACGCCGGCGGCCTGCCGCCCTCGGCCCAGCGGATCGTCTCGCCCTACGACCCGACGGCCCGCTACGCACGCCGCGGGCAGGTCACCCGCTGGACGGGGTTCCTCGCACATGTGACCGAGACCTGCTCCGACGACGGACCCAATGTGATCACTGACGTGGCCACTATGCCGGCGACCAGCGCCGACACCGAGGTCCTGCCCGGCATCCACAGCCGGCTGGAGCGGCGGAGCCTGCTGCCCGACGAGCATCTGGTCGACGGCGGCTACACCTCCCTGCCCCATCTGGAACAGGCCCAGCGTGGACACCGTGTCACC
>NZ_JBVHHY010000118.1:0-1241 GCF_055560835.1 Kitasatospora sp. NPDC023120 | reverse complement strand
CTGACCTTCGCCGAACCTGGGATCCCGTTCGTGTCCACCGTCACCGGTGCCTCGATTGGTGCGGAGATCGCTGACCCGGCGTACTGGGTTCGGCATGTCCGGGAGGCCGTACGGTTTGCCGACGCGGTCGTTGCACTGCATGGGCTGGGTGTGCGGCGGTTCGTTGAGGTCGGTCCCGGTGGTGTGCTGACTGCGATGCTGGCTCAGGTCCTGGACGGTGATGTCGCCGCGATTCCGGTTCTGCGCAAGGCCGGCCCGGAGGCCGTTGCGGTGGTGGAGGCTGTCGGTGCGGTGTTCGCGTCCGGTGGGTCCGTGGACTGGCAGGCGCTGTTGGCGGGTGGCCGGCGGGTGGAGCTGCCGACGTACGCGTTCCAGCGCGAGCGGTTCTGGCTCGATGCGCCCGTCGGTGCCGGTGACGTGGCGGCGGCTGGGCTGAGGGCTGCGGGTCACCCGCTGCTCGGCGGTGCGATCACGCTGGCCGACCGGACGGGTGTCCTGCTCACTGGGCGCCTGTCCCTGGCGACGCACCCGTGGCTCGCCGACCATGCGGTGCACGGCACGGTCCTGGTCCCTGGCGCGGCACTGCTGGAGCTGGCTCTGCGGGCCGGCGACGAGGTCGGCTGCGAGCGGGTGGAGGAGCTGGTCCTCAACGCGCCGCTCGTCATCCCGTCGACCGGCGCCGTGCAGGTGCAGATCGTCGTGGGGGAGCCGGACGAGGGGAACCTGCGCCCGGTCGAGGTGTTCGCCCGTACCGAAGACGACGCGGTCGACGGCCCGTGGACCTGTCACGCGAGCGGCCTGGTCGCCCCCGGCCCAGTGCAGGGCGAGGTCTCCGACCTCGCGGAGTGGCCTCCGAGCGGTGCGGAACCGGTGGACATTAGCGGGTTCTACTCGGCGATGGCCGGGCACGGCTACGCGTACGGTCCGGCGTTCCAGGGCCTGCGTGCGGCGTGGCGGCGCGGCGATGACGTGTTCGCCGAGGTCGCGCTCCCGGAGGTGGTCGCGGATTCGGCCGGCGAGTTCGGGGTGCACCCGGCGTTGCTGGACGCGGCGCTGCACGCGGCACCGGCGACTGCGGGGAAGCGGCAGGGCGGAACCTCGGTTCCCTACTCCTGGCACGGGATCTCGCTGCACGCCGCCGGAGCTACGGCGCTGCGGGTGCGGATCGCGGGCGGTGGTGCTGATGGCTTCCGTGTGGACGTGGCTGATGTGTCGGGTCTGCCGGTGGTGTCGGTGGAGTC
>NZ_JBVHHY010000117.1:0-1331 GCF_055560835.1 Kitasatospora sp. NPDC023120 | reverse complement strand
TGAACCGCCCCGGGTTCGGTAGAGATCTCAGGTTGTGGTTGTGACCTGCGGTTTTGTGGTGGCAAGGTAGTAGTCGGTTTCGTACTCGACTGGCGGGACGTGGCCGATCTCACCGTGGAGCCGGCGGTGGTTGTACCAGTCGACCCATTCGGCGGTGGCGAGTTCGACCTGGGAGAGGGTGCGCCAGGGCCGCCGGGGCTTGATCAGCTCGGTCTTGAATAGGCCGATCGTGGACTCCATGAGGGCGTTGTCGTAGGCGTCGCCGACGGATCCGATCGAGGCTGCGATGCCGGCGGCGTTCAGGTGTTCGGCGAGCCGGAAACTCGTGTACTGCGACCCGGCATCCGAGTGGTGTATCAACTCGCCTCGCTGATGGGGGAATCCGTCACGGTCGCGCTGCCACAGCGCCATGTCCAATGCATCCAGCACAAGGCGGGTCTCCTTGGAAGTCGCAGCCGACCAGCCGACGATGCGCCGGGAGAAGGTGTCCACGACGAAGGCGACGTAGACGACTCCGGCCCAGGTGGCGATGTGCGTGAAGTCGGCGACCCAGCAGCGGTTCGGCGCGCCGGCGACGAAGTCGCGGTCGACCAAGTCCGGGGCGCGTTCTGCCACCGGATCGACCATGGTGGTGATGACCTTCTTGCCGCGTACGGCGCCGGTGATGCCGAGTTCGCGCATCAGGCGCTCAACGGTGCAGCGTGCCACTGTGTGGCCCTGCCGGCCCAGCTCCCGCCAGACCTTCCGGGCCCCGTAGACCCGGTAGTTGGCGTCGTGAACGCCCTTAATCAACTCCTTGAGTTCCAGGTCTCGCACGGTGCGGGCGGCGGGCGAGGCCACGCGCTTGTGCTGTGCGTAGTAGGTGGAGGGGGCGATGCTGCAGCCGTGCTCGGTGAGCACGCGGCAGATCGGCTCGACGCCGCCGAAGCGGCCCCGGTGCTCGTCGATGAACGCTACGAGCGCTGGTGTGGCCGGTCGAGCTCGGCCGCGAAGAAACTCGCCGCGGCCTTGAGGATCTCGTTTGCCCGCTTCAGCTCGGCGATCTCCTTCTTCATCGCCTTGATCTGCGCGGACTCCTCCGTGGTCGTGCCCGGGCGCTGCCCGGAGTCGACCTGGTCGCGCCGCACCCAGTTGCGCAGGGTCTCGGCGGAGCCGATGCCCAGCTTCTCGGCAACGGCTCGCAACGCGGCCGACTCGTTCGGGTAGTCACCGAGAACCTCGGCGACCATGCGCACCGCACGACGGCGCAGCTCAAGCGGGTAGGAGGAGGGACGTGCCATGACTCGAATCCTTACATGAAATCGAGTCTCTACCGAACCCGGGGCGGTTCA
>NZ_JBVHHY010000116.1:0-1431 GCF_055560835.1 Kitasatospora sp. NPDC023120 | reverse complement strand
CCGCCGTACGGGCAGGGCACCTCCACCACGGCCTTGGCCGTCTCCACCTCCACCACCGGCTGGTCGACCGCGATCACCTCGCCGACCTCGACCATCCAGCGCACCACCTCCGCCCCGGTGAGCCCCTCACCGAGGTCGGGCAGCCGGAACTCCCGCACGACGGGCATCATGCTCAGTCCTCCCACTGCAGTCGGGCGACCGCGTCCAGGATCCGGTCCACCCCTGGCAGGTGGTGGTGCTCCAGCATCGGCGGCGGGTAGGGGATGTCGAAGCCGGTGACCCGCAGCACGGGCGCGGCCAGGTGGTGGAAGCAGCGCTCGGTGACCCGCGCGGCGATCTCCGCGCCGGTGCCGCCGAAGCCGGTCGCCTCGTGCACCACCACGGCGCGGCCGATCGAGCGCACCACCCGGCAGACCGTCTCGTCGTCGAACGGCACCAGGGTGCGCAGGTCCAGCACCGCGAGGTCCCAGCCCTCGGCCTTCGCCGTCTCGGCCGCCTCCAGGCAGACCGGCAGCGAGGGGCCGTAGGTGATCAGCACGGCGGACGTCCCGGTGCGCCGCAGCACGGCCTTGCCGATCGGCTCGACCGGCGCCGCCGGGTCGAACTCGGCCTTGCCCCAGTAGAGCCGCTTGGGCTCCAGGAAGACCACCGGGTCGTCGGAGGCGATCGAGGCGCGCAGCAGCCCGTACGCGTCGGCCACCGTCGCGGGCGTGACCACCTGCAGACCGGGGGTGCTGGTGTAGTACGCCTCGGAGGCGTCGCTGTGGTGCTCGACCCCGCCGATGCCGCCGCCGTACGGGATCCGGACGGTGATCGGCAGCGGGAGCCGGCCGGCCGTGCGGTTGCGCATCTTGGCGACGTGCGAGAACAGCTGCTCCAGCGCCGGGTAGGCGAAGGCGTCGAACTGCATCTCGACCACCGGGCGCAGCCCGTACATCGCCATGCCGATCGCGGTGCCGAGGATGCCGGCCTCGGCCAGCGGCGTGTCCAGGCAGCGGTCCGGGCCGAACTCGGCGGTCAGCCCGTCGGTGATCCGGAAGACGCCGCCGAGCGCGCCGACGTCCTCGCCGAGGACGTGCACCGCCGGGTCCTCGCGCATGGCGTCCCGGAGGGCGGAGTTGAGCGCCTGCGCCATCGAGGCGGTGCGCATCGATACGGCAGTGCTCATCAGTGCTGCACCTCGGCCTCGGCGGCCAGCTCGGCGGACAACTGGGCGGCCTGCTCCCGCAGCTGCGGGGTCGGCTCGGCGAAGACGTGGGCGAACAGCGACATCGGGTCCAGGTCCGGGTCGGCGTGGAACTCCTCGCGCATCCGGGCCGCCAGCGCCTCCGCCTCGTCCGCCGACTCCTGCACCAGGGCGTCGTCCAGCACGCCGAGTCCGCGCAGCGCGCGCTCCATCAGCAGGATCGGGTCGTGCTCCCGCCAGGCGGC
>NZ_JBVHHY010000115.1:0-1452 GCF_055560835.1 Kitasatospora sp. NPDC023120 | reverse complement strand
TCAGGCGAAGGCCGCTTCCGTGTACGGGAGTTACCGATACGAGTGATCAAGTTCGGCAGCCCGTTCGAGGCTACTGCTTAAAGATCAAGCTAGGGTCTGTTTCAGAAGTGGATCAAGGTCTGCGATGATCATGTTCCATGGCTCGGGGAGATCTGTCAGACGCTCAGTGGGCGGTGCTGGAGCCGCTGCTACCGCAGGGGATCAAGCCTGGTCGGCCGCCGGTGCACAGCAAGCGGCAGCTGATCAACGGCATACGGTTCCGCACTCGGACGGGCATACCGTGGCGCGACCTTCCCGAACGGTACGGGCCGTGGGAGACGGTGTACGGCCTGTTCCGCCGCTGGCAGCGCGACGGCACCTGGCACCGCATTTTCGAGCAGCTCCAGGCCCAGGCCGACGCGAAGGGCCTGATCGCCTGGGACATCTCGGTGGACTCGACGGTCGCCCGTGCGCACCAGCACGCGGCCGGCGCCCGTAAAAGGGGGACATGCAGGTCGAGCCGCCCGGCGGTGTCTTCACCGAGCCCGACGACCACGGGCTCGGACGCTCGCGCGGTGGACTGACGACCAAGATCCACCTGGCGGTCGAGCAGGCCCAGAAGCCGATGTCGCTGGTGATCACGGCCGGGCAGCGCGGCGACTCCCCGCAGTTCCAGGTCGTCCTGGGCCGCATCCGGGTTCCACGGCTCGGGCCGGGACGACCGCGCACCCGGCCGGACAAGGTCCGCGCCGATAAGGCGTACGGCTCCCGCGCGAACCGCGCCTACCTGCGCAAACGCAAGATCGGCTGCACGATCCCGGAGAAGCGTGACCAGATCGCCAACCGCATGAAGCGCGGCTCCCATGGCGGCCGGCCACCGAAGTTCGACAAGGACAACTACAGGGAGCGCCACGCCGTGGAGTGCGGCATCAACCGCCTCAAGCGCCACCGCGCGGTCGCCACCCGGTATGACAAGTTGGCCGTTCGCTATGAGGCGACTGTGCTGGTCGCCGCCATAAACGAGTGGCTTTGAGACGCCCTCCGTTGCGATCATGCGGCAGTGAACGCAGGCCTTCCCGACGGGTGGACGATCGAGCGGGTGCGCTCCGCATCAGGGGACCCCGAAGCGGCCCTGCTCTCCCTCGAACGACTCGTCGTTGTCGAAGAGCACGGCCGTGCCGACTACACCCCTCTCCAGCCTGACGTCATCCTCTCCTTCCATGCCTTGTGCCTCGTGAGAGCCGACGACGACTGGTTCATGGGACAGCTCGACAATGACGGCTCAGTCATCTGCTGGGCCTCTTACGGCCCTGATCTGGGCGAAGCCATCCGAGGGTTGTGAGCTGTCAGGCAGCTCTCCTGATCGCTTCTGAAACAGGCCCTAGCTTGATCTTTAAGCAGTAGCCTCGAACGGGCTGCCGAACTTGATCACTCGTATCGGTAACTCCCGTACACGGAAGCGGCCTTCGCCTG
>NZ_JBVHHY010000114.1:0-1512 GCF_055560835.1 Kitasatospora sp. NPDC023120 | reverse complement strand
CGCCTAATGGGACTCGTCGGGCCGTGAGGGAGACTACGGTCCGTAGCCGCCAGCAGGTGAGCACTGCTATCGCCCGAGCCGTATGAGCTCTGGTGTCAGACCGTGCCCCTGCTGGTCGGCCGGGAGGCCTGACCGCTGATGGGATGGCGTGCCCGCCGGGCGGTCGGGCGTGAGCACTGGATCCATTAGGGCGCGAGCCGTGCCTTCCGCAGGCTGCACATCATGACCAGACGAGAGCGAAGGGGCGGGTGCTGGTGCTGTTCATCGGCGACGACTGGGCCGAAGATCACCATGACGTCGAGGTGCAGGACGCGACCGGTCGCAGACTCGCAACAGCGCGGCTGCCGGAGGGCGTTGAGGGTATCGCGAAGCTGCACGCCATCGTCGCGCGGCACGGCGGCGATGACCTGGAGCCCGGGCAGGTGGTGGTCGGGATCGAGACCGACCGGGGTTCGTGGGTGCAGGCGCTGATCGCGGCCGGCTACCTGGTCTACGCGGTCAACCCCAGGCAAGCCGCCCGGTTCAAGGAGCGGTACGCCACCTCGGGAGCCAAGAGCGACAAGGGCGACGCGCACGCGCTGGCGGACATGGTCCGCATCGACCGCGACCAGCTGCGGCCGATCGCCGGGGACAGCGACCAGGCCCAGGCCGTCCGCGTGGTCGCCCGCGCCCACCAGACGCTGATCTGGGAGCGCACCCGCACCTTCCAGCGGCTGCGGAGCACGCTGCGCGAGTACTTCCCCGGAGCCCTCACGGCCTACGCCGGGCTGGAGCTGACCAGCACCGACGCGATGGAACTGCTGATCAAGGCCCCCACGCCCGACGAGGCGGCCAAGCTGACGAAGCACCAGATCACCGCGGTCCTGGCCCGTCATCGGCGCCGTGACCGGGACCAGAAGGCCGGCGCGATCCAGGCCGCGCTGCGCGAGCCCCGGCTCGGCCTGCCCGCGCCGGTCACCACCGCCTACGGCGCGGCGGCGGTCGCGCACGCCAGGCTGCTGATCGCGCTGAACGAGCAGATACAGGCACTGGAAGAGCAGGTGAGCGCGCATTTTCTCGCGCACCCGGATGCTGAGATCTACCTGTCGATGCCCGGCATCGGCGAGATCACCGGCGCCCGGGTGCTGGCCGAGTTCGGCGACGACTCCACCCGCTACATCTCCGCCAAAGCCCGCAAGAACTACGCCGGCACCAGCCCGATCACCCGGGCCTCCGGCAAGGCCCACTCCGTCCAGGCCCGCTTCGTGCGCAACAACCGCCTCGCCGACGCCCTGCAACGCCAGGCGTTCTGCTCGCTGCAGAGATCACCCGGTGCCCGCCGCTACTACGACAAGCAGCGAGCCCGGGACCTGGACTACAACCCCGCCCTGCGCCAACTCGGCAACCGCCTCGTCGGCATCCTCCACGGCTGCCTCAAGACCCGCACGCTCTACGACGAGGCCACTGCCTGGTCACACCACGCAACCCTCCCAGCCACAGCTTGACACCGCTACGGCATGGGATGTCTGACAC
>NZ_JBVHHY010000113.1:0-1593 GCF_055560835.1 Kitasatospora sp. NPDC023120 | reverse complement strand
GCAGGAGGTGGCGGATGCCGTGGGTGGTGACGAGGTGCTTGGCGAGGAGGGCGCCGAGGGTGCCGGTGCCGCCGGTGATCAGGACGGTGCCGTCCGGGTCGAGCGGGGTGGCTCCGGCGGTGTCCGGGGTGGCGGCCCTGACCAGCCTGGGCACGGTCAACCGGCCTGCTGAGAGAGTGAGTTCGGGCTCGTCGTCGTCGGCGAGGGCGAGGGGCAGGAGGTCATGGCCGGTGGTGTCGAGACGGACGAGGACGATGCGGTCGGGGTGCTCGGCCTGGGCGGACCGGGTCAGTCCCTGGACGGCGGAGGCGGCCAGGCCGTCGGCGTGCCGGGTGGCGACGAGGACGCGGGCGTCGGCGAGGGACTCGTCGGCGAGGGCCTGCCGGAGGGCGGCGAGGGCCTGCTCGGCGAGGTCGTGGGCGCGTGCGGGGTCGTCGCCCGGGGCGGTGCCGAGCGGAAGATGACGGAGCACCTCGGCGCCCGCGGTGCGCAGCGCCTCGGCGGACGCCTCGTCGCCGATGACGACCCAGGGGCCGGAGACGGGGGTACGGCCGGTGAGCTCCCGTGCCGTCTGCTCCACCCGGTACAGCGGGTGACGGACGGCGGTACGGACCGCGGCGAGCTGCTCGGGCGTGATCGGGCGGCCGGTCAGCGAGTCCACCGTCAGGACCGGAAGCCCGTCGAAGTCGAACAGGGACAGCCGGGCGTTCTCCGGGCCGGTCTGCGACAGCCGCACCCGGAGCGCGCGGGCGCCGACGGCGTGCAGGTCGACGTCCGTCCACGAGAACGGAAGCCGGATGCCCTCGGGCCCGAGGTCGAGCAGGGAGGCGTGCAGGGCGGCGTCCAGCAGGGCGGGGTGGATGCCGAAGTCGTCGGTGCCGCCCTCTCCGGGCAGCACGACCTCGGCGTACAGGTCCGTCCCACGCCGCCAGGCGGCCCGCAGACCCTGGAAGAGCGGACCGTAGTGGTAGCCGCGCGCGGAGAACCGCGGGTAGAACTCGTCGACCGGGACCGGGGTCGCTCCGGCCGGCGGCCAGGCCTCCTCGACCGATGG
Organism: Kitasatospora sp. NPDC023120; assembly: GCF_055560835.1. NCBI lineage: Bacteria > Bacillati > Actinomycetota > Actinomycetes > Kitasatosporales > Streptomycetaceae > Kitasatospora > Kitasatospora sp. NPDC023120. The sequence goes on along the minus strand of NZ_JBVHHY010000113.1, from coordinate 539 downwards.
GCGGCCGGGGGCCTCGGCGGTGACCGTGCCGACCGCGTGCGCCGTCCACGGCTGGTCGTCGCCGGCCGGGTCGGCTGGGCGGGAGTGGACGGTCACCGTACGGCCGGCCCCGCCCTCCGCTGGGCCCACCGCGACCTGGACCTCGACGGGGGTGTCCTCGGGGACCACCAGCGGGTGCTGGAGCGTGAGTTCGGCCAGGTGGGGTTGGCCGGTCCGCTGACCGGCGTGCAGGGCCAGCTCGACGAAGGCGGCGCCGGGCAGCAGCACGGTGTCCAGCACGGCGTGGTCGAGCAGCCAGGGCTGCCTACGCAGCGAGACCTGGCCGGTGAACAGGTGGGTGCCGTCGGGCAGCGTGGTGGCGGCGGCCAGTACCGGGTGGTGCAGCGGACGCAGTCCCGTGCTGCCGAGGTCGGTCGTGGTGACCGGCTTGAGCCAGTACGACCGGCGTTGGAAGGGGTAGGTGGGCAGGTCGATGGGGTGGGTGGGGGTGGTGGGGAGGGGCCAGGTGACGGGGGTGCCGGTGGTGTGGGCGTGGGCGG
>NZ_JBVHHY010000112.1:0-1609 GCF_055560835.1 Kitasatospora sp. NPDC023120 | reverse complement strand
CTGCCACTACATGCGGCGCGGGCACCCGTTCGCGCGACATCCACGCCAAGACCACTCCGCCCCCGCCGCAGCCCCGCTACACTCCCCACCCCCAAAGCCGCTGACCAGGGCACATGGAGAACTCTCACTGGAGTACTAGTACTGCAACGACACTCCGTGATGTCCTCGTCGCTTGAAATGGCTGGCGCGGGCTCGGGCTTGGGCTTTCCTGCGCCATAAGGACCAGGCGAGAACATGGCGGACTGCGTGGCGTATTGGAGCGGCGACACGGTTGAACAGGCGCCGTGCCTCGTTCATGCTGACGGGCGCCAGGCCGTGGCCCGGTCGGGTGTCGGAAGCCCCTTTTTTGCCTTCGCTCGAAGGACGGCGAGGAAGGCGAGTGCGGCCATGGATAAGGTGATGTGCCGGTACCAGGCGGTGTAGTCGCGGACCTGGTATTGGTCGAGCCCGGTCTCGTTTTTCGCGGTCTGGAAGCATTCCTCGACCATCCACCGTGATCCCGCGATCCGGGCGAGTTCCTCGAGTGTGGTTCCCGCCGGGCTGAAGCAGATGTAGTAAGCGATCTCGGTGGGGTCGGCGGGGCTGCGCCGGGCCAGTAGCCAATGGTCCCAGCCTTCGCGCCGCCATGGCCGGATCGGGGCGGCGGTCCAGTCGTACTCACGTGGGCCGTGGGAGCCGTCGCCGCAGCTCAGGCGCGTCCAGGTCCCGTCGGGGAGCCCGCCGATCAGGTCATGCGCGCGGGCCTGGCCGAAGAATTCCATGGTCATGACCATCTGGGATTTCGGGACGGCGAGTACGTGGGGAATGTCGTGCTCTTCCAGCCACAGCCGGATACGCCCGACCTGACCGTAGAGTTCGTCCGCGGTCACCCAGCCGAACGGGACTTCGGCCGCGACGGCGCGTTTCAGCATCCGCAGGCCCAGGTCCGGCTTGGTGGCGAACTCGACATCGTCGTCGATGCCGGCCGCCCGGCAGCGCTCGCGGTCGGAAGTCCAATCCTTCGGCAAGTACAACTCGCGGTCGATCAGGGCTCGCCCCCGTTCGGATCCGTAGGCCAGAAAGACTGCCACCTGGGAGTTCTCGATCCGCCCGGCTGTTCCGGAGTACTGCCTGGCCACGCCCGCCGACTTCACCCCCTTCTTGAGGAATCCGGTCTCGTCGAGAATGAGAACGCCGCGGTCGGGATCGCCGAGATACTCCACGACGACGTCGCGGACATCGTCACGCACCGCGTCCGCGTCCCACAGGTAGTGGTTCAGCAGGCGCTGCATGCCCTGGGGCCACTGTCGCCGGCAACCTCGGCCAGCGTCCAGCCGTTCTTCCGCTCCGACTCGCTGAGAAGTCCCCGCAGGTAGGACACCATGCGCCGCCGGGGTTCCACCCGCCCGAACCGGCCCGCGAACCGGGACACGAAGTCTCCGAATAGATCTGACCAGCCGTCAGTTATGTCTTCCAGCACGGAACACACAACGAGCGGAGACGCATCAAGTCACGGAGTGTCGTTGCAGTACTAGTACTCCAGCCGTAGATCGTGATCACGCTGGGGCGGCGGCTTGGCGGTTGTAGTGGCTGGATTGGGATCGGGCCTGGTGGCGGCGTCGCCAGTGGG
>NZ_JBVHHY010000111.1:0-1619 GCF_055560835.1 Kitasatospora sp. NPDC023120 | reverse complement strand
CTTGATCTTTAACCTGTGCGGCGAGGTCGAGGGGTGCTGGACTTCTTTGTCTTCTTCTCCGGCGGCGGCTTCGTGGTGTCTGTTTTGCGGACCGTGTGGACGTCGTGGCGTGGGGCCGGGTGGGTGTTCTTGCGGCCAGGAGGTCGGCCGGGGCCGGGGCGGCTGGGTTTCGGTGCTCCGGCCGGGCAGGCCGCCTTCGGGCGGAGGTGCCGAAATCCTCGCCGGACGCGGGCGGGAGTCAGACGTTCGGGTGGCGCGGGCTGCTCCCAGGGGCGGCGGAGGTCGGCCGCGAGCGGGCGGGCGAGCCGGAGCTGGGTGAAGGCCGCCAGGATCAGCCAGGTCCAGCGGTCGGCTGCCTCGGGAGTGCGGATCTTCGGACAGGTCCATCCGAGGGTCTGCTTGAAGAGGCGGAAGGTGTGTTCGATGTCGAATCGGCGGAGGAAGGCCTGCCAGAGCCGGTCGGTGTCGGCGGGGGCGGCATCAGTGCCGGACCACCACAGCCAGACCGGCTTGGGAATGGCGCCGCTGGGCAAGTGGCCGACCTCCAGGCGGATCACCGTGCCTTCGATGACCGGCAGGGGACCGGCCTGAGCCGTCCAGGAGGAGCGGTGGGTCAGCCGCGGGTGCAGCCGGTCCCAGGAGCGGGCCCTCGCGGTGCCGTAGAGGCGGGTGTCGGTGACGGTCTCGGTGTCCGGGGCGCCCCAGGTGGCCGGGTCGCCGAAGACGAACTCGCCGCCATGGCGGGGCGGCCGGCCCCTGGTGGCGGGAAGCCGGGGCGGACACGCCCTGCGCAGGACGCGGTCCGAGCGCATCCTGGCCAGCACCTGGACGGGCAGGTCTGCCAGCAGGAAGGCCAGGCGCGGGGCGTCGTAGCCGGCGTCCGCGACAACGAGGAGGTCCGGGTCGCCGTTGCGCCACTGGCCGACGGTGATCAGGCGGTCGACGAGCTCGCGCAGTTGCCGTGCGGTGGCGGTGGCGGCGTCGTCGCCCGGTGCCAGTCTCAGCGCGTCCAACGGCGCGGTCCACGAGCTGCGGCCCGGCTCCAGAGCGGTGATGACCGAGTAGGGCCAGCCCGGGATCGGGATGTGCTGGTCCTTTCCCCGCCCGTAGGTGTGGCACAGAATCCGCTCCGGTGAGGTGTGGGCGTCTGGCCGCAGCCAGCAGGTGATGTCCACGGCCAGCACGATCCGGCCGTCGGTCGCCCGGGGCAGGGGCACCGATGCCAGCGCCCGCCTCACCAGGTCGGCATCGAGGTCGCCGTGGGCCAGAGCGTCGTAGAGCCCGCCATGACCTCGACGGTGTTCGCCCACCAGGGAGAGCTCCACCAGCGACCTGACCGGCCCGTCGGCGCACAGCACCGCGTCGGTCAGCTCGAACAGCGCATCCCCGCGCCGGGTGAAACAGGAGTAGAACTCCCCCCGGAAGCGTGACAGTTCAGCGAACGCATCCTCACGGACGCCCTCGTGCAGCAGACTCATCCCACGGCCTTCGTCATGGTCACGTGCATTCCTTGGTCGGAGCACATGATCAGGCGAAGGCCGCTTCCGTGTACGGGAGTTACCGATACGAGTGATCAAGTTCGGCAGCCCGTTCGAGGCTACTGCTTAAAGATCAAGCTA
>NZ_JBVHHY010000110.1:0-1626 GCF_055560835.1 Kitasatospora sp. NPDC023120 | reverse complement strand
TGAGTGGTGTGCATCGTGAAGTGGCAGGTCACGGGCCTGGTGTGATTCCGTGCCCCGGTGCTCGTGCTGGTCACGCGCGGCAGTCTGCCGTGTAGATCGTCGGGCAGGGAGGTCTTCGTGGGTTCTGGCCCGTTCCAGCCCGCGATGCTCCTACGCTCCCGGGCATGGTGGACCCCGAGGTACTGGAACGGATCGCCGCGCGCCGCGCGGAATTGGACGAGCTGGAGGAACAGCTGGTCAAGCAGTTGGACGAGGTGAAGGCAGAGCGGGACGAACTCGCAGTCGCCGAGAGGGTCCTGACGCGGATGAGCGAGCGGACAGCTGGGGAACGGGCTGCCGTCGCACCGGCGTCAGCGCAGGTCGGCGGGCGTGCGATGCTGCTGGTCCCGCACCGTGGCGACAGCGTTGACGAGACCGCGCTGCCCGACGACTACCGCCGGATCCTGGCGATCGTGCGAGCCGCCGGCGGTCCGGTGCAGGTGCGGGCAGTGGGCGAAGAGCTGGGCCTTCAGGTGGAGGTGCGCGGGAAGCTGGAGCCGCTGCGGGCGAAACTGGTCAAGCTCGCGGACCGCGGATGGCTGCACAAACGCGGCGACGGGAAGTTCACGGCACGGCTGTAGCCGACCAGGTAATGCACGCCGAAGGGCGTAACCGGAGGGCCCCCGGCGGCAGTTGAGTTTGGTGTGAAGAAAAGCAACGGTCTCGTCGAGGGCCCCGACGGTCTTGTCTACACTGCCCGCCTGCCGCTGTCGAGTGCCACCTTGAACTGGCTCGCCGACCTGATACGCGGCCACTGCAAGAAGATCGGATCGCGGTGGCGGGCCCTGTCGGCAGGCAGGATCGCCGGCATCGTGCTGGCGGTGCTGCGCTGTGACCAGCGGCCCGGCGACCTGGCCGGCGGGAACGGGGTGCACCGCACCACCGTGACCCGGTGGGTGCGCGAGGTCGTCGGCCTGCTGGCCGCCCGCGCCCCGCGCCTGGACCGCGCGCTCAGGAAGATCGCCCGATCGGGTGGCGGGGTGGTCCTGCTGGACGGTTCTCTGATACGCACCCGCCGCCGCACCGGGACCGAGAACCGGAAGAACTACTCCGGCAAGCACAAATGCCACGGCCTGCTCGTGATCGCGCTCACCGATGACAAGGGCCGCCTGGTCTGGGTGAGCGCGGTCCGACCCGGACGCACCTCGGAGATCACCGCGTGCCGCCACGACAAACTGACCGCCCGTCTGCGCGCGGCCAGCCTCGGTGCGATCGCCGACCTGGGCTTCGTCGGCCTCGACGACAGCGGCCCGGGCGCCGACCCGGCGGTGATCACCGGCTACAAGGCGGCCCGCAACCGGCCCCTTACCCGGGGGCAGAAGCTGTCCAACAAGGCGCTGGCCGCGGTCCGGGCCCCGGTCGAGCACGGCTTCGCGCACCTGAAGAACTGGCGCGTGCTCGGCAAGGTCCGCACCCACCCGAAGTGGGCGACCGCGCTGGTGCGGGCCCTGCTGGTCCTGACGAACCGGGAAGTCGCCCGCTGACCGACGATCTTCACCGAAGCCATCCGCCCGCAACCAGCGTGAGCACCCCGACGCCGACGCACACCAGGCCCGCGACCTGCCACTTCACGATGCACACCACTCA
>NZ_JBVHHY010000109.1:0-1628 GCF_055560835.1 Kitasatospora sp. NPDC023120 | reverse complement strand
TCCGCGGTCCACCGAACCCGGTCCCCGGTCCGGTACATCCGCGCACCGGCAGCCCCGAACGGATTCGCCACAAAGCGCTCCGCCGACAGACCCGGCCGCCGCGCGTACCCGCGCGCCAACTGCTCGCCCGCGACGTACAACTCGCCATACACACCGACCGGAACCGGGGACAGCGCAGCGTCGAGCACGTAGGCACGGCTGTTCCAGACCGGGCGCCCGATGGGCACGGTGGTCACGTCGGCGGCGGCGTCGAACGCGTGCATGGCGATCTGCACGGTGGTCTCGCTCGGCCCGTACAGGTTGTGGAGGTCCACCGACCAGGAGGCGGCGGTCTGTGCGGCCAGAGCGGGGGTGACGGGTTCACCACCGACGAACACCCGCCGCAGCGACAGACCGGTTCCGTATCCGGTCGTGCCCACCGCCAGGGAGAGCAGGGACGGCACGAACTGCGCGATCGTGACCCGGTGCCGTCGGATGTACTCGACGAGTTGCGCGGGCTCCCTGGTGACCACCACCGGTGCCAGGCAGACCGTGGCGCCAGTCGTCAGCGGCAGCCAGACCTCCCAGACCGAGGCGTCGAAGCTCAGCGCTGTTCGGGCCAGGACGCGATCCCGCCCGTCGAGGGCGAACGTGTCGGCCATCCAGCGCATGTGGTTGGCGACGGCGCCCTGCTCGACCAGGACTCCCTTGGGAGTGCCGGTGGAACCAGAGGTGTAGATCAGGTAGGCGGGGTTCTGCGGCAACAGGGTGCCGTTGCGCTCGCCCGGCAGCACGGCGGTGTCGGGCAGTTCGGCCAACTCCGCCAGCAGCGACGGCCCGTCGACCACCACGATCGCAGGCAACGACGCGGGTAGCACCTCCAGGGAGGCTGCCGCCGTCACGACGCACGCCGCGTTGGCGTCGGCAAGCATGAAGGCGATCCGCTCGGCCGGGTACGCCACGTCCACCGGCAGGTAGGCGCCGCCGGCCTTCCACACCGCCAGCAACGCCACCAGCAGATCTGCACCGCGCTCCATGCACACGGCGACCACCGACTCCGGACCGACACCCCGACCGATCAGCAGCCGCGCCAGCCGGTTCGCCCGCCCGTCCAGCTCGCGATAGGTCAGCTCGACGCCTTCGGCGACCACCGCGAGCGCGTCCGGCGTGCGCGCCAGCTGCGCCTCGAACAGCTCCAGCGCCGTACCGGCCGGCACCTCGGCGTCGGTGTCGTTCCACTCCACCAACACCCGGTGGCGCTCGGCCTCGTCCAGCACCCCCACCGCACTCAACCGCAGCTGCGGATCGACGGCCACCGCCTCCAGCACCCGCAGCCAACGACCGACCAGCCGCTCCACCGACACCGCATCGAACAGGTCTGCCGCCGCGGTCACACCACCGCGCAGACCGGCCGGCCGCCCATCGGCGTCGAAGACCTCGCTGACCACCAGGTCGAGGTCGAACTTCGCGACGGCGGCACCCGCGGGGACCCCGCCGGCCTGCACACCCGGCAGGTCCGCGGTCGTCCGCGCGTTGTTCTGGACCGTCAGCAGCACCTGGAAGAGCGGGGTGCGGGCCAGTGAACGGGACGGGGCCAGCTCCTCGACCAGTCGCTCGAACGGCACGTCCTGGTGGGCGAACGCCCCCAG
>NZ_JBVHHY010000108.1:0-1681 GCF_055560835.1 Kitasatospora sp. NPDC023120 | reverse complement strand
ACCAGAGCTTGCCGGTCGACACCTCGACCGCCACCAGGTCCTTCTTGCCGTTCCCGTTGAAGTCCCCCGCGGTCAGGTTGGTCATCCCGGGGTCGTTCACCGGGGACTTGGCGGCGACGTCGACGTAGTTCCGGTCGATGTTGATGGTGGTCCCGCCGTGCGACTCCGTGACGTCCCCGGCGTACTGGTGGACGCGCTGGTGGTTGGACCAGTACCCCGCCGGGATGTAACTGTCGTTCGTGTCGGCGTCGTTGTTCCAGTTCGCGGACCACGCCACGTCGGGACGGTCGAAGCTGGACGAGTTGTACGCGGCGACCATGTCCTTGATCCCGCTCGACGAGGAACTGTAGACGCCGGAGCGGAAGTTGAGCTCGTGCAGCCGGCCGGTCCAGCCCGACAGGTAGTTCAGCACATTGGTGCGGTAGCCGGAGGAGTAGGCCTCCATGTCGACGTAGAGCACCGTGGCGGTGGTGAAGCCCAGGCCCTTGGCCAGCTTGACGGCGGCCTCCGCCGCGGCCCGGCCCTGGCCCTCGGCGTCCGAGGAGGAGATCCCGGCGGCCTGGGTGCCCGCGTAGATCGGCAGCAGGTGCCAGCCGGCGCTGCTCTGCTGCGCCACCCACGACGCGGTGAGGTTGTTCTGCGCGCAGACCCGGGTCGGACCGCCGATGTAGATGCCCACGCCCCGGTAGGGCGAGGAGGCCCAGTCCGCCATCGCACCGGAGGAGGGCGCGGCGCAGGCGTCGAACGCCTTGCCGGTGTAGCCGGTGCTCGGCGTCGCCGACGCGGCCGCCGACTCGGCGCCGGGCGCGGCGAAGGCACCGGCGAGGGCACCGGGCACGGCCTTCGGCGGCTGCGGCACCGGGGCCGCGGTGGCGCCGCCGCCGATCGAGGCGGAGGCGAGGACGCGCTGCACCGCGGCGGCGGACGAGGGGGCGTGACTGGCCGTCACATAGACGCCGGCCCCCTCGAAGGCCACCCGTGCCTCCCGGCCGGCGCCCTCCGGCAGGGCCGGGACGCCGCGCCCGGCGGGCACCGCGACGGTGGCGAGGTCGGCCCGTTCGGCAGCACCGGCGAAGGTCTCGACGACCAGCGCGTCCGCCTTCTCCCCGATCAGGTGGGTCGGGCAGTTCTGGTCCGCGCCGGGGTGGCCGAGGTAGACGGTGTTCCGGTCGAGCCGGACGCAGGTGTCGGGCGCCTGGGCCAGGTCGACCACCGACCAGCTCGACGGCACCTGGAGCGAAAGCCCCTGGTACGTCACGGTCTTGACGCCCTGACCGGGGTCAGCGGCGGACGCGGCGGCGGCGGGCTCGGCAGCCTGGGCGGCCGCGCCCAGCGGCAGGGTGGCGGTGAGGGCACCGGCCGCCACGGCGAACGAGGCGACACCCCTCAGACGGTGGTGGTTCACGGATCTCTCCAAGGAGACGGGCAGGGCGGAGCCGCCCGGGGGACGGATCCGGGCAGGGCGGCACGCAGCAAGGGGGAAGGGTGAGCGGGGAGGGCGGGGGCGGGCCCGCGCGGTGGTCGCGGGCCCGCTCCCCGGTTTCAGCGGCCGGCCGGAAGCGGCCGGCCGGTCACGCGCGGGGTCTACCAGCCGCCGGAGCCGATCTCGGTGCGGGAGCTCAGGCCGCTGCCGGTGCCCTTGTAGAGGTAGAGCTTCCCGGTCTGACCCGGGTCGGAGTCC
>NZ_JBVHHY010000107.1:0-1830 GCF_055560835.1 Kitasatospora sp. NPDC023120 | reverse complement strand
CCAGGCCAACTACGCCGCCGCCAACGCCTACCTCGACGCCCTCGCCACCCACCGCCACACCAACGGACTGCCCGCGACCTCCCTCGCCTGGGGCCCCTGGCAGCAGGACGCGGGCGGCATGACCGCGACGCTGGCCGAGCAGGACCACGCCCGCATGCGCCGGACCGGCCTGCTGCCGGTCCCGGCGGACCGCGCCCTGGCCATGTTCGACGCCGCACTGGCCGGCCGGGAAGCGACCGCCGTCGCCGCCCTCTTCGACACCGGCCGGCTGCGCGCCCTCGGCGAGGTGCCCGCGCTGTACCGCGGCCTGGTGCGCGGCGTCGCACGGCGGGCGGCCCAGGGTGCCGCAGCCGGCGCGTCGCCCGTACGGGAGCGGCTGCACGGGCGGAGCCCGGCCGAGCAGGAGCAGATCCTGCTCGACCTGGTCCGCGGCGCCGTCGCGGCCGCGCTCGGCCACGGCTCGGCCTCGTCCGTCGACCCGAGCGGCCAGTTCAAGGAACTCGGCTTCGACTCGCTGACCGCCGTCGAGCTGCGCAACACGCTGGCCGCCGGAACCGGTCTGCGGCTGCCCGCCACCCTGACCTTCGACCACCCGACCCCCACCGCCGTCGCCCGCCTCCTGCTCGCCGGGCTGCTCGGCGAGGGCGACAGCGGCGCGGTCGCCGGCGCCGCCGCACCGACTGCCGCGGTCGCCCGCGCGGACGACGACCCGATCGTGATCGTCGGCATGGGCTGCCGCTTCCCCGGCGGCGCCGACACCCCCGAGGCACTGTGGCGGCTGGTCGCCGACGGCGTCGACGCGATCGGCGACTTCCCGGACAACCGCGGCTGGGACGTCGAGAACCTCTTCGACGCCGACCCCGAGGCGATCGGCAAGACGTACGCCCGCCAGGGCGGATTCCTCTACGACGCCGACGAGTTCGACGCCGAGTTCTTCGGCATCAGCCCCCGCGAGGCCCTCGCCCTCGACCCCCAGCAGCGCCTGCTGCTGGAGACCAGCTGGGAGGCGGTCGAGCGGGCCGGCATCGACCCGAAGTCCCTGCAGGGCAGCCGTACCGGCGTGTTCACCGGCGTGATCGCCCAGGAGTACGCCTCGCTGACCTACCTCGGCGACGAGGGCGCCGAGGGCTACCTGGTCACCGGTCTCGCCGCCAGCGTGGCGTCCGGCCGGGTGTCCTACGTGCTCGGGCTGGAGGGCCCGGCGCTCACCGTCGACACCGCGTGCTCCTCCTCGCTGGTGGCGATGCACCTGGCCGTCCAGGCGCTGCGCAACGGCGAGTGCACCATGGCCCTGGCCGGCGGTGTCACCGTGATGGCCACGCCGGGGATGTACCAGGAGTTCAGCCGGCAGCGCGGCCTGTCGCCCGCCAGCCGCTGCCGGTCCTTCGCGGGTGGCGCCGACGGCGTCGCCTGGGGCGAGGGCGCGGGCATGGTGCTGCTGGAGCGGCTCTCGGACGCCCTGGCCAACGGTCACCGGGTGCTCGCGGTGGTCCGCGGCTCGGCCGTCAACCAGGACGGTGCCAGCAACGGGCTCACTGCCCCCAATGGGCCGTCGCAGCAGCGGGTGATCCGCGCCGCCCTGGCCGACGCCCGGCTGACCGCCGACCAGGTCGACGCCGTCGAGGCGCACGGCACGGGCACCACGCTCGGCGACCCGATCGAGGCCCAGGCCCTGCTGGCCACCTACGGCCAGGCACACGAACCCGAACTGCCCCTCTGGCTCGGCTCGTTCAAGTCCAACATCGGGCACACCCAGGCCGCGGCCGGCGTCGCCGGCGTGATCAAGATGGTCGAGGCGATGCGCCACGGCATCCTGCCCCGCACCCTGCA
>NZ_JBVHHY010000106.1:0-1880 GCF_055560835.1 Kitasatospora sp. NPDC023120 | reverse complement strand
CGCTCAGGCGGGTCTCCGGGTCGAGCAGCACCGTCTCCAGCACCCGCACCCAGCGCGCGGCGATCCGTTCCACCGACGACTGGTCGAACAGGTCCACCGAACCGGTCAGCGCCCCGCGCAGCCCAGCCGGCCGTCCCTCGGCGTCGAACATCTCGCCGGCCGTCACGTCCAGGTCGAAGACGGACCTCGACGCCCCTGACGAGAACGACTCGGCCTGCACACCCGCCAGGTCCATTGCCGATCGCGCGGTGTTCTGGACCGCGAGCATCACCTGGAAGAGCGGGTTGCGCGCCATCGAGCGGGCCGGGGCGAGCACCTCGACCAGCCGCTCGAACGGCACGTCCTGGTGCCCGAAGGCCCCGAGACCCGTCTTGCGCACCCGCCCCAGGAACTCGCGGAACGACGGGTCGCCGGACAGGTCTGTCCGCATGACAAGGGTGTTGACGAAGAACCCGACCAGGTCGTTCAGCGCCTCGTCGGTGCGCCCGGCCACCGCCACGCCGATCGGGATGTCGAGCCCTGCGCCCAGGCGGGACAGCAGCACCGCCAACGCGCCCTGGAGCACCATGAACGGCGTCACGCCCTCGGACCGTGCCAGCTCCGCCAACCGCGCGTGCACCTCGGCCGAAACCTCGAAGGAGACGGTGTGCCCCTGGTTGCTCGCGATAGCGGGGCGCGGCCGGTCGAACGGCAGCTCCAGCTCCTCCGGCGCACCGGCCAACGCCTCACGCCAGTAAGCGACCTGGCGGGAGATCACACTGTCCGGCTCCTCATCGGAGCCCAGCAGCTCCCGCTGCCACAGCGCGTAGTCCGCATACTGCACCGGCAGCGGCTCCCACTCGGGCGCCCGGCCCTCCCGGCGAGCCGCGTAGGCGACCGAGAGGTCCCGGCCGAGCGGCCGCCGCGACCAACCGTCACACGCGATGTGGTGAATGGCCAGCGTCAACACGTGCTCGTCCGGACCAGCCGAGAACAGCGTCGCCCGGATCGGGACGTCGACGGACAGGTCGAAGGGGTACCCGCCGGCCGCGGTGACCGCGGCCGCCAGCTCCTCCTCGGTGACCTCGGCCAGCTGCAGCTCCCAGTCGAGCTCGTCCAGCTTCACGATCCGCTGGTACGGCTCACCGTCGACCACGGTGAACACCGTCCGCAGCACCTCGTGCCGCCCGAGCACGTCCCGCAGGGCCGCCGCCAGGGCGTCCCGGTCCACCTGCCCCGAGAGCCGCACGGCGATCGGGCTGTTGTAGTGCGCTCCCGGCCCCTCGAACTGGCCGATGAACCACAACCGCCGCTGTGCGAAGGACAACGGGTACATCAGGACTCCTCGTTGTTGCGCATCGGCCTCAGGGCGGGCCTGGCCGGCTTCTGAGTGGCAATGCGGGTCACCAGTCCGGCGACCGTGGGCGCCTCGAACACATCCGCGATCCCCACCTCGGCACCGAGGAGTGTGCGGATCCGACTCACGAGCTGGGTAGCCAGCAGCGAGTGCCCGCCCAGATCGAAGAAGTCGTCGTCGACACCCACGCTCTCCAGGCCCAGCACCTGGGCGAACGCCTCGCAGAGGAGCTCTTCCTCGGGGGTGGCCGGTGCCCGGCCCGCACCCGCCGTGTACTCCGGGGCGGGCAGCGCGCGGCGGTCGACCTTGCCGTTGACCGTCAGCGGCAGCGCATCCAGCACCACCACCGCCGACGGAACCATGTACTCCGGCAACCGCTGCCCGGCAAAGGCCTTCACCAGCTCCGGCAGCCCGGCCGTGTCCGCATCCTCGGCCGGCACCACGTATGTCACCAGGCGCACATCACCGGGGCTGTCCTCACGAGCGATCACCGCGACCTGCGCGACCCGCGCATGCCCGGCGATCACGGCCTGCACCTCGCCCG
>NZ_JBVHHY010000105.1:0-1903 GCF_055560835.1 Kitasatospora sp. NPDC023120 | reverse complement strand
ACTAGTGCAGCGCCGCACTGATCCTGCGAGGGTCTGGATCGCCCCGGCTGTGGCGGCTGGGGCGATCCTGTGCAGGTTGGGCGTCAGTTCTGGACGAGGATGGTCGCGAAGCTGGAGAGCGCGGTGTTGACCTCGGCCAGGTCGAAGGCGGCGGGATCGAACTGGTCGCCGGAATCGAGGCCGAGCCATTCGAGCCGTTCCTCATGCTCTTCGTGCTCCGGATCGGCAAGGATCTCGACGAGGTACTCGTATCCCCAGATCCCGCCGCAGTCCTCGGGTGGGCAGGCACGCCGGCCGGTGACGCAGCGCGGGTAGGCGGCACCGGGTTCGGCGTCGGCAACCGCTTCGACGAGGATGTCGTGCTCCCAGTCGTCGCCGAAGTCGTAGGTGTAGCCGAACCGCGCACCGATTCCCGGGGCGATGTGGTCAAGCCGCATCGATTCCGCGTTGCGGATTCCCAGCTCCCGGTCGGCGACCCCGTACCGCTCCCGCCCGGTCTCGAAGGCCCACATGTGGTAGTCCTCCCAGCCGAAGGCGGCCTGGATCAGGTCGTGCAGCTGTCGCAGGTCGGTGGCCGACGGCACTTCCAGACGCCGCCAGATCGGGGGGCGGGAGCCACGCAGGGTGACCTTGATCGTATGGACGGACGTCCCCGGTGCCGTCCGGGAGCGGGAGATCGGCTTCGCGCGCCTGGTGTTCGCCATGGCGGCCATCCTGCCAGCGGTCCTGGTCCTCGCGCGGCCGTCCGCAGCCGGCCCCACCCGTCCGCGCGACAATGATCGCCGCGCGTGTCGAGTCCGGGGGTGGGGTCATGCCGGTGCACAGCCCGTTCACGGTGGTGTGGGACGAGGACCAGCGGGCGGTACTGGAGCAGTTGGCGCACTCGCGCACCGCCCCGCTGCGGCGCATCCAACGGGCCCAGGTCGCGCTGGCCGCCGCCGACGGCACTGCGAACGCCGCCATCGCCCGCAGGCAGCATCTGCACATCGCCACCGTGCGGCGCTGGCGCAAACGATTCCATCGCGAGGGTCTGACCGCACTGGACGACCGCAGCCGGCCCGGCCGTCCGCGCCGCTACGGGCCCGAGGTTCAGCTGGCGATCGTGGCCACTGTGACCTCCGCCCAACCCGGCACCGACAGCCACTGGACCCACAAGGCCATCGCCAAGTCCCTTGCCGGACACGGGATCTCCGTCTCCCAGGTCGGCAGGATCCTTGCCGGCCTTGACCTCAAACCCCACCTGGTCCGCGGTTGGCTGACCCGCCCCGACGATCCCGACTTCTACGCCAAGGCCGCCGACGTGTGCGCCCTCTATCTCAACCGGCCGGAAGGATCAGTGGTCCTGAGCGTGGACGAGAAGACCGCCATGCAGGCCCGCTCCCGTCGCCATCCGACCCGGCCGGCTAGACCAGGCAGACCCGAACTCCGCGAGTTCGAATACCGCCGCCACGGCACCGCATCCATCGTCGCGGCCCTGGACGTGCACACCGGACAGGTCCTCGTCGAGGACATCACCCGCAACAACTCGGCAACCTTCATCCGATTCCTGCGGCTGCTGGACCAGAGCATCGACCCCGCCCTGACCATCCACCTGATCCTCGACAACGGCTCGTCCCACGTCTCGAAGGCCACCCGAACCTGGCTGACAGGCCACCCGAGATTCACCGTCCACCACACGCCCAAGCACGCCTCGTGGCTCAACCAGGTCGAGATCTTCTTCTCGATCCTCGCCCGCCGCCTGCTGCGACGTGGTGAGTTCACCTCACGAGACGACCTCATCGGCCGAATCCGCGAGTTCACCATTGCCTACGACACGGAAGCGAAGCCGTTCCGCTGGACCTACGAGGGAACCCCACTCAAGGCCGGGTAAACCCTCGCAGGATCAGCGCGGCGCTGCACTAGT
>NZ_JBVHHY010000104.1:0-1921 GCF_055560835.1 Kitasatospora sp. NPDC023120 | reverse complement strand
GCTCGCAATTCAGGAGGTTTTGGGACATTCCTGGATCGCCACGACGATGCGATACGTCCACGTCCAGCAGTCGAGAGTGGAAGACGCCTGGCTCGCCGGGCAGCAACGGGCCGCGAAGCGACTGGAAGGACTGATGGGATGAAGTGGAACCTGCGGCTGACCGCCGCGAACAAGGGCATCTGGAAGGCGTCCGAGCTGCAGCGGAGTCTGGCCGAGCACGGGCTGGTCATCTCGGCCGGGAAGATGTCCGGCCTGTGGTCCGGCCAACCGGTCTCCCTCAAACTGGAGGACCTGGACGTGATCTGCGTCGTGCTCGGCTGCAAGATCGGCGATCTGCTGCTGCCCGAGCCGGAGAAGGTCCCCCGTCCCGGGCAGCAGGAGACCGAGCAAGTCGCTGTCGCAGCGGCGGGGCCGGCGGTGGTTCCTCGTCGCCGTGACGGGCGCTCGCTCCCTCCGATGTGATGGCCTACGTTCTGCCGGCGGGCAGGTGCAGGCCGCCGACCAGCTGCCCGGACTGCTTCGGCTGGGGTGTGCTGCCCGGCCGCGCTTGCAGTGCGTGCCAGAGCTTCCGCCGCACCGAGGAGCCCGCCGAGTGCAGGGGCTGCCACCGGGTGGTGCGGCTGAAGAAGGGCTACTGCCGGCTGTGCTGGCATCAGGCGAGCCAGGATGCCAAGGGTGAAGTCACTGTGTTACAGCCCTACTTGGAGAAGGTGCGGCATCACCAGCTGTTCCTGATCAACCTCCACCGTCCGCGGTGTCCGGGCCCTCCGCGCGGCAAGCGCCGGGGACGGCCACGGCTGCCCGACCCGGCCCCGGCACGGCCGCCGGCCGGCGGCTGGCTCCAACCGGCTCTGTTCGAGGCCCGCCGCGACTTCACCCGCTTCGACCGGCGGGAGCACGCACGGCTCGACAACCCATGGCTGGCCTGGGCCCGGCATTCCGCCCACCGCCTCGGCGAGGCCCACGGCTGGCCCCGAGGCGTTCGCCTGGATGTCGACCGGGCCCTGGTCGTCGTGCTGTCCGGTCACACCGGCTGCGACGTCGTCCGGCACTCCGAGCTGTTCCCGGCGCTGCGGTCTCGTGGACTCAGTGTCGAACGCACGGCGGAGGTGCTCGGCCTCATCGGCGTGTTCCTCGACGACCGGCCGTCCTCCTTCGACCGCTGGCTGGAGTCCAAGCTCGACGGCCTCGCGGGTGGCATCCGGCGAGATGTCCAGGACTGGGCCCGGCTCCTGCACGACGGCGGCCCGCGGTCCCAGCCCCGGGACGTGGCAACCGTCTGGGGCTATCTCAACCGGCTGCGGCCGGTGCTGCTGGAGTGGTCCGGCCGCTACGACCACCTGCGTGAGGTCACCCGCGATGACGTCCTGGCCCACCTGGCCACCGTCCACGGCTCGCAGCGCAAGCACACCCTGGTCGCCCTGCGGTCCCTGTTCGCCCGGGCCAAGAAGAACGGCACGATCTTCAAGAACCCGACCAGCCGCATCCGGGTCGGCCAGCAGGAGAGCGGCGTCATCCAGCCGCTGGAATCCGAGGACGTCCGGTCCTCCGTCGCCGCGGTGACCCGCCCGGCCGACCGGCTGATCCTCGCCCTCGCGGCCATCCACGCCGCCCGGCCCGGTGCGATCCGCCGCCTCCAGCTCGACGACCTCGACATCGGCAACCGCCGGCTCGTCATCGACGGCCGCGTCCGCCCTCTGGACGAGCTCACCCTGCAGGCTGCCCTCGCCTGGCTGGAACACCGGCGACGACGCTGGCCCGACACCGCCAACTCGCACCTGCTGATCAACAAGCAGACCGCGCTGGAGACCGGGCCCATCAGCGGCGTCTCCGTCTCCGCCGCGCTTCGCGGCCAGACCGCCACCCTGGAACGGCTCCGCGTCGACCGCCAGCTCGAAGAAGCCCTCGTCCACGGCCCCGA
>NZ_JBVHHY010000103.1:0-2142 GCF_055560835.1 Kitasatospora sp. NPDC023120 | reverse complement strand
AACACCTCGTGCACCGGCTCGAACACCACCACCCGATCGGTGTCGTTCCACTCCACCAACACACGACGCCGCTCATCCACGGTCAACACATCCACCGCGCCCAGCCGCAGCTCCGGGTCGACGGCCACCGCCGCCAGCACCCGCGCCCAACGCTCCGCGATCAGCTCGACCGACTCCGGATCAAACAGATCCGCAGCCGCAGTCACCGCACCGCGCACACCCGCCGGACGGCCCTCGGCATCGAACACCTCACCGACCATCACATCCAGGTCGAACTTCACCGCCGCCCTGGTCATGGAGACCCCGCCGCCACCACGCACGCCCGACAACCGCGCCACCGACCGCGCGTTGTTCTGGACTGTGAGCAGCACCTGGAACAGCGGGTTGCGGGCCAGGGAGCGTGCCGGGGCCAGCTCCTCCACCAGCTTCTCGAACGGCACGTCCTGGTGCGCGAACGCCCCCAGGCTGGTCTCCCGCACCCGGCCCAGCACCTCGCGGAACGACGGGTCACCGGTCAGGTCCGTGCGCACCACCAGGGTGTTGACGAAGAAGCCGACCAGGTCGTCCAGCGCCTCGTCCGTGCGCCCGGCCACCGCCGCGCCGATCGGGATGTCGGTCCCCGCGCCGAGCCGGGACAGCAGCACCGCGAGCGCGGCCTGCAGCACCATGAACATGGTCACGCCCTCGGCCCGCGCCAACTCCACCAGACGGGCATGCAGTTCGGGTGACAATGCCATCGGCACAGTGTGCCCACGGTGACTCGCCATCGCCGGACGCGGACGGTCGAACGGCAGCTCCAACTCCTCCGGCACACCGGCCAGTTCCTCGCGCCAGTACGCCACCTGCCGCGACAGCCGACTCCCCGGTTCGTCCGCCCCGCCGAGCAGTTCGCGCTGCCACAGGGCGTAGTCCGCGTACTGCACGGGCAGTGGCGCCCACTCCGGGGCCCGGCCCTCCGAGCGCGCCGCATACGCGGCGGCGATGTCCCGGGACAGCGGGCCCATCGACCAGCCGTCACTCGCTATGTGGTGCACCAGCAGCACCAGGACGTGCTCGTCCGGGCCCGCCGTGAACAGCCACGCCCGCACCGGCACGTCCGCCGAGAGGTCGAACACGTGCCGCGCCGCCTCGGCAGCCGCGCCTGCCAGCTCCTCCGAGGGGATCTCGACCAGTTCCAGCCCCCACTTGAGCTCGTCCAGCTCCAGGATCCGCTGGTAGGGCTCGCCGTCGGCGACGGCCAGCACCGTGCGCAGCACCTCGTGTCGGCCCAGTACATCCCGCAGCGCCGCGTTCATCGCCTCCCGGTCCACCTCGCCCGAAAGCCGCAGCGCGACCGGCAGGTTGTAGGTGGCGCTCGGCCCCTCCAGCTGCCCGACGATCCACAACCGCTGCTGAGCGAAGGAGAGCGGCAGCCGCTCCGGACGCTCCCCGGCGACCAGCGCCACCCGGGCGACCTGGCCCGCACCGCTGAGCCGGGTGGCCAGCGCGGCGACCGTCGGCGCCTCGAACAGTGCCCGCAGCGGCAGCTCCACCCCGAGCACCGCACGGATCCGGCTGATCAGCCGCACCGCCAGCAGCGAGTGCCCGCCCAGCGCGAAGAAGTCGTCCTCTGCCCCGATGCTCTCCCGGCCCAGCACCTGCTCGAACGCCGCGCACAGGAGCTCCTCCTGCGGGGTGGCCGGACCACGACCGGCACCCGCGACGGCCGCGTAGTCCGGGGCGGGCAGCGCGCGGCGGTCCAGCTTGCCGTTGATGGTCACCGGCAGCGCGTCCAGCACCACCACCGCCGAGGGCACCATGTACTCCGGCAACCGCTGCGCGGCGAACGCGTGGATGTCCTGCGGGAGTTCGCCGTCGGCACCGGCGGCGGCCACCACGTAGGCGACCAGCCGCACGTCGCCGGGCGCGTCCGCACGCGCCACCACTGCGGCCTGTGCTACTCGCGCGTGCTCGGCGATCACGGCCTGGATCTCGCCGAGCTCGATGCGGAAGCCGCGGAGCTTCACCTGGTCGTCGGTGCGGCCCAGGTACTCCAGCGCACCGTCCGCGTTCCAGCGGGCCAGGTCACCGGTGCGGTACATGCGACCGCCCGTGAACGGGTCCGCCACGAAGCGTTCGGCGGTCAGACCCGGACGGTCGAGG
>NZ_JBVHHY010000102.1:0-2164 GCF_055560835.1 Kitasatospora sp. NPDC023120 | reverse complement strand
GTACTTGAGCCCATTTTCGAAGCGGACTTCAAACCGTGCTCGTATGGGTTCCGCCCGAAGCGGCGCGCACACGACGCCATCGCCGAGATCCATTACTGAACCTGAAAGCGTGATGTCGGGGCCGTTTGCCTGACAGCTGCGGGGCGGGTCCGGTAGCCCTGAGCTGTGAGATACGCGCAGGGCGGCGGATTGACCGACGCTGAGAGGGCCGCGCGGGAGCGGATCCGGCTGCAGGCCGTGGAACGATTCGAGGGCGGGGAGAAGAACCGGGAGATCGCCACCGCGCTGAGGGTGACGAGCGGTCGGTGGAGCGATGGCGCCGACAGTGGCGTGAGCGCGGCGAGGCTGGGGTCCTCTCGAAGGGCTCACCCGGTCGCCCGCGGCTTGGCGAGAAGCAAATCGCCAGACTGGAAAGAGAGTTGGAGCGGGGCCCGCTCGTACATGGCTGGGGGGACCAGCGGTGGACGCTGGCTCGGGTGAGGACGCTGATCGGCCGGCTGTTCCATGTCGGCTACACGGTGGAGGGGACCTGGGCGCTGCTCAAGCGCCACGGCTGGTCGTGGCAGCAGCCGGCCCGCCGGGCCATCGAGCGGGACGATCAGGCGGTCGAGCTGTGGAAGAAGGAGATCTGGCCGCGGGTAAAAGCGCCGCGGCGGCTCGGGGAGCCTGGCTTGTCTTCGAGGACGAAGCCGGGCAGACCATGGAGACCGCCGCGCGCCAGGACCTGGGGCCGCGTGGGGTGCACGCCGGTCGTCCGTGTCCGCGGCAGGGGTTCCGGTCGGGTCTCGATAGCCGGAATGGCCTGCTACAAGGCAGGTCAGCGCTCGCGCATGATCTACGGCTTCCGCGTCCATCGCGGCCGCAAGGGCGAGCGCAAGGCGTTCACCTGGCAGGACTACCGAGACCTGATCCTGTGCGCCCGCATCCAGCTCGGCGGACCGATCGTCCTGGTCTGGGACAACCTCTCCACACACCTGATGCCGCCGATGAGGGAGTTCATCGCCGCGAACGAGGACTGGCTCACCGTCTTCCAGCTCCCTTCCTACGCTCCCGACCTCAACCCGCAGGAGGGCATCTGGGCCCTGGTCAAACGCGGCATCGGCAACCTCGCGGCCGCCAACATCGACCACCTGGCCAAGACCGTCCGAACCCGCCTCAAGAAGATCCAGTACCGCCCGCACCTGATCGACGGCTGCCTCGCCCAGTCCGGTCTGGATATAGACGACTGACAGTGATGATGTTCGTGGTGGCGCTGTCGGCGCTACATGACCGTGCCGGCTGCATCAGAAGAGGGCTAGGAGTTCCGTCAGAGAGGTGATGGACGGCACGTTGGAGGCGGACGCGTCTCGGCGCAGCGCACGTCCCGCATAGCCGAGCCGGATCGCGGCGTCGACCAGGTCCGGATCGTCGTCGATGAACAGGCACTCTGCAGGTGCGAGCTCCAGGGCGTCGCTGGCGTGGTGGTACATGCGTGGATCCGGCTTGGTGCAGCCGAGGAGGGCGGAGATTGCATACGCCTCGAAGAACCGGTCGATCCCGAGTCCGGCGTGGAGGACGGGCAGATTGGGCCAGGCATCCGACACCACGGCCATCCGGACCTTCCGTCGGCTCAGCTCCTGCAGGGTCTCCTCGACGTCTGGATAGGTCTCCAGGAACACGGGAGAGGGGACTTCGCGGCACAGATCGGCGAGCAGGTCCGGGGTCGGGTCCACGCCGAGGTGGTGGAGCATCACCCGGTGGTAGTCGTCATAGTCGGGCGTTGATGACGAGGCGGCGAAGAAGTGGTCTCCCACGGTGACAGCCGCCGCGAACTCTTCCGGTGTGATCGAAGGGGCGTGGGCGAGGACGGTTTGCTCGAAGTCCGCTCGCGGGTTCCAACGCCCGCCGATCGGCTGCATCAGCACGCCGCCCGAGTCGAAGAGAACAGCGCGGAGACGCTCGGAAGAGGCCGGCGGTATCGTCACCCGTCCAGTCTGGTGGACGGACGCCCACTGGTCGACCCCCTTTCGAGTCGGACGCCAGTAGCAATGCCCGCCCCGGTCAGACCGACATCACGCTTTCAGGTTCAGTATCTGACCTCTGGCTCCAGGGATTACCACTGGGTGCTGGAGTGCGACATCAAAGCCTGTTTTGACGAGATCAATCACACGGCATTGATGGATCG
>NZ_JBVHHY010000101.1:0-2174 GCF_055560835.1 Kitasatospora sp. NPDC023120 | reverse complement strand
GTCGACCGCCGCGCGCTGCCCGCCCCGGAGTACACGGCGGGTGCGGGCCGGGCACCGGCCACCCCCGAGGAAGAGCTCCTCTGCGAGGCGTTCGCGCACGTGCTGGGCCTGGAGAAGGTGAGCGTCGAGGACGACTTCTTCCGACTCGGCGGGCACTCGCTGCTGGCCACCAGGCTGGTGAGCAGGATCCGGACGACCATGGGCGTCGAACTGCCGCTGCGTACGCTGTTCGAGGCGCCGACGGTGGCCGGGCTCGCGGCCCGACTGTCCGGAGCCGAGCTGGCCCGAGCCGCGCTGGTCGCCGCAGAGCCGGAGCGGCTGCCACTGTCGTTCGCGCAGCTCCGGCTCTGGTTCGTCGGCCTGCTCGAAGGCCCGAACACCACCTACAACAGCCCCATCGTGGGGCGGCTGTTCGGCGACGTCGACAAGGCGGCCCTCGAGGCGGCGCTGCTCGACGTCATCGAGCGGCACGAGGTGCTGCGCACCGTGTACGCGGTGGCCGACGACGAGCCCTACCAGCGGGTCCTGGAGATGGACGAACTCGACTGGAAGCTGGAGCTGGCCGCCGTCGAGCCGGACGACCTGCAGGACGCGATCGCCGGCTCCGTCAGGCGCGTGTTCGATCTGTCGGTCGACCTCCCGATCCGCGCGTCGCTCTTCACGGTCGCGCCCGATGAGCATGTGCTGGCGCTGGCCGTCCACCACATCGCGAGTGACGGCTGGTCGCGGGCTCCGCTGGGTCGGGACCTGTCCGCTGCCTATGCGGCGCGCCGGGAGGGCCGGGCGCCCGAGTGGGAGCCGCTGCCGGTGCAGTACGCGGACTACGCGCTGTGGCAGCGGGAACTCCTGGGCGACGAGCAGGACCCGGACAGTGTGATTTCCCGCCAGGTCGCCTACTGGAAGCAGGCCCTGGCGGGGGCCCCGGAGGAGTTGGAGTTGCCGTTCGACCGGCCGCGCCCCGCAGTCGCGAGCAACCGGGCGAACGTCACCGGGTTCGACGTCCCCGCCGAACTGCACCAGAAGCTGGTGGAGTTGGCACAGGGCGAGGGCGTGACGCTGTTCATGCTGCTGCAGTCCGTGTCCGCGATGCTGCTCTCTCGGCTGGGCGCCGGCCTCGACATTCCGTTCGGCACCCCGGTGGCCGGTCGCACCGACGAGGCGCTGGACGATCTGATCGGGTGTTTCGTCAACACCCTGGTCATGCGGACCGACCTGTCCGGTGACCCTTCGTTCCGCCAACTGCTGGGACGGGTGCGCAAGAACGGGCTGGCAGCGTTCGAGCACCAGGACGTGCCGTTCGAGAAGCTGGTGGAGGAGCTGGCTCCCGCTCGCTCCCGCTCGCGTAACCCGCTGTTCCAGGTGACGCTGACCGTGATGAACATCGCGGCGGCGGCGCTCGACCTGCCGGGCGTGCGGACCGGCGCCGCGCCGGCCGGCATGGCGGGTTCGGCGACGGCGAAGGTTGACCTGGACGTGACGGCCGGGGAGATGTTCGACGCCGCCGGCCGGCCGGCGGGTCTGCGCTGCTGGGTGACTGCCGCTGCGGACCTGTTCGACCAGTCGTCGGTGGAACGGATCGCCGCGCGCTGGGTGCGGGTGCTGGAGACGGTGCTGCTCGACCCGGAGACCCGCCTGAGCGGGGTCGATGTGCTGGACGAGACCGAGCGTCGTCGGGTGCTGGTGGAGTGGAACGACACCGCGCTGGACGTATCGGGGTCGACGGTTCCGGGGGTGTTCGCGGCTCGGGTGGCGGAGGCGCCGGATGCGGTTGCCGTGGTGGGTGAGGGTGTCGAGCTGACGTACCGCGAGTTGGATGAGCGGGCGAACCGTCTGGCGCACTACCTGGTGGATCGTGGTGTGGGTGCGGAGTCGGTGGTCGCGGTCTGCTTGGAGCGCGGTGTCGAGCTGGTGGTGTCGCTGCTGGCGGTGCTGAAGGCCGGGGCGGCGTATCTGCCGGTGGACCCGCAGGCGCCGGTGGAGCGTGTCGCGTTCATGCTGGCGGACAGCCGGGCGGTTGCGCTGGTGGGCTCGGAGGAGGTGCTGGAGGAGCTGCCGGTTCGGCGGATGCTGACGGTTACCGTGGACGCGCCGCTGGTGCAGATGGCGCTGGAGATGGCTCCGGTGTCGGCACCCGTGGTGTCGGTGGAGTCGGAGGGTCTGGCGTATGTGATCTA
>NZ_JBVHHY010000100.1:0-2201 GCF_055560835.1 Kitasatospora sp. NPDC023120 | reverse complement strand
CCCTGGTCGCCCTGGCTCCCCTGAGCACCGGTGTTCCCCTGGTTGCCCTGGCTGCCGGTACCACCCTGCGCGCCCTGGGCCCCCGAACCACCCTGACTCCCCTGCGAACCCGCCACCCCCTGGAAACCCTGCGAACCCGCCACGCCCTGGAAGCCCTGGGTGCCCTGCGCCCCAGTATCGCCCTGAGAGCCCTGCGTACCGGCGGTGCCCTGATTCCCTTGGGCGCCGGTGCCGCCTTGGGCGCCCTGCGCGCCAGTGCCGCCCTGGCTGCCCTGCGAGCCGGTGCTGCCCTGGCTGCCCTGCGCACCCGTGCCGCCCTGGAAGCCCTGCGCCCCGGTGGCGCCCTGGCTGCCGGTGTCGCCCTGGCTGCCCTGGGAACCGCCGCTGCCCTGGCTGCCCTGCGTACCCTGGCTGCCCATGCCGCCTTGGAAGCCCTGCGTGCCAGTGCTGCCCTGGGCGCCTTGACTGCCCTGGACCCCCTGTGGACCGGCGCCGCCCTGGAACCCCTGGAACCCCTGGCTGCCCTGGCCACCCTGCGCCCCGCTGTCACCCTGCGAGCCCTGACTGCCGGTACCACCCTGCGTGCCCTGGGCGCCCGTACTGCCCTGGAAGCCCTGCGCCCCGGCGCTCCCCTGAGCGCCCTGGGCGCCGGTCTCGCCTTGGAAACCCTGAGTGCCCTGGACACCGGCGCCGCCCTGGCTACCCTGCGCACCCGCAACACCCTGGCTGCCCTCGGTGCCCTGAGCCCCGGTGCCACCCTGGAAACCCTGGGTGCCGCTGATTCCCTGGTCGCCCTGCGCACCCTGCGTACCGGTGCTGCCCTGATTCCCTTGGGCGCCGGTGCTGCCCTGCGAGCCCTGACTACCGGTGCCACCCTGCGTGCCCTGGGCGCCCGTACTGCCCTGGAAGCCCTGCGCCCCGGCGCTCCCCTGAGCGCCCTGAGCACCGGTCACACCCTGGACACCCTGGCCGCCCTGAGAACCGGTGCCGCCCTGGTTGCCCTGCACGCCCTGGCTGCCGACGCCGCCTTGGACGCCCTGTGCGCCCTGGGCACCCTGCGCGCCGGTGCTGCCCTGGGCGCCGGCGACGCCTTGCGCGCCCACGCTGCCGACGCCGCCCTGACTACCCTGCGCCCCGGTATTCCCCTGCGCGCCTTGCACGCCGCTAACGCCCTGGAAGCCCTGCGCCCCGGCGGTCCCCTGAGTGCCCTGGGTGCCGCTCTCACCCTGGAAGCCCTGGCTGCCCTGGGTGCCGGAACCGCCCTGACTGCCCTGAACGCCCATAGCGCCCTGCGCGCCCTGACTGCCCTGTGCCCCGGTTCCGCCCTGAGTGCCCTGGACGCCGGCGGTTCCCTGGCCGCCCTGCGTTCCCTGGGCGCCAGTGCTGCCCTGGAACCCCTGAACGCCCTGATCGCCCTGGCTGCCTTGGGCACCCGTGCCGCCCTGAAAGCCTTGGCTGCCGGTACCGCCCTGCGCGCCCTGCACGCCCTGCGTGCCCTGGACACCGACGCTGCCCTGACTGCCCTGCGCGCCGGTGATTCCCTGGTCGCCCTGCGCACCCTGGGCGCCCGTGCCGCCCTGAGAGCCCTGGCTGCCCTGGTCACCCTGGCTCCCCTGCGCACCCGCGCCACCCTGAAAGCCCTGGCTGCCGATAGCACCCTGCGCACCCTGCGCGCCCTGAGGGCCCGCGCTGCCCTGGCTCCCCTGCGAGCCGGTCGTGCCTTGAAAGCCCTGGGTGCCCTGTTCGCCCTGGCTGCCCTGCACGCCTGCGCCGCCCTGAAAGCCCTGCGCACCGGTACCACCTTGAGCACCCTGGCTGCCGGGGTCGCCTTGGGCGCCTTGAGCACCGGTGCCGCCCTGGCTGCCCTGCGCGCCGGCGGTCCCCTGGTTGCCCGCCGTTCCCTGGGCGCCAGTGCCGCCCTGGGTCCCCTGCGCGCCGCTGATGCCCTGCGGTCCTTGGGCACCGGCACTGCCCTGGAAACCCTGAACGCCCTGATCGCCCTGGCTGCCTTGCGCGCCCGTGCCGCCCTGGAAGCCCTGCGCACCGGTACCACCCTGCGCGCCTTGGGTGCCGGTGCTGCCCTGGTTCCCCTGCGCACCCTGGGTTCCGGTGCCTCCCTGGAAACCTTGAAAACCTTGCGCGCCCTGGTCGCCCTGGCTGCCCTGCGCACCCGTGCCACCCTGACTGCCCTGAGCACCGGT
>NZ_JBVHHY010000099.1:0-2303 GCF_055560835.1 Kitasatospora sp. NPDC023120 | reverse complement strand
TCACGGTCCGAGCCGACGACGACAGCCCGGTGCTCCAGCGCACCACGCGTCGTCGCCAGCGAGAACGCCACATCCACCGGCTCCAGCTCCGGACGCTCCGCGACGAACGACCGCAGCCGCTCGGCCTGCGCCGTCAGCCCCTGCGCGGACGCGGCCGACACCACCCAGGGCAGGAGACCGTCCCGGGGCCCAGAAGCCTGGTCCGCCTCTGCCGCCGCAGGGGCCTGCTCGATGATGACGTGAGCGTTGGTGCCGCTGAACCCGAACGAGGAGACGGCCGCGCGGCGCGGCTGCCCGGTCTCCGGCCACTCCCGCTGGTCGGCGAGGAGCCGTACCGTTCCGGAGGACCAGTCGATGTGCGGGGACGGCTCGTCGACATGCAGGGTGCGCGGCAGCACGCCGGCCTGCATCGCCATCACCATCTTGATCACGCCGCCGACACCGGCGGCGGCCTGGGAGTGGCCGATGTTCGACTTCAACGAGCCGAGCCACAGCGGCTGTTCGGCGGTTCGGCCCTGCCCGTACGTTGCCAGCAGAGCCTGCGCCTCGATCGGGTCGCCCAGGGAGGTTCCCGTCCCGTGAGCCTCCACCGCGTCCACCTGGCCGGCCTCCAGCCCGGCCGAGGCCAGCGCCTGCCGGATCACCCGCTGCTGCGCCGGACCGTTCGGCGCCGTCAGACCGTTCGACGCACCGTCCTGGTTCACCGCGCTGCCGCGCACCACTGCCAGCACCGGATGCCCCAGCCGCCGGGCGTCCGACAGCCGCTCCACCAGCAGCATGCCCACACCCTCGGACCAGCCAGTGCCGTCGGCACCCGCGCCGAACGCCTTGCACCGGCCGTCCGCAGCAAGACCCCGCTGCCGGGAGAAGTTGACGAAAGCAGCCGGGGTGGCCATGACGGTCACGCCGCCGGCGAGCGCCATGTCGCACTCGCCCGACCGCAGCGCCTGCACCGCCAGGTGCAGGGCCACCAGCGAGGACGAACACGCCGTGTCCACACTCACCGCCGGACCCTCCAGCCCGAAGGTGTAAGACAGACGACCCGCGATCACACTCGTCGCATTGCCCGTCCCCATCAAACCCTCAAGATGCCCCGGCACCTCACGCAACCGCGACGCGTAATCGTGGTACATCACACCCGCGAACACCCCGGTCCGGCTCCCCCGAAGAGACCCCGGATCGATCCCCGCCCGCTCGAACGCCTCCCACGATGTCTCCAGCAGCAGCCGCTGCTGCGGATCCATCGCCAGCGCCTCACGCGGCGAAATGCCGAACAGGCCGGCGTCGAACTCGGCGGCCGTGTCCAGGAATCCACCACGGCAGCCGTAGGTCTTCCCGGGACGGTCCGGATCCGGGTCGTAGAGGGCGTCGACGTCCCAGCCCCGGTCCGTCGGGAAGTCAGAGATGGCGTCCCCACCGGACAGGACCAGCTCCCACAGACCCTCCGGCGACGACACACCGCCGGGGAAGCCGCACCCGATCCCCACGATCGCGATCGGCTCGCTGGAGGCGGAGCGCAGGGCGTTGTTCTGCTGCCGGAGCCGCTCGGTTTCCTTGAGGGAGGCGCGAAGTGCTTCGACGATCTTGTCGTTGGGCGTTGCCATGATGTGCTCCGAAGTACGAGGTGAGTCAGGAGTCGTTGCCGTCGAGCGCCATGCGGATCAGGTTGTCGACATCCATCTCGTCGATGGACGCCTCCGCCTCCGCGGCGCTGTCGCCCCGGCGGGCCGGATCGACGAGATCAAGCACCAGGTCCAGCAGACCGGCCTCGCGGAACCGGGACATCGGGATGGAGGAGAGCGCCTCCCGGAAGGCCTTCTCCTCCGCGCCCTCCGCCGTCACGGCGTCCTCCGGACGGATCTCGTTCCGGATCTGCTCGGCCAGCACGGTGGCGTTCGGGTAGTCGAAGACGAGCGTGGCGGGAAGGTGCAGCCCAGTCACGGCGTTAAGGCGGTTGCGCAGCTCCACCGCGGTGAGGGAATCGAAACCCAGGTCGACGAAGGACCGCTCCGGCCCGACGGCCTCCACCGTCGCGTGCCCGAGGACCGCGGCGACCTCACCACGGACGAGCCGGAGCAGGTACTGCTCGGCCTCGGCCTGGCCCATACC
The DNA here is from genome assembly GCF_055560835.1 of Kitasatospora sp. NPDC023120. NCBI lineage: Bacteria > Bacillati > Actinomycetota > Actinomycetes > Kitasatosporales > Streptomycetaceae > Kitasatospora > Kitasatospora sp. NPDC023120. The sequence continues at coordinate 194 of NZ_JBVHHY010000099.1, read as the reverse complement.
CGCCAGCAGCTCACGCGGGGCGGCGTTCGACGTCCCCTCCGCCGCACGACGGGCCCGGGCGCGGACCAGCCGGCTCAGCAGGACCGGCAGGCGACCGGAGTCGGCGAGGGTTCGGAGGGCGGGGAGGTTGAGGCCGATGGGCAGGAGGAGCCCGTCGTGGGTGGTGTAGGTGAGGGCCTGGTCGAGGAGGGCCA
>NZ_JBVHHY010000098.1:0-2482 GCF_055560835.1 Kitasatospora sp. NPDC023120 | reverse complement strand
ACCAGAGCTCATACGGCTCGGGCGATAGCAGTGCTCACCTGCTGGCGGCTACGGACCGTAGTCTCCCTCACGGCCCGACGAGTCCCATTAGGCGACGGCAGGCGATACTCATCCCATGGAGTGGTTCGAGCGGGCCCTGGAAGCGGAACAGCGTCAGGACTGGGACACGGCTATCACGTTGGTGAGCTCACATGCCGCTTGCTACTCCGCCGACCACTATGCGCACAACAACCATCTCTGGCACATGAGCTTGCTCGCCCTCGCGGACCGGCTCGAAGAACTCGCAGAGCTCGCCCCCGCCGATGTCCACGCACGACGGAGGCTCAACAGGTCGCTTCGGGACCAGGGGAAGGAAGCGGCGCTGCGCACGCGAGTCGAAGGCGGTGACCGCGACGCCCTGTACCTCCTTGTTCGGCTGCTGTGTGAGACGAACCGGGCCGAAGAGGCCCATCAAGCGGTTCAAGACCTCGACCCGGACAATCAGCACGCGCACCGGATCCTGGCCGACTTTCGATCGTCATCGAATGCCGTTGTCGGTTTCTGACTTGAGGGCGGGGCTGTTGCGGCGAGGGACCCGTGGGATGGTGAACAGGCCGGGCTCGGGCTCCACGAGGACACCGCGGCTGACCAGGCGTTTCAGCTTGGCTCGGGTGCCTTCGGTGTGACTGGGCTCGGCACCGAGGCCGAGAGCCCGGCAGACGTCCTTGGCGCGCAGGCCGTCGTGCGCGTTCTCGAACAGGGCGAGGATCTGGCGGTAGGCCGATGGAAGAAGATCCAGGGCACGGTCGCCATCGCCTGCGATCTCCAGCAGCGTCTCGCGGGTGATCTGCAGGCGTTCCAGAACCCCTTCAACGGCGGTCAGCTGGTCGGTGAGGTGGGCGATCTGTTCGCGGAGTTGGTCGGCCTGATCACGGGCAGCGACCTGCCGAGCCTCGATCTTCTCCAGCAGCTCGCGCATGCGTGCCCCCACTCGCTTCGGGTGGATCTCGCCAGGTCAGTGCGGCTACGCCGGTGAGCCGGCGGGTCATGATGTCGGTCATCGACCAGTAGATCATCGAGGCCGAACTGGCCGGGAGGGCCTCGTAATCGCGGGCCAGCCGCCGGTGGAGCATCAGCGTGCCCAGGGTCTGCTCGACCACCCATCGCTTGGAAACCGGCGTGAACCCCTTGACCTGCGGATTCCGCTGGACGACCTCGACATCGATGCCTAACTTGGCGCCGTGCTCGATCACGGTGTTCTTGAAGCCGGCGTCCACCCATGCCTTGGTCACTGTCGGGGCCCCTGCTGCAACCTTGTCGAGCAGCGCGGTACCGATCGCGTTGTCGTGGACGTTCGCGGCGACCACGAGCACCGCGATCAGCAGACCGAGCACGTCGGTGGCAATACCGCGCTTTCGGCCTGGGCTCCTCCTACCCGGGTCCAGGCCGGTCGTGTCCTTGGGCGCGTTGACCGAGACGCGCACGGTCTGGGTATCGAGCACAACCGCGCTCGGGTCCTCGTGTCGGCCACGGCTCTCGCGGACCTGCCAGCGCAGCAGGTCGTGCACGGTCTGGTCGGTGCCGTCGTCGCGCCACCTGCCGAAGTAGTAGTAAACCGCGCTGGGCGGCGGCAGGTCGTGCGGCAGGTAGCGCCACTGGCAGCCGGTGCGGGCCTGGTACAGGATGGCGTTCACAATCTCCCGCATGTCGTAGCGGCCCTGGTGCCCGCTGACTGACGGATGCCGCCCCTTCCACGCCCTGATGACCGGCCGGATCAGCTCCCACGCCTCATCCGACAGGTCGCTCGGGTAGGGCCTGCGCTCACCCACACCCAGAGCAAACCGCATCCCCTCCGGGCGTCAATACCTCCTGCACGAGCTGGACTTTCCAACAACGGCCGAACTGCCCATACCCTCACAGAACGCCCTCTCAGGAATCCCGAAGTTACGTCACTGCCGGGCGGAGCACTCGAAGGGTGAAGAAGCCGCTGGCCACGGCCTCGGGCACTCAGCGGGGCTCAGGAGAACTCGCGGGATGTCGCACAATACTGGCCGCCGCCATCGGCACCCTCTACGCCGTCCAGACCCGCACCTGAGCAGGACCCGGGGAAGACAACAAGCACACACGCGTGGGGCCCCGGTCGGGGACCGGGGCCGTGGATCGGGCGGGGGAGGTCAGGAGCAGCAGTCGCATCCGGGACGGCAGCCGCACGCGTCCGCCTGGGCGGACGGCGGCGCCGCGGCCGTGGGGGCGCAGCAGCCCTTGCCCTGCCAGGCATCGCGGCCCTCCTTCACCGCGAGGGCGGCGATCGGGTCGGCCGGGACCAGCCGAGCGTCTGGGTGGACCAAGGCTTCGCCGGCCGGCTCGTCGACTGGACCGCCCAGCCGATGGCGTCGTCACGGCCTGCATAGTACTCCAGCCGTAGATCGTGATCTTGCTGGTGGGCGTCGAGCCGGCCGGTCGATGCTGGCGCTGGTCGATCGATCACGTCGTGGTGCGGGCC
>NZ_JBVHHY010000097.1:0-2557 GCF_055560835.1 Kitasatospora sp. NPDC023120 | reverse complement strand
TCACCTCACGCAGCGGGCGACCGAGCTGCGGATCCAGCGCGACACAAACCGCATCCAGCGACTCCGCGAACACCGGGAACGCCTCGGCGAGTTCACGTCCCATGCCCAGACGCTGCGCACCCTGCCCCGTGAACAGGAACGCGGTCCGGCCGCCCTTCGCGCTGCTCTTCTCGGTCAACGAGCCGAGAGCGGCAAGCAGTTCGTCACGATCCGCACCAACGACGACGGCCCGGTGCTCAAGCGCACCACGCGTCGTCGCCAGCGAGAACGCCACATCCACCGGCTCCAGCTCCGGCCGCTCCGCGACGAACGACCGCAGCCGCTCGGCCTGCGCCGTCAGCGCGTCCTCGGACTTCGCGCTGATCACCCACGGCACCGCCGGCAGCTCCAGCGCGCCCTTCGGCGCCTCCGGCTCACCGGCCGGCGCCTGCTCCAGGATGAGGTGGGCATTGGTGCCGCTGGCACCGAAGGAGGAGACGCCCGCACGACGCGGCTGCCCGGTCTCCGGCCACGGCTGCTGCTCGGCGAGCAGGCGGACGTGCCCCTCCGTCCAGTCGATGTGCGGGGACGGATCGTCCGCGTGCAGAGTGCGCGGCAGCACACCGGCCTGCATCGCCATCACCATCTTGATCACGCCACCCACGCCCGAAGCCGCCTGCGCGTGCCCGATGTTCGACTTCAACGACCCCAGCCACAGCGGCCGTTCAGCCGAACGCCCCTGCCCGTACGTGGCCAACAGAGCCTGCGCCTCGATCGGATCACCCAGCGACGTCCCCGTCCCGTGGCCCTCGACCGCGTCGACCTCTCCGGCCTCCAGCCCTGCCGAAGCCAGCGCCTGACGGATCACCCGCTGCTGCGACGGACCGTTCGGGGCCGTAAGGCCATTCGAGGCGCCGTCCTGGTTCACCGCGCTGCCACGCACCACCGCCAGCACCGGATGCCCGAGCCGGCGCGCGTCCGACAGCCGCTCCACCAGCAGCATGCCCACGCCCTCGCTGAAGCCGGCGCCGTCGGCACCCGCGCCGAAGGCCTTGCAGCGGGCGTCCGGAGAGATTGCGCGCTGGCGGCTGAACTCAAGGAACATCTCGATGGAGGACATGACGGTGACGCCGCCGGCGAGCGCCATGTCGCACTCCCCCTGGCGGATCGCCTGCATCGCGAGGTGCAGGGCGACCAGCGAGGAGGAGCAGGCGGTGTCGACGGTGACGGCAGGGCCCTCCAGCCCGAGGGTGTACGAGACCCGGCCGGTCGCGATGCTGCCCTGGCTGCCGTTGCCGACGTACCCCTCGACGCCCTCCGGCACCGCGCCCCCGCTGAGCCGCGCGCCGTAGTCGTGGTACATCAGGCCCGCGAAGACCCCGGTCCGGCTGCCCCGGAGCGACGCCGGGTCGATCCCGGCCCGCTCCAGCACCTCCCAGGAGGTCTCCAGCAGCAGCCGCTGCTGCGGATCCATCGCCAGCGCCTCACGCGGCGAGATCCCGAAGAATCCGGCATCGAACTCGGCGACGTCCCGCAGGAATCCGCCTTCGCGTGCATAGATCCGGCCCGGGAGTCCGGGGGTCGGGTCGTAGAGCTCGTCGTGGTTCCAGCCACGGTCGTCGGGCATGGCGGTAATGGCGTCCCGGCCGGCGAGCACGAGGTCCCAGAGCTGCTCCGGGGAGGTCACGTCGCCGGGGAAACGGCAGCTCATCGCGACGATCGCCATCGGCTCGTCTCCGGTCGCGGCGGCGCTCCGCCGGGCCGGTTCCTCGGCGGCCTCCGCCGTCGCCCCTTCGCCGAGGCCGAGTTCGGTCCACAGGAGGCGAACCACGGCAGCGGCGTTCGGGTGGTCGAAGACCAGCGTCACCGGTAGGCGCAGACCGGTGGCGGCGCCCAGCCGGTTGCGCAGTTCGACGGCGGTGAGGGAGTCGAAGCCGACGTCCTTGAAGGCCCGCTCGGGGTCGACCGCAGTAGCGGAGGCGTACCCGAGGACGGAGGCCACCTCTCCCCGGACCAGGTCGAGCAGCGACTCCTGCCGCTGGGCTTCGGACATGCCCGTGAGCCGGCGGCCGAGATCGCCACCCTTCGCGGCAGAGGTTCCCGTACCGGCGGCCTGACGCCGGACGCGCTGCGGGACCAGCCCGCTCAGCAGCGACGGAAGCCCGTCGGCGGCGGCGCGGCGGCGCAGTGCGGCCGGGTCGAGGCGCATCGGGAGGAGGAAGGGTTCGCCGGAGCCGACGGCCAGGTCGAACAGGGCGAGACCTTCCTCCGACTCCATGGGCAGGACGCCCAGGCGGGCGAGACGGGTCAGGTCGGCCTGGCCCAGGGTGCCGGTCATGGCGCTGGTCTCGGCCCACAGGCCCCAGGCGAGGGAGACGGCCGGCAGGCCCTCGGCGCGACGGGTCTGGGCGAGGGCGTCGAGGAAGACGTTCGCCGCAGCGTAGTTCGCCTGCCCCGCGTTGCCCAGCGTTCCGGCACCGGCGGAGAACAGGACGAAGGCCGACAGCTCATGGTCCTTCGTGAGCTCGTGCAGGTGCCAGGCGGCATCGACCTTGGGCCGCAGCACCGTGTCGAAGCG
>NZ_JBVHHY010000096.1:0-2608 GCF_055560835.1 Kitasatospora sp. NPDC023120 | reverse complement strand
GACGCCCCGCCGAACTCCCCGGCGTCGAAACCATGGTCGGACTGTTCATCAACACCATCCCCGTCCGCATCCGCACCCACCCCGGCGAAACCCTCCTGGACCTCCTCCTCCGCACCCAGGACGAACAATCCACCCTGATGCCCCACCAACACCTCGGACTCGCCGACATCAACCAACTCACCGACCTCGGCGACCTGTTCGACACCGTCATGGTCTTCGAGAACTACCCCCTCGACACCCAGACCTTCCACACCCCCGCCACAGACCTCCACCTCCTCGGCATCGACAGCCAGGACACCACCCACTACCCCCTCAGCCTCGCGGTGGTTCCGGGGCGTCGACTGCAACTGAGGGTCGAGTACAGCACCGAGGCGTTCGACCGGGAGTCGGTGGAGGGTCACGCCCACCGTCTCGTGCAGATCATCCGGTCGATCCTGGCCGATCCCGACCTCCCGACCGCCCGTCTGCCCCTGCTCACCGCCGACGAAGACCGCACCCTGCGGCAGTGGAGCGGCGAGTCGGCGGCCGGCAGCGACCCGCAGACCCTGCCCGCCCTGTTCGAGGCCCAGGCGGCGCGGGCACCGGAGCAGGTCGCGGTGGCGTTCGGGGACGAGTCGCTGACCTACCGGGAGCTGAACGAGCGGGCCAACCGGCTCGCACGCGTACTGATCGCCCAGGGCGTCGGCCCGGAGCGGATCGTCGCGCTGGCACTGCCGCGCTCGATCCACATGGCCGTCGCGATCCTGGCCGTCAGCAAGGCCGGCGGCGCCTATCTGCCGATCGACCCCGAGTACCCCGCCGAGCGCATCGCCTTCATGCTCGCGGACGCGCGACCGTCGTGCCTGCTCACCACCACCGGCAGCACGGTCGACGGCCTACCGCACCTGCCCGTCGTCGCCCTCGACCTGGTCGACACCAACGACCAGTCGAGCGGTGATGTCGAGGACGCCGAGCGTACGCACGCCCTGCGCACGACCCACCCGGCCTACCTGATCTACACCTCCGGTTCGACCGGCACGCCCAAGGGCGTCGTCGTCCCCCACGAGGGCATCGCCACCCTCGCCACGGCACTCGCCGAGCGCTTCCTGATCGGCGACGACAGCCGCGTCCTCCAGTTCGCCTCCACCAGCTTCGATGCCGCCGTCGGCGACCTGCTCTCGGCCTGGTGCTCCGGTGCGGCACTGATCCTGGAGCCCACCGACCGGCTCCAGACCGCCGACACCCTCCTCGACGTGCTGACGCAGCAACAGATCACCAATGTGACCCTGCCGCCCGCCATGCTCGCGGCGCTGCCGGAGGACCAGGTGGCCGGGGCCGTCACCATCGGCGCCGTCGGCGAGGCGGTCTCCGAGGAACTGGTCGACCGCTGGGCACCCGGCCGACGCATGATCAACGGCTACGGACCGACCGAGACCACCGTGGGCGCCACCATGAGCGAGCCCTTGTCCGCGGGGGGAGCCGGAAAGCCCCCGATCGGCCGGCCGCTGGCGGGCAAGCGGGTCCATGTGCTGGACGATGCTCTCCGGCTCGTCCCGGTGGGCGCCGTCGGCGAGTTGTACATCTCCGGTACGGGCGTCGCCCGCGGCTACCTCGGCCGCGCGGAGCTCACCGCACAGCGGTTCGTCGCCGACCCGTTCGCGGGCAATGGCGCCCGGATGTACCGCACCGGCGACCTCGCACGCTGGCGCGCCGACGGACAGCTGGAGTTCGTCGGCCGCGCCGACGACCAGGTCAAGATCCGCGGCTTCCGCATCGAACTCGGCGAGGTCGAAAGCGCACTCGCCCGACTCCCCGAGGTCGCCCAGGCCGTCGCCGTCGCCGTCGCGAGCACGGCAGGCGGTGGCGGTGGCGTCAGGCGGCTGGTCGGGTACGTCGTGCCGGCCGGACCGGACTGCGACCCGGCGGAGCTGCGGCGCATGCTGGGCGAGGTCCTGCCCGACTACATGGTGCCGTCGGTGGTGGTCGTGCTGGAGCGGCTGCCGCTCACGCCGAACGGCAAGGTCGACCGCAAGGCCCTGCCGGAGCCGGACCTGAACGCCCTCAGCGGCACAGTGCTGCCCCGCACCGAACGCGAGGCGGTGCTGTGCGCACTCTTCGCCGAAGTCCTCGGGATGGACCGGGTCGGTGTCGAGGACAACTTCTTCGACCTGGGCGGCGACAGCATCGTCTCCATCCAGCTGGTCAGCCGCGCCCGCCGCGCCGGGCTGGTGTTCACCCCACGCGATGTGTTCACTCACAAGAACGTCGCCGCGCTGGCCCTCGCTGCCCAGGAAGCACCGGCCTCGTTCGAGGTGGGCGGCGGCACGGGTGACCGAGCACCTCTCGTGTCGCTCAGCCAGGACGAGATCGAGTTGTTGGAGGCGGCGGTGCCGGGCATGGAGGACGTGCTCCCGCTGTCACCCCTGCAGGAAGGCCTGCTCTTCCACAGCCTCTACGACGCCGACGCACCCGACGTCTACGTCACCCAACTGGTCCTCGACCTCGACGGCCGACTCGACGCACCCGCACTGCGCGCCGCCGGCCAGGCAGTCCTCGACCGCCACGCCAACCTGCGCGTCGCCTTCCACCGCGAAGGACTCACCCACCCCGTCCAGGTCGTCAGCCACGG
>NZ_JBVHHY010000095.1:0-2614 GCF_055560835.1 Kitasatospora sp. NPDC023120 | reverse complement strand
TCGAAGGCATAGGAGTGGAACAGTGCCCAGACGTCGGTCTCGTGGAAGCCGAAGCGCTCGCGGGTGGTGGTGAACAGGCGGCTGACGTTGGACTGGGGGACGACGACGCCCTTGGGGGTGCCGGTCGAGCCGGAGGTGTAGATGATGTAGGCGGAGTGCTCACCGCGCAGCGGGCAGACGCGCTCGGCGTCGGCGATGTCGTGGCCGGGTTGGTCGTTGGTGTCGATCTGGTCGAGGAGGACGACGGGCAGGTGCGGTAGGCCGTCGACCGTGCTGCCGGTGGTGGTGAGCAGGCACATCGGTTGTGCGTCCGTGAGCATGAACGCGATGCGTTCGGCGGGGTATTCGGGGTCGATCGGGAGGTAGGCGCCGCCGGCCTTGCTGACGGCCAGGATCGCCACGACCAGGTCGAGGGAGCGCGGCAGTGCCAGCGCGACGATCCGCTCCGGGCCGACACCGTGCCCGATCAGCACGCGTGCGAGCCGGTTGGCCCGCTCGTTCAGTTCCCGGTAGGTCAGCGAGGCACCCTCGAAGGTCACCGCGGCCCGTTCGGGCACTCGTGCCGCCTGGGCCTCGAACAGTTCCGCCAGTGGCGCGGAGGGCGCAGTCGTCGCAGCGGTCGCGCCGCCGCTCCACGCGCGCAGCGTCTCCCGCTCCTGCGCGGACAGCAGCTCCAGCCGCCCCACCGGCATGCCGGGATCCGCCGCCACCGACTCCAGCACCCGCAGCAGCCGCCGCCCGAAACCCTCCACCGACACCCGGTCGAACACATCGGAGCTGTACTCGATGATGCCGTCGATCCCGCCGGGACGGCCGTCGGCGGACTCTCGTTCGTCGAAGATGAAGGAGAGGTCGAACTTCGCCGTGCCGGTGTACACGGGCTCGACGCTGACGTCGAGCCCGGCGAGCTCGGGGGTGATCCCCCCGGGGGTCTGCTGGGCCAGCATCACCTGGAACAGCGGGTGGTGCGAGAGGAGGCGGTCCGGGTTGACCTCCTGCACCAGGGTTTCGAACGGCAGGTCCTGGTGCGAGTACGCCAGGGCATTGGTGCGCTGGACCCGGTCGAGGAGCTCGTGGAAGGTCGGGTGCCCGGACAGGTCCGTCCGCAGTACGAGCGTGTTGATGAAGCACCCGATGAGCTGGTCGAGTGCCTGGTCGGCGCGTCCGGCGACGGGCGTGCCGATGGCCAGGTCGTCGCCGGCGCCGAGCTTCCTGAGCAGGACGGCGATGCCCGCCTGCATCACCATGAAGACGGTCGCGTTGCGCTCACGTGCCAGCGCCCGAAGCTTCTGGTGCAGGTCCGCGGGGACCTGGAACGGGACGGTGTCCCCTTCGAGCGTGGACACTTCGGGGCGCGGCCGGTCGAAGGGCAGGTCGAGTCCCGCCGGAAGCCCGGCCAGGGCCTCCTTCCAGAACGCGAGCTGCTCGGCCTCCCGGCTGTCCGACGCGCTGGTCCCGCCGAGCACCTCCTGCTGCCAGTAGGTGAAGTCGACGTACTGCACGGGCAGCGGCTCCCACGCCGGCGGGACGTTCGCGCAACGGGCCTCGTAGGCGGTGGCGAAGTCGCGCACCAGGGGTGCCATGGACAGGCCGTCGGCGGCGATGTGGTGCAGGACCACCTGCAGGACGTGTCGGATCGGCGTGACCGCGAACAGGTGCGTGCGGATCGGCACCTCGGTGGTGAGGTCGAACCGGTGCCGCGCGGCGGCCGAGAGCTCGCGGTCGAGGTCGGCGGGCTCGCAGGAGCGGACCGCGAGGTCCACCAGGCCGTCCGCTGTCTCGAGGACGTGCTGGTGCGGACTCCCGTCCATCTCGGGGAACACCGTCCGCAGCGTCTCGTGGCGTCGGACGACGTCCTCGACGGCCAGGCGGAGCGCCTGCTGGTCCAGCGCGCCGACCAGCTTCAGGGCGAAGGAGATGTTGTAGGCCTCGCCGCGGTCCTCGAAACGGTTGAGGAACCAGAGGCGCTGCTGCGACGCCGACAGCGGGATGAGCGTCCCGCGTGTCGCGACCGACAGCAGCGGGCGGTCACGGTGGCCCTGCGTTTCGAGCATGCGCGAGAGGTCCGCCACCCGCGGGCAGTCGAAGAGGGCTCGGACGGGCACGTCCGTCTCGAGTGCCGAGCTGATCCGGGCGGCGAGCCGGGTCGCGAGGAGTGAGTGCCCGCCGAGGTCGAAGAAGTTGTCCTCGACGCCGACCCGGTCGATGCCCAGGACTTCGGCGAAGAGCGTGCACAGGACGGCTTCGCGTTCGGTGCGGGGGAGGACGGTGCCGGTGAGGGTGTTGAGGTCGGGGTCGGGCAGGGCCTTGCGGTCGATCTTGCCGTTGGGCGTCAGCGGCAGGCGCTCGAGGACGACGACGATGGACGGGACCATGTAGTCGGGGAGGGTGTCGGCGAGGGCGCGACGAACTGCCGCAGGGTCGCATTCGTCACCGGCCGGCACGACGTAGCCGACCAGGCGGCGTCCGGCGCCTTCCGCTCCGTTGACGACGGCGACGGCTCGGGTGACGTGGGGGAGGTGGGTGAGGGCGGCTTCGATCTCGCCGAGTTCGATGCGGAAGCCGCGGATCTTGACCTGGTCGTCGGCGCGGCCGGCGAATTCGAGTTGTCCGT
>NZ_JBVHHY010000094.1:0-2667 GCF_055560835.1 Kitasatospora sp. NPDC023120 | reverse complement strand
TGACGGGTTAGGCACCCGGCTTTGCCCCTGCGGCATCGTCACGGATACTGCCGTAGACAATTCACCATGACCTCCCGGATCGAATACCGAAGACCCTCCCCAGGAGTTCCCCGCCGCCAAGGACGGCGAGTGCGCACCGCAAACCAGCCCGAATCCACCGGGTTAGAGCTGGCACGTGATCAAGAGGCGTAACGCAGCCGGTTCCTCGCGTATACCTTCCCGTCTCGCTCACCGCACCCGATCCATCCGGCAGTCCTGGATCGTCGCGACTTTGTCGAGGCTGCTCCCACCCTCCCCGGCGACTCCCGGGTCCGGCTGCCTCCAGCTTCACCCCACCGCTACGGCGGCAGGGAGATGAAGGTCTTCCACCCCCATTCGGTACAACAACAGAGCCTCGTGGCGCACTCGGTCTTCACGTAGAGTGCGGTGGCGAGGGAGTCCAGGTCAGGCGTCACAACCGATCTTTGGACTCCCTCGCTTCATGTCATGCGCGCCGGCGAGCCCTTGGCATCGCGTCTAGAGAGGACTGGGCTCCTCGGGGCGTGCGTCGAATGCGGCGCGGGCGGCGTGGACGCGGGAGGCGTGGTCGACGGCCCAGTCGGCGACGGCGGTGGTGAGCTCGCCGGCGGCGTGTCCGAGATCAGTGAGGGAGTACTCGACGCGCGGGGGCACGGTGGGGTAGACGGTGCGGGCGACGAGGCCGTCGCGTTCGAGGGCGCGCAGGGTCTGGGTGAGCATCTTCTGCGTCACGCCGTCGAGCAGGCGACGCAGCTGGCTGAATCGCAGTGGTCCGGGGGAGCGGCGCAGGGCGGCGAGGACGTACAGGGACCACTTGTTGGCGAGGACCTCGACGACTGTGCGGGAGGGGCAGCTGCGGCGGTAGGTCGCGAGTAGGTCGGCGGGGCTGCGGCGCGAGTCGGTATCCATAAGGTACCTGAATACCCTTCAGGTACCTACTTCACAAGCGATACTCACGGCGACCAGGATGATCGCCATGGCGAGGCGATCGGGAGCGGCCCGGTCCCCGTCGGCGTCGATCACCAAGGGGATTCCATGGGCAGCGATATGCGTGCGGTTGTCGTCCGCGAGTACGGCGGGCCGCAGGTGTTGGAGGCGGCCCATGTGCCGGTGCCGGAACCGGGCCCGGGCGAGGTCCTGGTCAAGATCGCGTACGCCGGGGTCAACCCCGCCGACTGGCGCATCCGCTCCGGACAGGTGCGCCGCTTCGGGACCCCGCCGTTTTCGATCGGCCTTGACCTGGCCGGGACCGTCGAGACGACTGGCCCGGGAGCCGTCCGATTCCAGCCGGGCGACCGCGTTTACGGGGTGACGATCCCGCCGCGCGGCTCCTACGCCCAGTACGCGGCCGTCCCCGAGTCCCAGCTGGCCGCCGCACCCCGGCGCGCGAGCCTGCGCAAGGCGGCGGCGCTGCCGGTGACCGCGCTGACGGCGTGGCAGGCGCTGGAGCGCGCTGGCACGGTGGAAGAGAGCAGCCGGGTGTTGGTCCACGCGGCGGCGGGCGGCGTCGGCCATCTGGCAGTCCAGCTGGCCAAGGCACGCGGTGCCTACGTCATCGGCACCGCTCGCGAGGCCAACCACTCCTTCGTGCGCGGGCTGGGTGCGGACGAAGTCCTCGACTACACTGCGACGGACTTCGCCGCCGCGCTCGCCGCCGACGGCAGCCGGGTGGACGCGGTGATCGACCCGATCAGCGGCGACTACGGCCTGCGGTCGCTTCAGGTGCTCAGGGCCGGCGGCGTCCTGGTCGACGTGCGCGGCACCGGCCCGGACCGCACCGCCCTGCGCGCACGCGCCGACACGCTCGGCCTCGGGCTGGTCGAGCTGTCCTTCACCCCGTCCGGTGAGGACCTGGCCGCCCTCGCCACCCTCGTCGACCAGGACCTGCTGCGAGTGTCCCTGGCCCGCACCTACCCCCTGGAGCACGCCGCCGAAGCCCACGCCACCAGCGAGTCGGGGCGCACCCGCGGCAAGATCGTCCTTTCCATCGACGCCGACCCCGACGCCGATCCGCTGCCGTAGCGCCCTGTGGACTTCTCTCCCTTCATGTCATGCAAGCCACCGAGCCCTTGGCATCAGTCATCTAGGATCCCGCCAGCTGCCGGACCACGCGGCGCGGAACTGCTCTCGGCGGTCCGGCACCGCGGCAGGACCGCCGTAGCGCCCCCTCAGCCTTCAGGCAGGTAACGTCGGATGTACGCCGAGTCGGCGCTGAGCCCGTTGGACGGCCAGGTCGCCGGTGGACTCCGAGCGGGGGATCCACGTTGGACGATTGAACCAGTCCGGCGCCCCACCGATCTCCTGGCTATCGACCACCTTCTCTGGGTCGCCTGCCTGAAGCTTCTTCTCCTTGTGGCGTGCCCAGCCTGCCCACAAGGCGGCCTTCAGCAGGTACTGACACAGGTCAAGGAAGAGGGAGAGTACGAGTGCAAGCCCGGCACAGAGAAGGCGCGTGCGCAGGTTCACGCCGGAAGTCTGAAGACCTCCCGCGAGGAGCCAGACGACAGCAATTCCAGCCAGCGCCAACTGCCAAGCCACCGTACTGGCTGTTCCGCTAGCTTGATCTTTAACCTGTGCGGCGAGGTCGAGGGGTGCTGGACTTCTTTGTCTTCTTCTCCGGCGGCGGCTTCGTGGTGTCTGTTTTGCGGA
>NZ_JBVHHY010000093.1:0-2757 GCF_055560835.1 Kitasatospora sp. NPDC023120 | reverse complement strand
CAGAGGGCCTGCGTGAGGAGGTGGCAGCCGTACTCGCCCCGCTGGGGCTGCGGCTGGCACCGGAGAAGACCCGGGTAGTCCACATCGACGAGGGCCTCGACTTCCTCGGTGCGACACGAAGTCGCATGGTTCGAGCGAGCACGCTGATTGGAGGGCTGAGACCGATGACAGCAGCGTAGCTCCGGACAAGTGTTCACAGATCCGTCCCCGCTCTGACGTGCGTTGCTGGTAACGGCAGGGTGCGAAGCTCAGGGAAGACGCCCAAGGGCTCCCGCTCCATCCGGGGGCTACAGGCAAGGGGAAGGCCGGACGGGTGAGCAGACGCGAACTCTCGTTGATGCCTCGACATCGATACCCCCGGAGATGGGATGAACCGCTGGGGGCAGGGCTGGCCGTTGCGAAACGGCAGGCGGCGGCTGGTGACTAGGAGCCAGCCGTGCGAACACCGCCGTCCCGGGGTGCAGAGAGCGCCCACCCCGGCCGGATCTCGGCCATGCGGAACGTGACAACCCCGTCGGGGTCCGGGACATGTCCCGGTAAGCCGACCGTGAGGGAGGACCAACTCCCCGGCGGGAGCAGGACGGTCCAAGAAGCCAATGCCGGTACGCCGAAAGGCGACGGGAAACCGGGACAACATGGCCGCACCCTTCGCGGTCGTCTCGCATAACCGGCCGGACACAGGCAACTGCCTGGCCCGAAAGGGAGCTGACGTGGACCGGGTGAGCCTTTGACGCACCAAAGCTGAAGTACCGGAACCAAAGGACAAGTTGGACACAGATGACGGCATACGCATTCGCTCTCGCGATGGCGGCCCTCGGAGTGAACGGACCGGAGGACGCGGCCCCCGACTGGGACGCCATCAGCTGGCGCACTCACGAGGACCACGTACGGCGACTGAGGCAGAGGATCTTCAAGGCGACGAGGGAAGGGGACCTCAAGAAGGTCCGCAATCTGCAGAAGCTGATGCTGCGGAGCCGAAGCAACACGCTGGTCAGCGTGCGGCAGGTCACGCAGCGCAATGCTGGCCGCAAGACGGCGGGCGTCGACGGAGAGGTCGCCTTGACCTCCCGCGATCGAGGGGAGCTGGCGGAGCGGTTGCACCGCCATGCCTCGCCCCTCGAAGTCCTGCCGGTCAAGCGGGTCTTCATCCCGAAGGCGAACGGGAAACAGCGCCCCCTGGGGATTCCGGTGCTCGCGGACCGCGTGCAGCAAGCACGCGTGAAGAACGCCCTGGAACCCGAGTGGGAGGCCCGGTTCGAGCCGAGGTCCTACGGATTTCGGCCCGGACGGGGCTGCCACGACGCGATCGAGGTCATCTTCAAGACGCTCTGCGGCAACCGCAGCAAGCGCCGATGGATCCTGGACGCGGACCTGGCCGGGGCATTCGACCGGATCGACCACGATCACCTTCTCGACAGTCTCGGAACCTTCCCCGCACGGGGCATGGTCCGTGCCTGGCTGAAGGCCGGCGTGATCGAGTTCGGCGAGTTCACACCGACGGAGGAGGGAACTCCCCAAGGCGGTGTGATCAGCCCCGTGCTGCTGAACGTGGCCCTGCACGGAATGGAGCACGCGGCAGGGGTCCGCTACCGGCCGAGCGTCCGTAGCGACGCTGAGACGGTCAGGGGATGCCCTGTGCTGGTCAGATACGCCGACGATTACGTGGCGATGTGCCACAGCCGTGAACAGGCCGAGCAGGTCAAGGCCAATCTCACGGCGTGGCTGGAGCCGAGGGGGCTCCGCTTCAACGAGGACAAGACACGCATCGTCCACGTTGAGGACGGGTTCTCGTTCCTGGGCTTCGACATCCGCCGCCGAGTCGATCGGCAGGGCAGTGGAAAACTGCTCATCACCCCCAGCAAGGAGTCGGTCAAGCGGCTCCGGAAGCGGCTCACCGCCGACGTGCGTTCCATGCACGGCGCGAACGCGGCCGCGGTGGTGTTCCGGCTCAACCCGGTCGTCCGGGGATGGTCGGCCTACTACCGGAGCGTGGTTTCCGGCCGGGTCTTCACCGGCCTGGACCACCATGTCTGGCACCTCACCTACCGGTGGGCCAGACGCTCGCATCCGAACAAGTCGAGGGGCTGGGTCGCGACCCGGTACTTCGGCGAGTTCCACAAGTCCCGGCAGGACCGGTGGGTATTCGGCGACCGCAACAGCGGCGCCTACCTCACCAAGTTCGCCTGGACGAAGATCGTCCGGCACATCCCGGTCCTCGGCGGAGCATCTCCGGATGACCCCGCCCTGGCCGAGTACCGGACCGAACGGCGGCGCAAGAAGAAGGCCCCGCCCGTGGACGAGCACACCGCCCGGCTTCTGCGAAGCCAAGGCGGACGCTGTCCCGCATGCGGGGAGTTCCTACTGCACGCCGAGCACGAGCCGCGCAGCCCACGCGAGTGGGAACAGTGGTTCATGACCGTCCGGCGAGTGCTGGCCAAACAGCACATCGTCGAACAGGTCGACGGCCAGGACCGGACCTTCTACCGACTCCTCCACGCGCACTGCCGACGGCAGATCCTTGCCGGAAAGACGGTGCACCAGCCATGACGCCGACGCGGAAACCTCGTCGTCCTCGGGGCTTGCTTGAGCCGTGGTGCCTGGAAAGCGGGCACGCCCGGTTCTGAGGGGGCCGGGGTCCAGCAATGGGCCCCGGCTACCCGACGGCACAACATCCGCCGCCAACGGAAGCGAGGCACCACGAAGCACTACGTCTACACCAAGCCATCCAAGAAGGCCATCGCGTCGATCAAGGACAAG
>NZ_JBVHHY010000092.1:2129-3348 GCF_055560835.1 Kitasatospora sp. NPDC023120 | reverse complement strand
GCCGGCCCCGAGCTGGTCCAGCTGCGTGGCCCGGCGAAGGCCGTCGCCGCCAACATGGACGCCTCGCTGGAGGTGCCGACCGCGACCTCGGTCCGCGCCGTTCCGGCGAAGCTGTTGATCGACAACCGCATCGTCATCAACAACCACCTGCAGCGCGCCCGCGGCGGCAAGGTCTCCTTCACCCACCTGATCGGTTACGCCCTGGTCCAGGCCATCAAGGCCGCCCCGGGCATGAACCACAGCTACAAGGTGGAGGACGGCAAGGCCTTCCTGGTCAAGCCGGAGCACGTCAACCTCGGCCTGGCCATCGACCTGGTCAAGCCGAACGGTGACCGTCAGCTCGTCGTCGCGGCCATCAAGAAGGCCGAGACCCTCGACTTCTTCGGCTTCTGGCAGGCCTACGAGGACATCGTCCGCCGGGCCCGCGCCAACAAGCTGACCATGGACGACTTCACCGGCGTCACGGTCTCGCTGACCAACCCCGGCGGCATCGGCACCGTGCACTCCGTGCCGCGCCTGATGCAGAACCAGGGCACCATCGTCGGCGTCGGCGCCATGGAGTACCCGGCCGAGTTCCAGGGCTCCGCCCCGGAGACCCTGGCCCGCCTCGGCGTCTCCAAGATCATGACGCTGACCTCGACCTACGACCACCGCGTCATCCAGGGCGCGGCGTCCGGCGAGTTCCTGCGCGAGATCCACCGCCTACTGCTCGGCGAGAACGGCTTCTACGACGAGATCTTCGAGTCGCTGCGGATCCCGTACGAGCCGGTCCGCTGGGCCACCGACGTCGCCACCACCCACGACGACGAGGTCAACAAGACCGCCCGCGTCATGGAGCTGATCCACTCCTACCGGGTCCGCGGCCACCTCATGGCCGACACCGACCCGCTGGAGTACAAGCAGCGCAAGCACCCCGACCTGGACGTCACCACCCACGGCCTCACCCTGTGGGACCTGGAACGCGAGTTCGCGGTCGGCGGCTTCGGCGGCCAGAAGATGATGAAGCTCCGCGACATCCTCGGCCTGCTGCGCAACACCTACTGCCGCACCGTCGGCATCGAGTACATGCACATCCAGGACCCGAAGCAGCGCAAGTGGCTGCAGGAGCGCCTGGAGAAGCCGTACACGAAGCCCGAGCGCGAGGAGCAGCTGCGGATCCTGCGCCGGCTGAACTCGGCCGAGGCCTTCGAGACCTTCCTGCAGACCAAGTACGTCGGCC
>NZ_JBVHHY010000092.1:0-2031 GCF_055560835.1 Kitasatospora sp. NPDC023120 | reverse complement strand
CGCCTGAACGTGCTGGCCAACATCGTCGGCAAGCCGTACGGCAAGATCTTCGGCGAGTTCGAGGGCAACCTCGACCCGAAGTCGATGCACGGCTCCGGCGACGTCAAGTACCACCTGGGCTCCGAGGGCACCTTCACCGGCCTGGACGGCGAGACCATCAAGGTCTCGCTCGCCGCGAACCCCTCCCACCTGGAGGCCGTGGACCCGGTCGTCGAGGGCATCGCCCGCGCCAAGCAGGACATCCTGGACCAGGGCGGCACCACCTTCCCGGTGCTGCCGATCCAGATCCACGGCGACGCGGCCTTCGCCGGCCAGGGCGTCGTCGCGGAGACCCTGAACATGTCGCAGCTGCGCGGCTACCGCACCGGCGGCACCGTGCACGTCGTGGTGAACAACCAGGTCGGCTTCACCGCCGCCCCGGCGTCCTCGCGCTCCTCGATGTACTGCACCGACGTGGCCCGCATGATCGAGGCCCCGATCTTCCACGTGAACGGCGACGACCCGGAGGCCGTGGTCCGCGTCGCGCGGCTCGCCTTCGAGTTCCGCCAGGAATTCCACAAGGACGTGGTGATCGACCTCATCTGCTACCGCCGCCGCGGTCACAACGAGGCCGACAACCCGTCGTTCACCCAGCCGCTGATGTACGACCTGATCGACAAGAAGCGCTCGGTGCGCAAGCTGTACACCGAGGGCCTGATCGGTCGCGGCGACATCACCATGGAAGAGGCGGAGCAGGCGCTCCAGGACTTCCAGGGCCAGCTGGAGAAGGTCTTCGCCGAGGTCCGCGACGCCGCCCAGGCGCCGGCCGGGGCCCCCGCCGGCAAGCCGGTCGCCGACTTCCCGGTCTCCATCCGGACCGGCATCTCCCAGGAGATGGTCAAGCGGATCGCCGCCTCGCAGGTCAACCTGCCGGACTGGCTGACCGTCCACCCGCGCCTGCTGCCGCAGCTGCAGCGCCGCGCCGCCTCGGTCGAGGACAACACCATCGACTGGGCGATGGGCGAGACCCTCGCCATCGGCTCGCTGCTCATGGAGGGCCACCCGGTCCGCCTGGCCGGCCAGGACAGCCGCCGCGGCACCTTCGGCCAGCGGCACGCCGTCCTGATCGACCGCAAGACCGGCGAGGACTACACCCCGCTGCAGTACCTCACCGAGGACCAGGCCCGCTACACCGTCTACGACAGCCTGCTGTCGGAGTACGCGGCCATGGGCTTCGAGTACGGCTACTCGCTGACCCGCCCGAACGCGCTGGTCATGTGGGAGGCGCAGTTCGGCGACTTCGTCAACGGCGCGCAGACCATGGTCGACGAGTACATCGCCTCCGCCGAGCAGAAGTGGGGCCAGCACTCCGGCGTCACCCTGCTGCTGCCGCACGGCTACGAGGGCCAGGGCCCGGACCACTCGTCCGCCCGCCCGGAGCGCTTCCTCCAGCTGTGCGCGCAGAACAACATGACGGTCGCCATGCCGACCCTGCCGTCGAACTACTTCCACCTGCTGCGCTGGCAGGCGCACAACCCGCACCACAAGCCGCTGGTCGTCTTCACCCCGAAGTCGATGCTGCGTCTGAAGGCCGCGGCGAGTGCGACCGAGGAGTTCCTGTCCGGCTCGTTCCGCCCGGTCATCGGCGACACCACCGTCGACCCGGCACAGGTCCGCAAGGTGGTCATCACCGCCGGCAAGTTCTACTACGACCTGGAGGCCGCCCGCACCGAGCGCGGCGTCACCGACACCGCGATCGTCCGGGTCGAGCGGCTCTACCCGCTGCCGGTGGCCGAGCTCCAGGAGGAGCTGGCCCGCTACGGCGACGACGTCCAGTTCGTCTGGGCGCAGGAGGAACCGGACAACCAGGGTGCCTGGCCGTTCATCGCGATGAACCTGGTCGACCACCTCCAGGTCGTCATCGGCCGCAGCGCCGGCGACTCCCGCCTGCGCCGTGTCGCCCGCACGACGGCCTCCTCCCCCGCGGTCGGCTCCGCCAAGCGACACGCCGCCGAGCAGCAGGCACTGATCGAAGAGGTCTTCTCGCTCTGA
>NZ_JBVHHY010000091.1:0-3356 GCF_055560835.1 Kitasatospora sp. NPDC023120 | reverse complement strand
TACGGTCCGACCGAGGCGACGATCGGTGTGGCGACGACCCGGCTGACGTCGGGGCTGACGGCCGCTGGTGTGGTGCCGATCGGTCGTCCGATCGCCAACTCCCGCCTGTATGTGCTGGACGAGTACCTCTCGCCGGTGGCGCCGGGCGTGGTCGGCGAGTTGTACATCGCGGGTGCCGGTGTGGCGCGCGGCTATGTGCGACGCGCGGGTCTGACGGCCGAGCGGTTCGTCGCGGACCCGTTTACGGGTGGCCGCATGTACCGCACGGGTGACCGGGCGCGCTGGACGGCGGATGGCCAGGTGGTGTTCCTGGGCCGCGCGGACGACCAGGTCAAGGTGCGCGGCTTCCGCATCGAGCCGGGCGAGGTCCAGGCGGTCATCGCCGGGCACCCGGCGGTCGCCCAGGCCGCTGTGGTCGCTCGCGAGGACGTGCCGGGTGACGTGCGCCTGGTGGCGTATGCCGTCGCCGACGACGAGGAAACGGACCACGCCGAACTGTCCGCTGCCGTCAGGAAGTTCGTCGGCGAGCGGCTTCCGGAGTACATGGTCCCGTCGGCCGTGGTGGTGCTGGACGCGCTGCCGCTGACCGGCAACGGCAAGCTCGACCGCCGCGCCCTGCCCGCCCCCGACTACGCTGCCGGCGCTGCCGCGCGTGGCCGCGGACCGGCGACCGCCCGCGAGGAGATTCTCTGCCAGGCGTTCGCCGAGGTGCTGGGTCTGGAGAGCGTGGGGGTCGACGACGACTTCTTCATGCTGGGTGGTCATTCGCTGCTGGCGGTGTCGCTGGTGGAGAAGCTGCGCGGGCGTGGTGTGTCGGTGTCGGTGCGGGCGTTGTTCGTGACGCCGACTGTGGCTAGCCTGGCGGCGGTGGCCGGTCCGGAGCTGGTCGTGGTGCCGCCGAACGCGATCCCCGAGGGTGCTCGGGAGATCACTCCGGAGATGCTGCCGCTGGTGGAGCTGTCCGCCGCGGAGCTGGAGCGGGTGGTCGCGAGCGTCGAGGGCGGCGCGGCGAACGTCGCGGATGTGTATCCGCTGGCGCCGCTGCAGGAGGGTCTGCTCTTCCACCACCTGCTGGGTTCCCACAGCGGTAGTGATGTGTATGTGCTGCCGATCGTGCTGGGCTTCGACTCGCGGGAGCGGCTGGACGCGTTCGCGGGTGCGCTGCAGCAGGTGGTTGACCGGCATGACATCTACCGCACCGGTGTGGTGTGGGAGGGCCTGCGCGAGCCGGTCCAGGTGGTGTGGCGTCACGCCGTGCTGCCGGTGACCGAGGTCGCGCTGGACCCGGCCGCGGAGGACCCGGCAGCCGAGCTGCTGGCGGCCGGTGGTCCGTCGATGGACGTCGGTCACGCCCCGCTGCTCGGGATCCGGGCTGCGGCGGTGCCGGGTACCGAGCGGTGGCTCGGGATGCTGCAGATCCACCAGCTGGTCCGTGACCACACAGCGCTGGAGGTGCTGGTCGGTGAGGTGCGGGCGATCCTGGCCGGTCAGGCCGACACGCTGGCGCAGCCGCTGCCGTTCCGCGACTTCGTGGCGCAGGCGCGCGGTGGGGTGGCCCAGGCAGAGCACGAGCGGTTCTTCGCCGAGCTGCTGGGCGATGTCACCGAGCCGACCGCGCCGTTCGGCCTGGTGGACGTGCGCGGTGACGGTTCGGACTCGGTCCGGATCCGGTCGGACGTGGACGGGACGGTGGCGGAGCGCTTGCGCGAGGTGGCGCGGCGACTGGGTGCCAGCCCGGCGACCGTGCTGCACGTGGCGTGGGCGCGCGTGCTGGCGGCGGTCAGCGGCCGTGACGACGTGGTGTTCGGCACGGTGCTGTTCGGCCGGATGAACGCCGGCGCCGGCGCTGACCGGGTGCCTGGCCCGTTCATCAACACCCTGCCGGTCCGTGTGCGCCTGGACGGGCTCGGTGCGGCCGCGGCCGTCTCCGGGATGCGCGGGATGCTGGCCGAACTGCTGGAGCACGAGCACGCGCCGCTGACGCTGGCGCAGCGCGCCAGCGGGGTGGCGGGGGACCGGCCGCTGTTCACCTCGCTCTTCACCTACCGGCACAGCCAGGGCCCGGCCCGGCAGGCCGCCATCTCGGACGGCATCGACGTCGTCTTCAGCCGGGAGCGCACCAACTATCCCCTCACCGTGGCGATCGACGACCTGGGAGCCGACTTCCGACTGGTCGTCAGTACCGTCGCGCCGGTCTCCCCGGAGGCCGTCTGCGGTCTGCTGCACTCGGGCATCGAGAACCTGGTGGCCGCTCTGGAGAGCGCGCTGGACTCAGGCTCCGACCTCCCGCTGAGCAAGGTGGCCGTGTTGGACGAGACCGAGCGTCGTCGGGTGTTGATGGAGTGGAATGACACCGGTCTCGAGGTGCCGGGGTCGACGGTTCCGGGGGTGTTCGCGGCTCGGGTGGCGGAGGCGCCGGATGCGATTGCCGTGGTGGGTGAGGGTGTCGAGCTGACGTACCGCGAGTTGGATGAGCGGGCGAACCGTCTGGCGCATCACCTGGTGGATCGTGGTGTGGGTGCGGAGTCGGTGGTCGCGGTCTGCTTGGAGCGCGGTGTCGAGCTGGTGGTGGCGCTGCTGGCGGTGCTGAAGGCCGGGGCGGCGTACCTGCCGATCGACCCGCAGGCGCCGGCTGAGCGGATCGCGTTCATGGTGGCCGACGGCCGGGCGGTGTGCGTGGTTTCCTCGCAGGCTTGTGTGGCGGTGGTTCCCGGGTCGGTGCCGGTGGTGCTGGTGGACGCGCCGCTGGTGCAGATGGCGCTGGAGATGGCTCCGGTGTCGGCACCCGTGGTGTCGGTGGAGTCGGAGGGTCTGGCGTATGTGATCTACACGTCGGGTTCGACGGGTGTGCCGAAGGGTGTGGGTCTGGTTCATGCGGGTGCGGTGAACCTGGCGGTGGCGCAGGTGGAGCGGCTTGGGGTTGGTGCGGGTAGCCGGGTGTTGCAGTTCGCGTCGGCGGGGTTTGATGCGGCGACGTGGGAGTTGTTGATGGCGTTGTGCTCGGGCGCTGCTTTGGTGGTGGCGTCGGGGGAGGAGCTTCTGCCGGGTGCGGGGCTGGCCGGGGTGGTGGCGCGGTACGGGGTGACGCATGCGACGCTGCCGCCGGCCGCGCTGAGTGTGTTGGCGTCGCAGGATCTGGCGTCGGTGTCGACGTTGGTGTCGGCGGGTGAGGCGCTGGGTGCGGAGTTGGTGGAGCGGTTCGCGGTCGGTCGTCGGTTCGTGAACGCGTACGGTCCGACGGAGGTGACGGTGTGCGCGACGATGACCGGTGGCCTGGTGTCCGGGGAGCCGTCGATCGGTGGGCCGAACCCGAATGTGCGGGTGTATGTGCTGGACGGGTTCTTGTCGCCGGTCGC
>NZ_JBVHHY010000090.1:0-3486 GCF_055560835.1 Kitasatospora sp. NPDC023120 | reverse complement strand
GGAAACGATGTAGGCAGCGGGTGGGTCTCGTACGAGGGCGGGTCGCGCACCATGGTGTCCGACCCGCCCGGGACGCGGCCCGAGCCAGCCTCGGCTCCAATGTGAAGTAATGAAGCGGGTAATCGACGAAGAGAACGAGAATAATTTCTATTCGTTTGACTCGGGGTCGCAGATCAACTGCGACAAGTACTGGTGGACAACTGACTGTGGCGGCCCCGGGTATCGGTCGGCGCCCTCAAGCGGACCGACATCAACAAGTGGACTCGGGAATATTACTTCAACTGGTGAACTCGGGACGATCATTCGCGGAGGCGGCTCAGGCGGCGGAGGCCGCCACAAGCCGACACCGCCCCGCAAGCGCCCCAGACCGCGCCCATCCCCCGGTCCGACCCTGCCCAGGCCCAAGCCCCCAACAGTCAAGGGCCCGCTCAACGACCACGACCGCCCGCACGCCAACCCCAGCCCCATCGACTTCCTCACTGACACCATCGTCACCGTCGGCACGGCCGTTGTCTCTACCGTGGTCGTCGAAGGCGCTACGGTTGCCGTTGGCACCGCTGCCACCGTGGGCTCAGGCATCGTCGCCGGCGCCGACGCCCTGATCGATGTCCTCACTGAGCCCAAGCCGATTCCCGGCCCACGCCCCGGCGACCCGGGTCTGTACGGTCTTCGGCTCTTACAAGATTTTCGTAGTCGGTGATCGCCCTCGGCTCTGGTCAGCTGAGCAGGATGCGCTGGCGTAGAAGGCGGTGTCCGGCGCGGCCGTAGGTCTGCCGCTTGAGCAGCTTGATCTTGTTGTTGACGCCCTCAGTGCGGCCGTTGTGCCATGGCAAGGTGAGGGCGTGGTCGACGCCGGCGCGGTCGCGCTCGAGGCCGGTGGCGTAGGCGTGCAGGAACGGCAGATCCGCCGCCCGGACCCGTGTGATCCATCCGGTCAGCGCCTGGGCATTGGCCGGTTTCGGGGCGAGGAGGGCGGCGAAGTCGACTACGGCGTCTGCCAGGGCAGCCATCTCCGGGCAGGCTCCGGCGAGTTGGTCGCGGAGCACTCGCTGGTCCTCGTGCAGGTGGTTGGGGTCGGTGAGCAGGAGGCGGGCGGCCTTGCGCGGGGAGAGGCTGGCGCGGTCGGCCTCGACCCGGCCCTGGTTGATGTAGCGGACCAGGAGGTTCGCGCTGCCGGTGTAG
Source organism: Kitasatospora sp. NPDC023120 (assembly GCF_055560835.1). Classification (NCBI taxonomy): domain Bacteria; kingdom Bacillati; phylum Actinomycetota; class Actinomycetes; order Kitasatosporales; family Streptomycetaceae; genus Kitasatospora; species Kitasatospora sp. NPDC023120. Next base: position 2,304 of record NZ_JBVHHY010000090.1, on the reverse strand, counting down.
CCCAGTTCTTTGATCTCGCGCAGGAGGTGGGTGACGGGCACTGCGGGGTCCTCGGCCCGGCGTCGGCGCAGGTGGTCGCGGTAGGGGTCGACCAGGGTGGGTCGGTAGAGGGGTGGCCGCACCATGCGCTCGGGCTCGGTGTGGCGGGCGTAGCGCTTGACCGTGTTCAGTGCGAGGCCCAGACGGCGGGCGCATTCCAGCAGGCCGACACCGGCATCGAGGAGTTGGTGGACCTGCTGCCACCGCTCGAGGGTGGTAGCGGCGCGGGTGCCTTCCCGAAGGGGCGGCCCGGCCTTGGCCCAGCATGCGCTGTGGGCTGCGATTTCCTTCTGAGCAGCCCCGGCCAGGCCGTGCCACAGGTGCCAGCGGTCGCAAACTTGAGTGATCGTGGGGTCGGCATCGGTGGTGGCCTGGGCGAAGCCCCCGGCGCCGCCCCGGCAGACCACCTCGATACCAGGGTGGGCCTTCAGCCAGGCGGTCACCGTCTCCATCTTGCGGTCCGGCAGGACCTCGACGCGCTCGCCGGTGGCGGCATCGATCAGGATGGTGGCGTAGCGGTGGCCCCGGCGCAGGGCGAACTCGTCGATGCCCAGCACCCGCGGGACGACCCGGGCGGGCAGGCTGATGCGCATCAGACAGTTCAGCACGCCCGCCCAGGTAAGCACGTGGTGCAGCACGCCCAGCAGGCGGGCCCCGGCCGACCCGGCCAGTGCCACGGCGACCGCGTCGACCACCTTCTGTAGAGCAGGAGTGCGACGCTGGTAACGCCGGGTCAGCCCGTCGATCTGCTCGGCGAAGGTGATCTTCTCGCAGGCTGGGTTCTCGCAGTACAGGCGGCGCACCGATAGGTCGATCACGACCGCCCGACCGCCCACCGCCTCGTCCGCGACATGCCGCTCGTATCGAGAGTGCACCCAGTTGGACGACTGTCCGCACAACGGACACGCCGCCGGCACGTCATCCCTGGTCCGGGCAGTGATCCTCAGTAGATCCCCGCTGGCCTCCACGCGCTCGACCTGCACCGCGGCCAGCTGCGGCAGCAAGTCCCCCACCACGACAACACACCCAGACAGCGTCTCACCGCCAACCAGGCGACACCATAGGCGAGTTGAAGCGATCACTGGTTACGAAAATCTTGTAAGAGCCCAGCGACTGGTGTATCTCGTGTTGTGTGAGTTAGCGGCGGCCGACGGAGAGCCGGCCGTCGAAGGCGATGTCGAAGGCCTGGAGTGCGGGCTTCCAGCGCATGGTCCAGCGCTTGCGGCCGGTGCCGGCGGGGTCCAGGCTCATGACGGCCATGTAGACGCACTTGAGCGCGGCAGCAGCGGTTCCAGCACTGCCCATTGGGTGTCCGTCAGATCTCCCCGAACCATGGAACGTGATCATCGCATGACCTTGATCCACTTCGGAAAGGAGCCGGTCGCTTTCCTCAGCCAGTCGTCGGCGACGGCTCCGCCGGTGGCGGCTCCGGCGAGTAGCGGGCCCCACGGGCATTGAAATGAGCCAGGTAGTAGGTGACGCCGTCGAGCTGCAGCTCCATGGGCGGAGGATCGGTGACCAGGTGGGCACGACTGCGGTGGCCGTCCACCCGGGCCTCCATCTTCGGTGTGTTCCAGGACCGCGCCCAGCTCTCCGCCTGTTCCAGGGGCCACAGGAAGTGGGCGCCGAACTCCTTCTCCTCACCAGGCTCCGCCTCTGTCAACGCACGCACCAGCGCCGGGCTGTAGACGGCACGGACCCGGAAGTTCACCAGGAATCGGCTCTCGATCACGATCCGCATGTAGCGACGGTGGTTACCCCGATGGCGTCCAGCCACAATGACGCGTTCGCCGCCATCGCCCCAGGCCGGCGGTGCTATCCACACCTTCGCCCCCGGCGCAAAGTGCCGCAGCCCCTTACGGATCTCCAGCCCACCTTCGCCATGGCTGGTCTCCTGGGCGATATTGGCCACGAGACATATGCCCAGCGGCTCCGGTCCAGTTGCATCGGTCATGGCTGCCATGATCGCCGAGTACGGGCGTAGTGGCGTGGTCTTTTTGGGGACGGCTCTTGGAACTATCGGGTAGCCCGGGGGAGCTCACCCCCGGCGGCCTCAAATACCACCGCAGGGTAGTCGCCAGATACGACGAACTCGCCGGCCGCTACGAAGCGACCGTGCTGGTCGCAGCCATCAACGAGTGGCTATGACCAGCACTTTCGAAACACGCCCTAGCTTGATCTTTAAGCAGTAGCCTCGAACGGGCTGCCGAACTTGATCACTCGTATCGGTAACTCCCGTACACGGAAGCGGCCTTCGCCTGATCA
>NZ_JBVHHY010000089.1:0-3525 GCF_055560835.1 Kitasatospora sp. NPDC023120 | reverse complement strand
CACAGCACCGGCAGTCGGAAAATCATCCAGCCCCTCGGAGCGACCACCCCCGGAGCCGCCCCCGGCACCCACCCTCCCGAAAGCCCCCCACCCCCTCCGAGAGCCCCCCAGCACCAACACCCCCCCCTCACCGAGCCCCGCGCCGAGCGTCCCGCACACGCCGCAACCGATTCACCAACACCGGCGCATGCGCCAACGCCTCCTCCCGGTCCAGCAACGCGTTCAACAGCTGGTAGTACCGCGTAGAGGAGAGCCCCAGCTCCTCCCGGATCGCCCGCTCCTTGGCCCCCGCCGTCCGCCACTGCCGCCCCTCCAGCGCCAGCACCGCCCGGTCCCGCTCACTCAGCTCACCCACCGAGCCCACCTCCGTCCACCACTACGGAGTGTCATTCTCCAGCCCGCCCCCGACACACACTGCTCCCCCCGTCACACACCCGCCCCCGCTAACGTCACCCCCATGACCACACCCCTGCCGACCGCACCCACACCCACACCCACACCCACGCCCACGCCCAGCTTCGCCCTGCACATCCCCGCCGCCGACCTCGACCCCGACCCGCTCGACCCGTCCCAGATCGTCTCCGGCACCCCCGAGGTCACCGGCAAGGTCCTCTCCGAGTCCGCCGACGGCCGCCACCTGCGCGGCATCTGGCAGATCACTCCCGGTGTGGTCACCGACGTCGAGGCCGACGAGATGTTCGTGGTCCTCAGCGGCCGGGCCACCATCGAGGTCGAAGGCGGCCCGACCCTGGAGGTCGGCCCCGGTGACTGCGCCGTCCTGCGCGAGGGCGACCGCACCACCTGGACCGTCCACGAGACGCTCCGAAAGGCCTACGCCATCACACTCCCCTGACCACGGCGGTCCGGCGAGGAGACCGCTACTGGCGGACCCGCGCCGCCTCCTTGACCGCCGCGTCCTGCAGCCCCCCGAGCACCTGCTTCGGGTCCCCGGTCACCGCCTGCCCGATCCCCGCCTTGATCCGGTTGCTGACCTCGCCCCAGGCCGGGTCCCCGAACGGGTAGAAGCTCGCATTGGTCAGCCCGACCGCGAACTGCTTGAGGTCCGCGTGCTTCGGGTCCGTCGACATCTGGTTGAACGCGTCCTGGGTGACCGGCAGCAGGTTGTACTGCTCGTCGAACTTCAGCTGGTTGTCCCGGCTGTAGACGAACGACAGGAACTTCTTGATCTCGTTCTTGTGCCCGTTGGCCTTGAACGCCATCATCCAGTCCGCGACCCCGAGGCTCCCGGTCCGCCCCACGCCGTCCTTCTTGGGGATCGGCGCCGTCCCGAAGTCGATGTTCCCGGCGGTCGCCATCCGCAGCAGGGTCGGGTGCCCGTTCAGCATCGCGACCTTCCCGGACGCGAAGTCCTGGAACACCGGCGTGCGGTTCATCTTCCCCGGGTCCGGGTACGTCAGCCCGGTGCTCACGAGGTTGCTCTTGAGCCAGCCGAAGGTCGCCTGGTTCTGGGTGCTGTCGATGGTGTAGTTGCCCACGTCGTCGGAGATGCTCCCGCCGCCGCTCAGCGTCCACAGCATGGACTCGGCCGGCGCCTCCTCCGGCCCCAGCGGAAGCCCGTACGGCGTGACCCCCGGCAGTTTGGCCTTGATCTTCTCCGCGTCCTGCTTCAGCTCGTTCCAGGTGGCGGGCGGCTGCGCGATCCCCGCCTGCCGGAACACCGCCTTGTTGTAGAAGAGCACCCGCGACGAGGACACGAACGGGATCCCGTACTGCTTCCCGAGCACCTGCCCGGCGTGCGTGAAGGTGTCCAGGAAGTTGGTCTGGGTATCCATCGAGAGCACGTCCGACGCCGGGTACAGCCGGTCCGCCGCGACCTGGTCCGCGAAGCCGCCGGTCTGCAGCAGGTCCGGCGACTTGCCGGCCGCGATCATGTCCTCGACCTTCTTGCCGATCTCGGTCCAGCTGTCCACCTCGACGCTGACCTTGATCTTGGGGTTGGCGGCCTCGAAGGCCTTGGCGACGCCGTCCCAGTAGCGCTTGGAACCGGTCTCCGCGTTCTCCCCGTAGTCCGCGGCGACCAGCTTGAGGGTGACGGTCCCGTCGTCCTGCCCGCTGCACCCGCCGACCGCGGTGAGTACCAGTGCTCCGGCCAGCACACTGCCGAGCACACGGGTGGGAACGTGGACGCGCCTGTTCAACGCGGGTACCGCCTTAGGGGGAAGAACTGCCGCCGGAACGAGGGACTCCGGCAGGGGGGACGCGCCACACTGCCAAACCCGCCGACCACTGGTCCACACCACTGACCCGAGCCGCCCCAGTAGTTATCGAAGTGCCCGAGGTCGTTGCACGATGCGCAACACCCGCCCCCGATTCACCCCCGTACGCCCCCGCCGCGCCCCCGCCCCAAAGCGCCGCACACCGCCGCAGCTGCGACAAAGCTCACCCAGTATGGACCAGACCAATCCGACAACTGGACTAGACCTCTTCTGTCCACCAAGGGAAACTGTCCTCCGTGAAGCACGTCATCGCACTCGATGTAGGCGGCACCGGCATGAAGGCCGCGCTGCTCGCCCAGGACGGCTCCGTGCTGTTCGAGGCACGCCGACCGACCGGGCGGGAGCACGGCACGGACGCCGTGGTCACCGCCATCCTCGACTTCGCCGCCGCCCTGGCGGACGAGGGCCGCAGCCGCTTCGGCGTCGCTCCGCTCGCGGCCGGTGTCGCCGTCCCGGGCACGATCGACGAGAAGAACGGCATCGCGGTCTTCTCCGCCAACCTCGGCTGGCGGGAGCTGCCCCTGCGGCGGCTCCTCGGCGAGCGCCTGGCCGGCCCCGACGGCGCCCCGATGCCGGTGGCCCTCGGCCACGACGTGCGTTCGGGCGGCCTGGCCGAGGGCCGGCTCGGTGCCGGTCGGGGCGTCGACCGCTTCCTGTTCATCGCCCTCGGGACCGGCATCGCCGGCGCCATCGGCATCAACGGCCGGATCGAGGCGGGCGCGCACGGCTACGGCGGCGAGATCGGCCACGTCGTGGTCCGCCCGGGCGGCCCGCAGTGCGGCTGCGGCGCCCGCGGCTGCCTGGAGACCCTGGCCTCCGCCTCCGCCGTCTCCCGCGCCTGGGCCGAGGCCAGCGGCGACCCCGACGCCGACGCGGCATCCTGCGCCGCCGCGGTGGACGCCGGGGACGACCGCGCCCTCGCCGTCTGGCAGCGGACCGTCGACGCCCTGGCCGACGGCATCATCCTCGCCCAGAGCCTGCTCGACCCATCGACGGTGATCGTCGGCGGCGGGCTGGCCGAGGCCGGCGACACGCTCTTCACCCCGCTGCGCGCGGCGGTCACCGAGCGTCTGACCTTCCAGATGCTCCCGGAAGTCGTTCCCGCCATGCTCAAAGACACCGCCGCGTCCCTGGGCGCGGGCCTGCTCGCCTGGGACCTGCTCTCCTTGGAGGTGACCGCGTGACCACCGCGGACCGTGACCGTACCGCCCTGGCCGGAGCCCGCCTGGTCCTGCCCGACGGCGTCGTCGCCGAGGGCGGCCGCCTGGCCGTCGAGGGCGACCGGATC
>NZ_JBVHHY010000088.1:0-3583 GCF_055560835.1 Kitasatospora sp. NPDC023120 | reverse complement strand
CCGCGCCGTGTGCCGGTCCGCCTGGCGCAGGTGGCGGTGAAGCCGGCCCTTCCGCAGCTGCGCGCCGCGCTGCTGACCGCCTTCGGCCTGCCGGCCGCCGCGCTGACGAACCGCACGGACGCGGCCGACCGCGCGCTCATCGACGCCTTCACGACCCCCGGCGTGCTGCTGATCGACGACGTCCAGCGCATCGCCGCCCCCGAGCTCGACTACCTGCGCCTGCTCGTGGACGCCCCGACCACCCAGATGTCGCTGGTGCTGTGCGGGGCCGGCGCGGAGCGCACACTGGCCCGCGCCCCCGCACTGGCTTCCCGGGTACTGACCTGGCAGCACGTCCCGCGCCTGGAACCCTCTCAGATCCCTACTGTGCTGCGCCTGTTCCACCCGCTGTGGCACACCGCGGCCGACGCCGATCTGCTGCACGCGGACGAGACCTTGGCGCGGGGGAACTTCCGGACCTGGGCGAAGATCACCTCCCACGCCTACGCGGCTCTGGACCAGCGCCCGGTCGACACCGGTGTCGACCGGGCGCTGCTGGACAGGGCCTGCTCCCGTCTCGGCCCCCACCCCTGACCCCCGCCACCCCACCGCCGTGCCCCTCGTCCCCCGGGCGGCCGTGCCGAGCACCCCCGTATGCCGAAAGGACCCCGGTGGACATCCCCGCCCCTGACAGCGCCGCCTCCATCCCACCCAGCCTCATTCCCGTGCCCGTGCCCGCAGGGGGCGAGGCCGAGCCTGCGCTGGACGCGGTGTCGTTGAAGGCCCTGCGGGCTCCCGCGGTGCGCCGTCTGCTTGCTCTGCGCGCCGAGGGGCGGCTCACCCGCGCGCACGTCCGCACGACGGCGCAGTGCCTCGCCGTGTCCGACCGGACGGTCTGGCGGTGGCTGGCCCAGGCGGCCACCGCCTCCGGCACCGCGGCCGACGCTCCCGGGGCACGCCACGCGGACCGGTTCGAGATCACCCCGCAGCTGCGGCTGCTGCTCGCATACTGGCGCGGCAACGCCTCGGCGGTCCACCGCGAACTCCTCGCCCGCGCGGCCACCGCCCCCGACGCCGCAGCCACCGCCTCCGACGCCGCGGCCGGCGGAACCGTCCCTCCGCCATCCCCGCCTCTTCCGGCGGCCCCGGCCATTCCGGGCGGTGCGCCACCGGCCGCGGTCCCCGCGCTGGAACGGGTGCCGTCGCTGGCGACGTTCCTGCGCGCGGTGCGCCGCGACCTGACGGCGGGGGAGCTGGCCGGCTACCGCAAGGGCCCCGACGCAGCCCGCGCCTTCGACGTGTTCGGCAAACGCCCCCGCACCTGGCGCAACCACACCTGGGAGGGCGACCACGTCCAGGCCCCGCTACGCGTATCCGCCGGCGGACGCCTGGTACGCCCCTACGTCACCTGGTTCATCGACTGCGCGACCAAGGCGATCACGGGGGTGGCGGTGACCCCGGGCGTCCCGTCACGTGCCTCGATTCTGGTCGCGCTGCGCTCGGCGGTGCTGCGCACTGGAGAGTACGGACCTGTCGGGGGCCGGCCGGAGACCGTGCGGATCGACCGCGGCAAGGACTTCCTCTCCCGTACCGTCACCGCGGCGTTCGACGCGTTCGGAACGACCGTCGACGACCTCCCCGCCTACAGTCCCCACCTGAAAGGCAGCATCGAGATCCTGAACCGCAGCGCCACGCGGATGCTGTTCGCCGCCCTGCCCGGCCACCGCACCAAACAGCCCCGCCGCCGCCCCGACCGCCTTCCCACCGCCCCCGCCCTGTCCTTCGAGGACTTCACCGCCGAAGTCCTGGCCTTCGTCACCTGGTGGAACACCGAACACCACCCGGCCGGCCTGAACGGCCACACCCCGCTCCAGGCCTGGCAGAGGACCCGACACCGCTCACCGACATCCCACCCGCCGACCTGTGGTCCTTCACCCTCGAAGACGACGGCCGCACCCGCGTCATCACCAGCCACGGCGTCCGCTTCCGCAACCGCGACTACCTCGCCGACTGGATGACCGGACAGGCAGGCCGCGAGGTCAGGGTCCGGTTCATGCCCCACCACACCCACGAGATCGAAATCTGCGACCCCGCCGGCCATCGTCTCGGGACCGCCCACCTCGCCGACGAGGCCACCCCCGAACAACTCACCGCGCTACGCCGAGCCCGAACCCGGCGCGCACAGCGCCTGCGGACCGAAGCCAAGGCCGCCGAGCACCTGCGCCACCAGCGCTTCGCCCCCGCCACCACCCCCACCGCACCACGCCGCCTGGACGCCGCCACCGCCGCCGAGGCGACCCGGGAACTGTCCCGCCACCACGAGAACGACCTCGCCGCCCTCGCCCTGCCGGACCTTATCCCGCCCGCCCCGCCCCCCGCCGACTGGCCCATCCCCGCCACCGTGAGAACCGCCCCCCGCCCCACCCCACCAGCCGACCACCAGGACACCCCTTGACCCGCCGCCTCCCGCCCGCACCCACCGACCAGTACGTCACCCTGCCCCAAGCCCGCCTCGTGGCCACCCGCGCGCTGCTCACCGTGCGCGAGAACCTCGCCGACACCATCACCGCCCGAGCCATGATGTGCATCCACGGCGGCGCCGGCTTCGGCAAGACCGTCGCGGTGACCAGCTGCCTGCGCGAACTCGAACCCGGCGAAGAGATCCACCGCATCACCTTCCACGCCCGCCCCACCACCCGCGCCGTGCGCCACGAACTGTTCACCAGCCTCCGGTTGCCGGGCCAGCCCCCGCGCTACGCCAGCGAGTTCGACCACCTCCTCAAGACCGCACTCGCCGCCCACCCCCGCACCCTCGTCCTGGACGAGGCCCAATGGCTCTCCAGCGACCAGCTGGAATACATCCGCTACCTCTGGGACGACCCCTACACCCAGCTCGCCGTCGTCTTCGTGGGCGGAGAAGGCTGCTACCAGACCCTGCGCAAGGAGCCGATGCTCTCCTCCAGGATCTTCATCTGGCAACGCCTCGCCCGCCTCACCCCCGAAGAGGTCCTGGACGTCATCCCCCTCTACCACCCCATCTGGGCCGACGCCGACCCCGACGACATCGCCTTCGCCGACCAACACGCAGCCCACGGCAACTTCCGCAACTGGGCCCGCCTGACCGCCCACACCCACACCGGCCTCCAACGCACCGGCCGCACCCGCGTCGACCAGGAAGTGCTCCGATGGGCCTTCAGCCGCCTCGGCCCCACCGGCTGACCAGCAGGGCCCGCACCCCTAGCCGCTGCGCGACTGGCGGAGACTGCCTGGAACGCTCGTGGGCGGCTCAGTGGTCCAGGTGGCTGCCCAGATCATCGCCCGCCGTGCTGCGCGCGGCCACTCCCGCGGTCGCCGCTGGCGTTCGCCACCATCCGTCCCTGGCCGTCGCCACCACTCGCTGCACCGCGCCACCGGCCGTCCGGCGCGGCCATCTTCGCCGGTCGTCGCGCTGCACCGTTGTTCATCCTTGACCTACGCCCGGCCTGCCGCTGCCGTCCGCTGGAACCGGCCTGGTGCTGCCTGCTCCGACCAGGCGCGAGCAGGTCGCCGCGCTGGTCTCCGCCCCGGATGACCCGTGGTGGGAGGACCGGGTGCTTCACACGAA
>NZ_JBVHHY010000087.1:0-3653 GCF_055560835.1 Kitasatospora sp. NPDC023120 | reverse complement strand
GGCAGCGCCTCCAACACCACCACCGCCGACGGCACCATGTACTCCGGCAACTGACGCGCCACGAACTCCCGCACACCCTGCGCGAGTTCCCCGCCGTCACCGGCAGCCGGCACCACATAGGCCACCAACCGCCTGTCCCCGGGCACGTCCTCGCGGACCAGCACCAGGGCCTGAGCGACCGCAACATGCTCGGCCACCACGGCCTGCACCTCGCCCGGCTCGATCCGGAAACCACGGATCTTCACCTGCTCATCCGCACGACCGGCGAACTCCAGCAAGCCCTCCGCGGTCCACCGAACCCGGTCCCCGGTCCGGTACATCCGCGCACCGGCAGCCCCGAACGGATTCGCCACAAAGCGCTCCGCCGACAGACCCGGGCGTCCCAGGTATCCCCGTGCCACGCCGGCCCCGCCGATGTACAGCTCACCGACGACGCCCGCCGGCACCGGGGACAGCCACTCGTCCAGCACGTAGGCACGGGTGTTGTCCAACCCGCGCCCCAGCGGCAGCACATCGCCCGCGACGGCAGTCGTCTCGAACTGCGTCGCGCACAGCGTCACCTCCGTCGGCCCGTACAGGTGCCGCACCACGACGCCGTCGCACGCCTCCAGCACCCGCCGCACCGCACCGCCCGGCACGACGTCGCCGCCGGTCAGCACCTCGCGCACCCCGGTGAAGCACTCCGGGTCCTCCTGTGCCAGAACGCGGAACAGCCCCGCTGTCACATGGACGTGCGACACCCGCCACGACCCCACCAACTCACGCAGCCACGCAGCGTCCACCTCGCGCGCCGGCGCCACCAGTACGGCCGCACCCGCGGCCAGCGGACCCCAGATCTCGTACGTCGAGGCGTCGAACGCGTGCGGCGCGTGGAACAGCACCCGGTCCCCGGCGGACAGCCCCCAGCAACGGTCGGACACCAGCGCCGCCACATCCCGCTGCGCCGCCACCACCCCCTTCGGCGTACCGGTCGAACCGGAGGTGTACATCACATAGGCCATCTGCCCGGCCGGCAGCGCGCCGGTGGCCGGCGACGTGCCGTCCAGCCCCGCCAACTCAGCCGAGACCGCGGGCCCGTCGAGCACCAGGCACTCCACGCCCTTCCCGGTCGCAGCATCCACCGCCACCGAACCGGCAGCACTGTCACCCAGCACCAGCACCGCGTTGGCGTCGGCGAGCATGAAGGCGATCCGCTCCGCCGGGTACGCCACGTCCACCGGCAGGTAGGCGCCGCCGGCCTTCCACACCGCCAGCAACGCCACCAGCAGATCTGCACCGCGCTCCATGCACACGGCGACCACCGACTCCGCACCGACACCCCGGCCCACCAGCAGCCACGCCAGCCGGTTCGCCCGCCCGTCCAGCTCGCGATAGGTCAGCTCGACGCCTTCGGCGACCACCGCGAGCGCGTCCGGCGTCCGCGCCAGCTGCGCCTCGAACAGCTCCAGCGCCGTACCGGCCGGCACCTCGGCGTCGATGTCGTTCCACTCCACCAACACCCGGTGGCGCTCGGCCTCGTCCAGCACCCCCACCGCGCCCAGCCGCAGCCCCGGATCGACGGCCACCGCCTCCAGCACCCGCAGCCAACGACCGACCAGCCGCTCCACCGACACCGCATCGAACAGGTCAGCCGCCGCCGTCACACCACCGCGCAGACCGGCCGGCCGCCCATCGGCGTCGAAGACCTCGGCCACGCTGACGTCGAGGTCGAACTTCGCCACCGACGCCGACGCCGACGCCTCGGCCGTAGCCTCCTCGGCACTCGGGTCCGCGAGGTCCGCCGCCGACCGCGTGGTCTGCTGTGCCGACAGCTGCCCCTGGTTGTGCACCGCGAGCAGTACCTGGAAGAGCGGGGTGCGGGCCAGTGAACGGGACGGGGCCAGCTCCTCGACCAGTCGCTCGAACGGCACGTCCTGGTGGGCGAACGCCCCCAGACCCGCCTCACGCACCCGGGCGAGCACCTGCGTGAAGCTCGGGTCCCCGGACAGGTCGGTCCGCATCACCAGCGTGTTGACGAAGAAGCCGACCAGGTCGTCCAGTGCCTCGTCCGTCCGCCCGGCCACCGCCGCGCCGATCGGGATGTCGGTACCGGCACCCAGGCGCGAGAACAGCACCGCGAGCGCGGCCTGCAGCACCATGAACATGGTGACACCCTCGGCCCGCGCCAACTCGGCGAGCTGAGCGTGCAGTTCGGGCGACACCTCAAGCGGCACCCGATGACCGCGATGACTCGCCACCGCGGGACGCGGACGGTCGAACGGCAGCTCCAACCCCTCCGGCGAACCCGCCAACGCCTCACGCCAGTAGGCCACCTGACGCGACTGCAAGCTCTCCGCGTCCTCGTCCGAACCCAGCAACTCACGCTGCCACAGCACGTAGTCCGCGTACTGCACCGGCAGCGGCTCCCACTCGGGCGCCCGACCCTCCGAGCGCGCCGCATAGGCAGCGAAGAGGTCCCGGGTCAGCGGGCTCTTCGACCAGCCATCGGCGGCGATGTGGTGGAGAACCAGCGCCAGCACACGCTGTGCACCCGCCTCGATCAGGGTGGCCCGGAAGGGGATGTCGACGGACAGGTCGAAGGCGTATCCGCTCGCCTCGGCCACCGCGTCCGCCAACTCCTCCGGGGCGACGTCGACCAGCCGCAGCTCCCAGTCCAGCTCGTCCAGGCCCACGATCTGCTGGTACGGCTGGCCGTCGGCCACCGCGATCACCGTGCGCAGCACCTCGTGGCGGCCGAGCACGTCCCGCAGCGCCGTACCAAGCAGCGCATGGTCCACCTCGCCCGACAGGCCCTGCACGATCGGGGCGTTGTAGGCGGCGGTGCTTCCCTCGAGCTGCCCGAGGAACCAGAGGCGCTGCTGGGCGAAGGAAAGCGGGATCCGCTCAGGGCGCTCGCCGGCGACCAGGGCGGTGCGGGCCTGCTCGGCGCCACCCAGGCGGACGGCGAGCGCGGCCGGGGTGTGCGCCTCGAAGACGTCGGAGATCTCGGCCTCGACGTCCAGCAGGGCACGCACCCGGCTCACCAGCCGAGTCGCCAGCAGCGAGTGGCCGCCCAGCGAGAAGAAGTCGTCCTCGACGCCCACGCTCTCCAGGCCCAGGACCTCGGCGAAGACCTCACACAGCGCCTTCTCCTGCGGGGTGGCCGCTGCCCGGCCGGCGCCCGCCGTGTACTCGGGGGCGGGCAGGGCGCGGCGGTCGATCTTGCCGTTGATGGTCACCGGTATGGCATCCAGCACCATCACCGCCGACGGCACCATGTACTCCGGCAACCGCTGCCCGACAGAGGCCTTCACCAGCTCCGGGAGTCCGGCCGTGTCCGGCTCCTCGGCGACGACGTACGCCACCAGGCGCACCTCACCGGGGACGTCCTCACGAGCCACCACCGCCGCCTGGGCCACCTGCGGATGCCCGGCGATCACCGCCTGAACCTCACCCGGCTCGATCCGGAAACCACGGATCTTCACCTGATCATCCGCACGACCGGCGAACACCAACTGCCCGTCCACGGTCCAACGCGCCAGGTCACCCGTGCGATACATGCGCTCGCCGGTGAAGGGGTCCGCGACGAACCGCTCCGCCGTCAGCCCCGCACGACCCAGGTAGCCGCGCGCCAGACCCGCACCCGCCACATACAACTCACCCACCACACCAGG
>NZ_JBVHHY010000086.1:0-3706 GCF_055560835.1 Kitasatospora sp. NPDC023120 | reverse complement strand
GCACGACGGCGCAGCTCAAGCGGGTAGGAGGAGGGACGTGCCATGACTCGAATCCTTACATGAAATCGAGTCTCTACCGAACCCGGGGCGGTTCAGAGTGCTCCTTGTAGGGCGTCTGAGCTGGACCGTTTCAGGAGCTGCAACTACGTTCCAAAGCCTATGAGAACGCCATGAGGGGCTCTGGCTCTTGGGGCTGCCAGTCAGCCTACCGGCGAGGGGGCGGGCGTCAGAGCTGTACCGGCCCGGCGGTCCTGTCCGGGTTTCTGTTGGCGTGGCTGCTGCCAAGAGTTGGAGGTCCCCAGGGGCGTGGCCCGCACGGCCGGGCTGGGCCCGTGCTGTGGGGGTGGTGGCCTCGGTGCGCGCCGTCGGCCGTCGTCCAGGCCGTCGTCGGTGTTGCTGCTCGCCCTCTCGCCGCAGGCCTCGCTGTGCTCCGCCCAGGCCCCCTCCGTCCGGCGGGGCCTGCCGGACGGTCTGCCTGCTGTGCTCCTGGTCCTGCTGGTCCGCGCCGCGGGTTCGCCGGCCGCCCGCTCGCTGCGCCGGGTCGCCGTCCTGGAGCTGCTCGGTCCTGCCCGCTCGCCGCCGTCCTCGACCAGGGCTGAGCGGCGGTGCCGGCCGGTGCCGGGCCGGTGCCGGAGCGGCTGCACGTAGGTACCACCGCAGGCACCGCCGTAGATGCCACCGCAGGTACGGGCGTAGGTACCACCGTAGGTACCCCGCCGCCCCGGGACGCTGCCGCATGTTCCCGCAGGTCAGCAGCCCTTTTTCGACGGCCGGAAAATCAGACAACCCCTTCTGTCCATCCCTTTCCCCGGCTTGCTGGTAGGTGGAGGTGCGGTGGGTGGGTGACGGTCCGGACGGCAGGGGTTCTCACCCTGCGGGGCCCTGGTGGTCGTGCGCGTCCGGCGAAGCCGTCCGTGTCGGGTGACGTGGATTTGTCGGTGGTCGGCGACAGGTTGTGTCAGTGGGTGGCGACATGGGCTATGTCAGTGGGAGAGCGTGGCGAGGGTGTGTGGGTGTCGCCGTGCGGGTTGAGGCTGTAGAGGACGTCGTCGGTCAGCGCGAGCGTCAGGCCGCCGGGTTGGGTGACGTATCCGGCGTTGATGAGGCCGCTGATCGCGTGGTCCTGGGACGGGTTGGTGTGGTCGGTGTCGCCGGTGTGCCAGATGGTCAGGAGGGTTTCGGCTTCGGTGGGGGTGAGGGGGTCGCGTTGGTAGCGGGTGGGTTGGTGGGTGTCGTCGTTGTCGTGGGGTGCGATGAGCTGGGTTTGCTGGCTTGTGACGAGCAGGTCCAGGCGTGGTGTGGTGCTGAGGTAGCCGCCCGGTTCGCCGCGTAGGGCTACGGCGCCGCCGATGGCTGGGTGTCCGAGGGCATGGGCGGCTGCTTCGTCGACTCGTTTGACGGGCCAGCCGAGGGCGCTGGCGATGTCTTCGGGGAGCATGGGCCGGTCGGCGAGGGTGAGGGCGTTGACCAGCCGGAGGGCGTCGTGGGCGACGCCTGGTGGTTTCTTGCCTGGGGGCTTTTTGCCGGGTGGTTGGGTGCGGGGGCGCGAGTAGAGGTCATCGGTGTCGCGCAGGATGTCGCCGGGGTGGAGATCCAGTCGTTGGGCGATCTCGTGCAGGACTCGTACGGGCAGGTCGGGGAGTTCGTCGAGGTCGATTTGGTGTTCGTGGACGCCCAGGAGGTCGGCGAGCTGCCAGGTGGTCATGCCGGCGGCGTGCAGGCGTTCCTGGAGGGCGTCGGCGCGCCGTACGAGCAGGCTCTTGTGCCTGTGGCGTTTGGGGCTGCGGCGTTTGGGGGCGTCACTGTGCTCTGGTGATGTCACGGGCGCTTTGGGGTTGGTGGGTTGAGGTGGTGGACGCTCAGGCCGCGTTGGGCCAGCCAGTCGCCGTTTCCTTGGGCGAGTTGGTCGCCGTGCCGGCAGTGGGAGCGGTGGAGCCAGGAGCTGTCGAGGTGCAGGCGGTGGCAGGTGCGGATGATTGCTTCGCGCAGGCGGCGTACGGGACTCAGGACGCCGGGCTCGCTGGGGTGGATGAAGTAGGGGTCGCCGGGGCGGGCGCCTTGGGCCAGGCGGTAGGCGTGGTGGGCGGCCAGCAGGGCTCCGGCGTGTGGCGGCATGGCGATGGGTGCGGGGGTGCGCAGGGGGTCGCTCTCTCCGGGGCCGGTGAACTTCTGGTGGCCGCGCTGTTCGTTCCAGGGCGGGCGGAGGTGTTCGCGTTCCTCGTCGGACAGGTGGGGCAGGTGGAAGCGGGATCCGTCGGGGGTGATGTCGTGGCAGCGGATCATGTCGAAGCCGGTCGGGCCGGTGTCGAAGTACAGGGCGAGGGCGGTGGCGGCGCCGGATTCCGTGTCGGCCGCGGTGCGCAGGGCGTAGGCGGTGTGCTCGGTGAAGCGGGTCACCAGCCGGGCGACGGGGTCCGGTCCCAGCGTGGCGGGCTGCCAGCGCAGCAGGGTGGCACGGGGGAGCAAGGCGGCCTGGATGGCGCGCAGGCGGATCAGCGCGTCTTCGGGGGTGGGGGCCGGGCCAAGGCGGTGGTCGCGCAGGTAGGCGGTGAGGGTGTGGGCGGTGGTGTCGGCCAGGCGGGAGGCGGCGTGCATCTCGCTTTGGTACAGGTCGGTGACGCGGGTGCGGACGGCGGTGGGCAGGGTGCGGCGGCAGGTGGCGAGGAAGAGCGGGAAGTCTGCCATGG
Organism: Kitasatospora sp. NPDC023120; assembly: GCF_055560835.1. Lineage (NCBI taxonomy): Bacteria > Bacillati > Actinomycetota > Actinomycetes > Kitasatosporales > Streptomycetaceae > Kitasatospora > Kitasatospora sp. NPDC023120. The sequence continues at coordinate 1,019 of NZ_JBVHHY010000086.1, read as the reverse complement.
GCATGCGCGGCAAGGGCCGTGCGGGCCGGGGTGCCTGGGGTCGCGGTGTGTCCGCCGCCTCCTCGGCTTCCTCGGTTGGCAGGGGCAGGCGGTGGTAGAACGCGGCGGGGTCGAGCAGCTCGGCGCGGGCCTTGAGGGGCGAGTGGCGCAGCAAGCTGATCAGGGTGGCGGTGGGCTGGGGGCCGGACCAGATCAGCCACAGGCCGGCCCCGGACGTCAGGGTGAGGTCCAGCAGCGGCTCGACGGTGCGCGTGGCCAGCCGGTGCACCCGGTCGACGATGATGTCCGTGACACCTGCGGCGGTGCTGAAGGCCGCGCACGTGCGGAAGATGTCGGCAACGGTGAAATCCTCCGCGAGGACGGCCTCGGGGCTCTTGCCCAGAGCCGCGAGAACGTCACGCGCCAGGTCACGCACGCTGCCTCCTGGCGAGGGACGCACCACCAGGCGGCGGCCCGAGGCCAGGGCATCCAGACGGCGGGTGAGCGCGACATCGTCGTCGGGATTCAGCACCAGCACGGCTCGCGGGCCCGAGCGGTCAGACACGGAGGCCGCCGCCGAGCAGTGCGTACGCGCTGGTGGTGATCTGCTCGTCCAGGACCGGGCGGCCTGCTGCCGCGCACAGTCCGGCTGCGGTGTGGGTGAACACTGCCCAGTCGCGCATGGTGCCGTGCCCGTAGGCGTTGTCGATCTCGAACAGCAGGTGGTCGTCGGCGCCCGAGTAGATCGGGTGGTAGCGGCGCATCAGGGCCGGGATCTCGGCCTGGGTGAGCGGCTCGAAGCGCAGGCGGCGAAAGATCCGGGAGCGGAGCATCGGTTCACGGGACAGGACCTCCCAGCAGCCATCGCCGCCGACGTACAGCAGCGCGAAGCGCGTGCGCTGGTCATCATGCAGATGCCGCAGCAACTCAATACAGTCCCCGGTAAGAAAGTGTTGGGTAATTGATCAACTGCGTGGCGTGATGCGCTGGCGGTGATCTTCGCGGTCCGGGTGTCCGCGAAGATCACCGCCATGTGTGTC
>NZ_JBVHHY010000085.1:0-3835 GCF_055560835.1 Kitasatospora sp. NPDC023120 | reverse complement strand
CAGAAGACCAGCTCAGCGATCCCCTGCTTCCTGCCAACCCGCTGCCACCCAACCCGCTGACACCACCCCACCCACTCACACCGGTCGTGGCATCAGCCACAACCCCACCCCCTGGTCCCCTCCCCTGCCCCGGCCGATGGCCGATCCGCCGCCTGATTGCTGGACTGTCGGCCCATCCGACGCCCCCAGGGCGGGGCCTGCGGCCCTCGGCGGTCACCTCCGGGCCGCCGGTCCGGCTCGGGCCTCCCCCGGTCTCTGTGGCGGGCCCTCACTGGCGCCCCGCACGGCGGCCCCTGCCGGGCCCTCAACCACAGATTCCGGACCGGAATCCGAAACGTATCCGGCGGCGTTTCCCCGGCTTCCGTACAGCTCTATTCTGCCGGTCGTCTGACGGGCGCGAGACGCGAACAGCCAACCTCGCGTCCATCGTCCATCCCGGCCCTATCCGGCTACACTTCCGATGAGAAAACGAATTCCCTTCCGCTCTCTTTCAGGCCGAAATCTGGAATCCCCGCTAGGCGCAGCGGGTCGAAATCTAATTCAGGCGGGCCGGAAAGGAGCCTACGGCCCTCGCCTCCGACACCCAGACCACCGTTCCAGGCCGCCCAGAAAATCCCGCCCCGCGTCAACCGGGCAATTCCCGGGGCGGTGACACCGAACCGAACACCGAGCCAGGACGACGGCCACGGCGCAGCGGGGCGCGGCACCGGGCGGCCAGGGCGGGCACGGGCACAGCGGCCGGACGGCCGAGGCGGGCGCAGCGGGACAGCCTGGCGGCCGACCAGGACGGCAGCCAGGCCCTAGCAACGGACCAGCGGGGCACGGCGCCGGGCGACGCGGGCGAGCGGCGCGGGGGAACCGCCGAGGCCGGCGGACCGGCCCAGGCCGGTGCAACACGGCACGGCAGCGGCCTGGCCCGTCAAACCGAACGCCAGGCCACCACGCGCCCCCGATCCAATCGAATACAGATCGCCCCAAGAAGCCAATCCAGAAAACAGCATCCAGGAACATCTGGAGAAATTCACACCCGAATACACAGCCGAGACACCCAAACCACCTCAGCCAGCAGGCCGACACGGCACTCAACCCCACCGGCCATCACGCATAGTCACACCATCTCGGCCCCGATACCAACCCGCAGACTCCCACGCTGGTCCACCAGAATGGTCTAGACAAATAGGGTGCTAGGTGCGGTTTGGTGCTTTTTAGGGGGATTTAGCCCCACCGGACTCAGTGCAGGTCACACCCACCCTCGCACGACGCCCCACCGCCGCCTTATCCGCTCCCAGTACACCTGACCAACACTCAGCACAACTGACCAACCGCAGGCCAGAGCGCTCACAGGCACCCCCATCACCCCAAGGAGCCCACACACAGGAATCAGCGACCCACCCTGATAACCCCAGCTCAGACACACCCCGCCTGACCACAACCAACGAGCGCGGACAGTAGAGGGCTTCGCGTGGAGCACGCGGTCCTCCCACCACGGATCGTCCGGGGCGGAGACCAGCGCGGCCACCAGCTCCCGCTTCGTCGGGACCGGCAGCACGAGCGGACCCAGCTCCTCCGCCTCCCGCTCCCCGCTCAAAATGCCGTGAGGTCACAGAGTGAGGCGATGCCCGGCAGCCGAACGCAGGGGCAGGTACCACCCAGACCCGGCCGGCGGTGGCCAGCAGCGGCCTGATAGGAGAGCAGGACCCCGAGCTTGCAGGGCGGCTGCAGCCGTGCAAGCGGTCTTGACGATGAGTCAGTTGCACGCTGGACTTCATGGTCGTGACGCGGGGGCACGGGGTCTGGAGCACACGACTCACGTTCGTCCTCGCGGTGCCTTGCCGACTCGTAGGAAGAGGTTCCCGTGAGTGTCCCGACGCCCCCAGGTACCGGTAGCCCCCCGCCGCCCGAGGCGCCCCCCGACACTCCCTACCGGCCCGGCACGGCCCCGAGGTTCGCCGGCCTGGGCGAGGTCGCCGCGCTGGTCTCCGCCGGCACGGCCCTGCTGGGTCTCCTGCTCGGCTTCCTCGGGCTGCCCGCCGTGGTGAACTCGCCGACCGCCAAGACGGTGACGGCAACGGAGACGGTGCACGCGACCGCCACCGTCACGGTCACCGCCACGCCCTCGCAGCCGGCGGCGGCCGGCACTACGAAGCCCCCCGGCTCCGCCCTGCCCAGCGGCGAAGTCCCCCTGCGCGACCTCGACACGTTCAACTACAGCACCGACGTCGAACTCCAGTCGGTGACCATGGGCGGCAAGACCTACACCAACGCCATGGTTCTTCCCGAACTCTGCAACCCCCGGTACGAGTACAGCATCAATCAGCGGTACAAGACCCTCACCCTGACCGCGGGGCTCGACGACAACAGGACAGCCCGGCACGGAACGCTCACCATCACCGGCGACGACAAGAAACTCAAGAGCGTAAGCCTGGAGATCAACAAGCCGCAGGAGGCGAGCGTGGACATCACCGGTGTCACCGTCCTCAGGATCGAGGCCACCTTCAGCCCGGCAGACTTCCCCTGCAGGTACAGCGGCACCGTGGCGGCTATCGCAGACGCAACCCTCAAATCCTGAACACCCCGACCCGGCCCACCCAACTCCGAGGAGGCCGGGAACAGGACCGGGACTGGAACGGGGGCGAGAGGCCGGGAACAGGGTTCCGCCGGTGGCGAGGTACGCGAGTGCCCCGGCGAGCGTGCCGCCGTCCTTGATGTACCGCCAGGCCAGGGCGAAGCACCGCTGCCACTCCACCGACCAGGCCGGGCACCACGCCGGGTCGATCTCGTCCAGCGCGGCCTGCGGTCGGCGGTCAGCGCCCCCGTCCAGTTCAGGCCGGTCTCGCCGGCCTCGGCCCGCCGCTGGAGCGCCTCGGTGCGCCGCTGGGCGGTGCGCAGGTTCTTCATGCGGTGCGCAGGTTCTTCATGATGGTCCCGACCGGCCGCCCGCCCCACACCGCCTCGTTCGGCGGGACCCCCGCGTGGTCGGCTTCATCACCGAACTGCGCACCAAGCGCGCGGGGGAGAAGGACCACGGCGGCGAGTCGGAGGCAGGCGAGAGCGAGGACACCGCGGGGCCGACTCCGAGCAGCCGGCCGCCGAGACCAACTGCTGACCTCCCGGGCCTACGACGGGCTGAGTCGTCCAGGGCGAAGACCTCGCCGGATGGGGCCGCGCCCAGCAGGTCGGCTGGGACAAGCTCAGCCCCGCCCAGCAGTGGGCGCTGGAGCACGTACTCGGCCTCACGCCGCTGCCCGCCGAGCAGAAGCCGGCGGGGAAGGTGAGCCACGCGGAGAAGGAGCGCCGGAACCTCGCCGCCGCCGCCCAGTATTGGGCCCGCGAGGGGCACCTCAACGTCCCCCGCAAGCACAAGGAGACCCTGGTCCTGGACGACGGCAACACCGTGCAGATCAGCCTCGGCCTGTTCATCGCCAACAGCCGCAGCAGGCGAGCCGACATCCCCACCGAACGCGCCCAGCGCCTGACCGAACTCGGGATGCGCTGGGAGTACCAGGGCACCGGAGGACGCGGGCCGGGCCGCCACTCGGGTGCAACGCGCCCGCTGCAACACGGCCCGGCCGCTGTCCGGGAGGGGCGAAGGCCCAGGTCAGGGGTACAACGCGGAGCCGTGTTGCACCCCATGTTGCAACGGGCGATCCATGGTGGGAGGTGCGGGTGCTGCACGCGAAGCTCTATCAGGGAAGAACCGCAGCGTGTGAGGGCGTCGCCGCCCCAGCTCCGCCCGTTGCGCCGAGGCTGGCTCGGGCCGCGTCCCGGGCGGGTCGGACACCATGGTGCGCGACCCGCCCTCGTACGAGACCCACCCGCTGCCTACATCGTTTCC
>NZ_JBVHHY010000084.1:0-4098 GCF_055560835.1 Kitasatospora sp. NPDC023120 | reverse complement strand
CGGTTCACGATCCCCGCGTGCGGAACCACCACACCCTTCGGCCGACCCGTCGACCCCGACGTGAAGATCACATACGCCGGATGCCCCGGCACCACACACTGACGCTCAGTCAACTCATTATGACCGGCGGACTCCTCGACTAGCTCCCGCGTCACCACGACCGGCGCCCCCGCCGCCGACAGCAGGTACTCCACCCGCTCCGCCGGCAGCTCCGGGTCCACCGGCAGATACGCGCCACCCGCCTTCAGCACACCCAGCAGCGCCACCACCATCTCCACCGACCGCTCCATGACGACCGGCACCACGCACTCCGGCCCCACACCACGATCCACCAACAACCGCGCCAACCGATTTACCCGAGCGTCCAACTCCCCGTACGACACCTCAGCGCCCTCGAACACCACCGCCACCGCATCCGGCGAAACAGCCACCCGCGCCTCGAACAAGCCCGGCAACGTCCCCGCCGGCACCTCAACCGCCGTGTCGTTCCACTCCACCACCACCCGCCGCCGCTCATCCGCAGTCACCACCTCGACCGCGCTGAGCGGCAGGTCGGGGTCGTCCGCCACGGCCGCCAGGACCCGCGCCCAGTACTCGGCGATCCGCTCGACCGACTCCGGCTCGAACAGGTCCGCGGCCGCGGTCACCGCCCAGTAGAGGCCGGCCGGGCGCCTTTCGGGATCGAACGCCTCCTCGACCGAGAGGTCGATGTCGAACTTCGACATCGTGCTCTTGGCCTTCGACGCCGCCGTCAGGGCGCCTACTGCCTGCCCGTCCGCCGGATCCACTACCCGGCGGGCGTTGTTCTGCATGATGAGCAGCACCTGGTGCAGCGGATTGCGGGCCAGCGAGCGGGTAGGGGCCAGCTCCTCCACCAGCTTCTCGAACGGCACGTCCTGGTTCTCGAAGGCCGCGAGACCTGCCTCACGGACGCGCGCGAGCACCTCGCGGAACGTCGGATCGCCGGACAGGTCGCTGCGGATGACCAGGGTGTTGACGAAGAAGCCGACCAGGTCGTTCAGCGCCTCGTCGCCACGCCCGGCCACCGACACCCCGAGGGGGATGTCGGTGCCCGCGCCCAGCCGCGAGAAGAGCACCGCGAGCGCGGCCTGCAGCACCATGAACAGCGTCGCGCCCTCGGCCCGGGCCAGCTCCACCAGCCGGGCGTGCACCTCGGCCGGCGCGCCGAACCCGGACGAGTACCCGCGGTGGCTGGCAGCCGCCGGACGCGGGTGGTCGAAGGGCAGCTCGAGCTGCTCCGGGATGCCGGCCAGCGCGTCGCGCCAGTAGGCGATCTGTTGGGATATCAGGCTGTGCGGGTCGTGCTCCTCCTCGATCATCTCGCGCTGCCAGAGGGCGTAGTCCGCGTACTGGATCGGTAGCGGATCCCACTCGGGTGCCCGGCCCTGCTGGCGTGCCGCGTAGGCGGTGGAGAGGTCCCGGGTCAGAGGGGCTTTCGACCAGCCGTCCCAGGCGATGTGGTGGAGCACCAGGAGCAGTACCCGGTCCGCCCCCGCCGAGAACAGCGTCGCCCGGATCGGAACCTCCGCCGACAGGTCGAACGCCTGCCGTGTCCGGTTGCCGAGCGCGTCCGCCAGGTCCGCCGGCGCAGTCTCGGCGAGCCGCAGCTCCCAGACCAGCTCGTCCGGCTTGAGGATCCGCTGGTACGGCTGGCCATCGGCCTCGACGAACACGGTGCGCAGCACCTCGTGCCGGTCCAGGACGTCCCGCAGGGCCGCGTTCAGTGCCACGGGGTCCACATCGGCGGGCAGCCGCATGGTGACCGAGCTGTTGTAGGTGGCGCTCGGGCCTTCGAGCTGCTCGACGAACCACAGTCTCTGCTGTGCGAATGACAACGGATACATCAGGACTCCTCCCGGCGGCGCATCGGCCGCGGCGCGGTCCTCGCGGGCTTCTGCGTGGTGAGCCGGCCTGCCAGTCCGGCGACGGTTGGTGCGTCCAGCAGCACCCGCAGGGTCAGCTCCACGCCCAGCGCGACACGGATGCGGCCGATCAGGCGGACGGCGAGCAGCGAGTGGCCGCCCAGGGCGAAGAAGTCGTCCTCGACGCCCACCTTCTCCAGGTCCAGGACCTCGGCGAACGCCTCGCAGAGTGCCCTCTCCTGTGGGGTGGCCGGCTCGCGGCCGGCCCCCACCGTGTACTCGGGCGCGGGCAGTGCCCGGCGGTCCAGCTTCCCGTTCACCGTCAGCGGCAGCGCGTCCAGCACCATGAGGGCGGCCGGGACCATGTACTCCGGGAGCACGCGCGCCACCTGCTCACGTACCGCGGCGGCGTCCAGCGAGGCGCCGACCGCGTAGGCGACGAGGCGCTTGTCACCCTGCGCCGCCTCGTGCACGACCACCGCCGCCTGCTCGACGGCCGGAAGCGCGGCCAGCGCCGCCTCCACCTCGCCCAGTTCGATCCGGAACCCCCGGATCTTCACCTGGTCGTCCGCGCGCCCGAGGTACTCCAGTCGGCCCTCGGAGTTCCAGCGGGCCAGGTCGCCCGTGCGGTACATGCGCGCGCCCTCGGCCTCGAAGGGGTTCGCCACGAACCGCTCCGCCGTCAGACCGGGCCTGTTCAGGTATCCGCGCGCCAGCTGCACGCCGGACACGTAGACCTCACCGGCCACGTCCACCGGCACCGGCTGCAGCGCCGTGTCCAGCACCAGCACCCGCGCACCGGGGAGTCCGCGACCGATCACACTGGCCCCGCCGACCTCCCTGGCGGTCTCCGCGGTCAGGGCGGCATAGCTGACGTGCACGGTCGTCTCGGTGATGCCGTACATGTTCACCAGCTGTGGCGCGGTGTCCCCGTGGCGCGAGTACCAGGCGTCCAGTCGGCCGAGATCCAGCGCCTCGCCGCCGAACACCACGACCCGCAGGGCGAGTTCACCCGCTCCGTCGGGCGCCTGCTCGTCGGCCTGGGCGAGCTGGTAGAACGCGGACGGCGTCTGGTTCAGCACCGTCACCCGCTCCCGGACCAGCAGCTCCCGGAAGGCGTCCGGCGTCCGGGAGACCTCGAACGGCACCGCGACCAGCCGCCCGCCCTGCAGCAGCGAGCCCCAAAGCTCCCATACCGAGAAGTCGAACGCGAACGAGTGGAACCACGTCCACACGTCGTCAGGCGAGAAGTCGAACCGCTCCCGCGTCCCCGCCAGCAGCGCCACCACGCTGGCGTGCGGGACCACCACGCCCTTCGGCCGACCGGTCGACCCCGACGTGTAGATCACGTACGCGGGGTGCGACGCCGTCAGCACGGCCAGGCGCTCGCCGTCCGCCAGGTCGCCGCACGGCAGCGCGTCCAGCTCGGTGACGGTCTCGGCCGCATCCAGCGCGATCTCGGCCGCCCCGTGGGCGGGCAGCGCCTCCCGCACCCGTCCGGTAGTGACCAGCAGCACCGGACGGGCGTCCTCCAGCAGGTAGGCGATCCGCTCCGCCGGATATCCGGGATCCACCGGCAGGTACGCGCCTCCCGCCTTCAGCACCGCCAGCAGCGCCACGACCAGCTCGACCGAGCGGTCCATCGCCACCGCCACCAGGCTCTCCGGTCCCACCCCGCGCCGGACCAGCAGCCGCGCCAACCGGTTCGCCCGCTCGTTCAGCTCCCGGTAGGACACCGAGGCGCCCTCGGACACCACCGCGACCACGTCCGGCGTCCGCGCCGCCTGTGCCTGGAAGAGCTCCGGCAGCGTCTGCGCCGGCATCTCGGCCGCGGCCTCGTTCCACTCCACCAGCACCCGGCGCCGCTCGTCGGCGGTCAGCACCTGCACCGCGCCCAGCGGGAGGTCGCAGCCGCCGTCCAGCGTCTCCTCCAGGGCGGTGACCAGACCCTCCACCGCGGTGCGCAACATCGCGCACACCGCCGGCCCGTCGACCTCGGCCACCGCGTCCACGCTCAGCCCGAAGCGATCCCCGTCGTCGTCGACAGAGACCGTGACCGGGTAGTTGGTCCGCCCGCTGGCGGCCACCCTCCTGATCCCCTCGACCCTCGACCCGCGGCCGGTGTTGTGCCGGTAGTTGAACAGGGAGCTGAACAGCGGGACATCGCCCGCCACCCCGCTTGCCCGCTGCGCCAGCGTCAGCGGCGCGTGCTCGT
>NZ_JBVHHY010000083.1:0-4158 GCF_055560835.1 Kitasatospora sp. NPDC023120 | reverse complement strand
CTCAACCGCAGCCGCGGATCGGCGGCCACCGCCTCCAGCACCCGCACCCAACGACCGACCAACCGCTCCACCGACACCGCGTCGAACAGATCCGCGGCCGCGGTCACCGTGCCGCGCAGCCCGGCCGGCCGCCCCTCGCGGTCGTAAGACTCGCCGACCATCACGTCCAGGTCGAACTTGGCCGCGACCTGCGCTGCCGGCAGCCCCGCGGCCAGCTCCGAGGACACGCCGCCGATCCGCACGCCCGAGGTGCTCACCGAAGCACGTCCGGTGTTCTGCAGCGTCAGCATCGTCTGGAACAACGGGTGGCGCGCCAGCGACCGGGCCGGGGCCAGCTCCTCCACCAGCCGCTCGAACGGCACATCCTCGTGCGCGAGAGCGCCCAGGCCGGCCGTCCGGGCGCGCGCCAGCGCCTCACGGAACGTCGGGTCGCCGGACAGGTCGGTGCGGATGACCAGGGTGTTGACGAAGCATCCGACCAGCTCCTCCAGCGCCTCGTCGGTGCGGCCGGCCACGGCGGCACCGATCGGGATGTCGGTACCGGCACCCAGGCGGGAGAACAGCACGGCGAGCGCGGCCTGCAGCACCATGAACAGCGTCGCGCCCTCGGCACGCGCCAGCTCCACCAGCTTCTGGTGCAGCTCGGCCGGGACCTCCAGCGGCACACCGTGGCCCTGGCGGCTCGCGACCGGCGGGCGCGGGCGGTCGAACGGAAGCTCAAGCTCCTCGGGTATGCCGGCCAGCGCCTCGCGCCAGTAGGCGACCTGGCGGGAGAGCAGGCTCTCCGGGTCGTCCGCCTCTCCCAGCAGCTCGCGCTGCCAGAGGGCGTAGTCGCCGTACTGCACCGGCAGCGGCTCCCACTCGGGCGCCCCGCCCTCCAGCCGCGCCGCGTACGCCACCGAGATGTCCCGGGCCAGCGGGGCCTTCGACCAGCCGTCGGTAGCGATGTGATGGATCGCCAGCACCAGGACGTGGTCGTCCGGGGTCGCGGTCAGCAGCGTCGCCCGGAACGGGACCTCCTTCGCCAGCTCGAAGACGTGCTTGGTCGCCTCGGCTGCCACCTGCGGCAGATCCGCCGGGGCAACCTCGGCCAGCTGCAGATCCCAGTCCAGCTCGTCCATCTCCAGGACCTGCTGGTACGGCTCGCCATCCGTCGCGGGGAAGATCGTCCGCAGCACCTCGTGCCGCTCCAGCACATCTCGCAGCGCTGCACCCAGAGCCTGGTGGTCGACTTCGCCCGAGAATCCCAACACAATTGGGCTGTTGTACAGCGCGCTAGGCCCCTCGAACTGGTCGATGAACCACAGACGGCGCTGCGCGAACGACAACGGAAACATCAGGACTCCTTCTTCTTGCGCGGCCGCAGCGCGGGCCGGGCAGACTTCTGACTTCCAACCCGCTTCGCGAGCTCGGCGACCGTCGGCGCCTCGAACAAAATCCCCATCGTCACTTCCGCGCCCAGCGCCGTGCGGACCCGGTTCATCAGCCGCATCGCCAGCAGCGAGTGGCCGCCCAGGGCGAAGAAGTCGTCGTCGACGCCGACCTTCTCCAGCCCGAGGACCTGCGCGAACGCGTCACACAGGGCCCGCTCCTGGGGCGTGGCCGGTGCCCGGCCCGCGCCCGCCGTGTACTCCGGGGCGGGCAGGGCGCGGCGGTCCAGCTTGCCGTTGCCGGTCAACGGCAGCCCGTCCAGCACCACCACGGCCGACGGCACCATGTGCCCGGGCAGCCGCTCGCCGACGAAGGCCCGCACCGACTCCGGCAGCCCGGCCTCGTCTCCGTCGGCGACGACGTACGCCACCAGGCGCACCTCACCGGGGGTGTCCTCACGGGCGATCACAGCGGCCTGGGCGACCGCCGGGTGCCCGGCGATGACCGCCTGGACCTCGCCCGGCTCCACCCGGAAACCACGCACCTTCACCTGGTCGTCCGCACGGCCCAGGAACACCACCTGACCATCCGCCGTCCAACGCGCCCGGTCCCCCGTGCGGTACATCCGCCCACCCTCAGCCCCGAACGGGCTCGCGACGAACCGCTCGGCCGTCAGACCCGGCCGGCGCACGTAACCACGCGCCACACCCGCACCCGCGATGTACAACTCGCCCACCACACCCGGCGCCACCGGCGAGAGGTACTCATCGAGCACATACAGGCGGGTGTTCGCGATCGGACGACCGATCGGCACCACACCAGCGGCCGTCAGCCCCGACGTCAGCCGGGTCGTCGCCACACCGATCGTCGCCTCGGTCGGACCGTAGTGGTTGAACACCCCACACCCACCGGCCGCTGCCAAAACCTCGCCCACCAGCGCCGGAGAAGCCGCCTCGCCACCGAACACCAGCGACCGCGCCGGCAGCACCTGCCCCGCACCACCAGCCGCCGCCAGAGCCCCCAGATGCGACGGCACCGCCTTCACGAAATCAATCCGGTGCTCCGCCAGATAACCGGCCACCGCCGCCGGATCCGTCACCGCATCCGCATCCAGGACGTGCAACTCCCCGCCACCGGTCAGACTCGCGAACACCACCGTGTTACCCAGGTCCGTCGCCTGCGCCTGCAACAACGCATACCGGCCGCCCCCACCGCCGAACCCGACCCGCTCAGGCACCGACGCCACGTAGTTCGCCAGACCACCATGCGTCACCGCCACACCCTTCGGCGTACCGGTCGAACCCGACGTATAGATCACATACGCCAACGCACCCGGCACCACCGACACCCCGGGCGCCGTCGTGGCGACCGCCGCCAGGTGCGCCGACACCGCCGGATCGTCCAGCACCAGCACCGGCACCCCACCCACGGGCACCTGCGCCAGCACCGCGCCCGTGCCCACCACAAGCACAGCCCGCGAATCGGCCAGCACAAAAGCCCCGCGCTCCGCCGGCTGCTCCGGATCCACCGGCAGATACCCGGCACCCGCCTTCCACACCGCCAGGATCGCCGCGATCATCTCCACACCACGCGGCAACGCCAGACCAACCACCGACTCCGCGCCAACACCCTGCGCCACCAGATAGTTCGCCAGACGATTCGCCTTCTCCTCCAGCTCCCGGAACGACACCCCCACACCATCGGCAACCACCGCCACCGCATCCGGCGTACGTGCGACCTGCGCAGCGAACACCTCGTGCACCGGCTCGAACACCACCACCCGATCGGTGTCGTTCCACTCCACCAACACACGACGCCGCTCATCCACGGTCAACACATCCACGGCGTCCAACGGGATCACACTCCCTTCCTGTCACGCATCGACCGCAGTGCGGGCCGGGCAGACTTCTGACTTCCAACCCGCTTCGCGAGCTCGGCGACCGTCGGCGTCGCGAACAACATCCGGATATCCACTTCCGCACCCATGGTCTTGCGGATCCGGCCGATCAGCCGGAGCGCCAGGAGCGAGTGGCCGCCCAGGGCGAAGAAGTCGTCGTCGACGCCGACCTTCTCCAGCCCGAGGACCTGCGCGAACGCGTCACACAGGGCCTTCTCCTGCGGGGTGGCCGGTGCACGGCCCGCGCCCGCCGTGTACTCCGGGGCGGGCAGGGCGCGGCGGTCCAGCTTGCCGTTGCCGGTCAGCGGCAGCACGTCCAGCACCACCACGGCCGACGGCACCATGTGCCCGGGCAGCCGCTCGCCGACGAAGGCCCGCACCGACTCCGGCAGCCCGGCCTCGTCTCCGTCGGCGACGACGTACGCCACCAGGCGCACCTCACCGGGGGTGTCCTCACGGGCGATCACAGCGGCCTGGGCAACCGCCGGGTGCCCGGCGATCACCGCCTGGACCTCCCCCGGCTCCACCCGGAAACCACGCACCTTCACCTGGTCGTCCGCACGGCCCAGGAACACCACCTGACCATCCGCCGTCCAACGCGCCCGGTCCCCCGTGCGGTACATCCGCCCACCCGTAAACGGGTCCGCGACGAACCGCTCGGCGGTCAGACCCGCGCGTCGCACGTAACCACGCGCCACACCCGCACCCGCGATGTACAACTCACCCACCACACCCGGCGCCACCGGCGAGAGGTACTCATCGAGCACATACAGGCGGGAGTTGGCGATCGGACGACCGATCGGCACCACACCGGCGGCCGTCAGCCCCGACGTCAGCCGGGTCGTCGCCACACCGATGGTCGCCTCGGTCGGACCGTAGTGGTTGAACAC
>NZ_JBVHHY010000082.1:0-4192 GCF_055560835.1 Kitasatospora sp. NPDC023120 | reverse complement strand
TCGTGCTGGGGTGGGGGTGTGGCGCCGAACATCTCGGAGCTGGAGGCCTGGTAGAAGCGGCAGGCGAGGCCGGCGTTGCGGATGGCTTCGAGCAGGCGGACGGTGCCCAGTCCGGTGGTGTTGCCGGTGAACTCCGGCTCGTCGAAGGAGACACGGACGTGGGACTGGGCGGCCAGGTGGTAAACCTCGTCGGGCCGCACCTCTTGCAGCAGGCCCACCAGCCGCGTGCCGTCGGTCAGATCGCCGTAGTGCAGGAACAGCCGCGCACCGGGTGTGTGAGGGTCCTGGTAGAGGTGGTCGATTCGCCGCGTGTTGAAAGTCGACGCCCGCCGGACGAGACCGTGGACCTGGTACCCCTTCTCCAGCAGCAACTCAGCGAGATAGGAACCGTCCTGGCCGGTGATACCGGTGATGAACGCCTTCTTGACTGCCACCGCGCACTCCCTACTGGGCGTAGACCTGGGAACGCCCCCAGCGTAGGGAAGAGAAGGTGAATTGCCCGGTATTGCGGCTAAGTTTCCGCTTTTTCTGTCGGGCGTCGCGTGGGGTGCGTCCGGTTCAGCGGCGGCGGTTGCGCGCGAGGAGGCCGAACGTGGTGGGAGGGCAGAAGCGTTCCCCCAGGGCCTGCAGTACTCCCGACTGCGTCGACCAGTAGCGTTGCAGCGTCACCTCCTGAAAGGCCGGCGCCAGGATCTCCCGGAGGGCCGCCTCGTCCACTCCCTGGCGCACGACGTGGTACTCCGACATGTCCGCCTCGTTCGACTCGTCGTAGTGGCCGCGCAGGCGGCGCGCCCTGGTGGCCAGACCGCGGCGCAGCCGGCCCTGGCCGAGCCGCCACAGCAGATAGGCTGCGCGGTCCGCGTTCATGGACAGTTGCGACCGGCGCGGATACCACAGGGGATCCTGCATGCTGAGGAACGCGCCGCCGGGAGCGATACGCCCGACGAGATGCTCCACGGCGCCCAGGTAGTCCGGGATGTGGTGCAGGACGGAGATGCACACGACGGCGTCGACCGGCTCGGAGCGGAAGATCTCCTTCCCCTCGGGGTCATGGGTGACGGTGACGTGCTGGGACCCGCGGAAACGGTGCCGCAGGACGGCCACGCTGGGGGCGCTCATCTCCGTGACCTCGACCCGCGCCCCGGCCGCCACCAGATGGTCGGTGAAGGTTCCGTGCCCGGCGCCGATCTCCAGGACCCGGCACTGACCACCGCGTTCGGCGATCTCTCCCACGAGCGTGTGCACCGCCGAGATCACCCGTTCGCGGACGCTGTGATGCCGGATGTGGGGGGAGCCCTTCGCGTAGTCGTGCCCTTCGCCGTGCGCACGTTCCTGAAGTTCCCCGACCGAGGGACGGTGCAGCATTTCTGTCATGCGGGGATGCTATTTGCGGCGACGGCTTTCCAGCCCCGGGCTCGGTGTGCGGATCCGCGGTTCACGCGTCCGGCCGTAGAACGCCTGGCATTTCATCACAGAAGCGAGCGGTAGACATCGCTCGTCTGCCGGGCGGTGCTTTCCCAGGAGAACGCGCACGCCCGTTCGGGGCCGCGTCTTTCCAACTCCTCCCGAACGGAGGTGTCGAGCAGCCGGCGCAGTGCGTGAACGAGGTCGTCGGCTTCACGGGGGTCGAAGAGCAGGGCGGCGTCACCCACGACCTCAGGAATGGAGGCGGCCCGCGCGGCCACCACCGGGACGCCTTCGGCCATGGCCTCCAGCGGCGGAAGTCCGAACCCCTCGTACAGTGACGGGTACACCAGGCCCAGGGCGCCCCGGTAGTAGCGGGAGAGGGTGGCGTCGTCCGCGGCGGTGAACGTGACGCGGGCCGTCATGCGACGGCTTTCCAGAAGGGCTTGTTCCTCCCGGGTCGCAGGTCCTCCTCCGGAGCACACAAGTCGCAGATCTCTCAGCTGTGGATCCCGAAGGGCCTCCACGACGAGCCGCCAGTTCTTGTAACCGCCGCGATTGCCGACGTACAACACGTAGTTGTCCGCCCGCCGTCGCGTCCGGGTCGGGGGAACGCGTACGCCGAGGTGGATGACCGAGATCTTCTGCTCCGCGACGCCGAGCAGGGACACCAGGTCCCGTGCCGTCGCGTGGGAGATCGCGATGATCCGGTCGGCTCGCCGGGCCCAGTGCCGCTGGCGCTCGGCCGTCGTGTCGTTCGGGAACTGACCGGGGTACCTGTGGTGGATCAGGTCGTAGAAGGTGCAGACGTGAGGTCGCCGCCCCGATGCCCCGGCCGAATAGTAGGTGGGGTGCACAATGTGCGCGGCCCGCTGGGCGGCGGCGTAGCACCTGAACGCCTGACCGCTCAGCAACAGCCGCGCTCGCACGGGGAGCCTGCCCAGCCGCGTTCGTTCGCCGCGGATATGGGCGTTGTCGTGCAGACCGGAGAAGAGCCGTGCGTCGACGCCCAGTTCGAGGAGTTCGGTGTGGAGTTCCGCGAAATACCGGCTGACGCCGCCGAAGCGCTGCGTGACGAATGCATCCGGAGAGAACAGGACGCGCATCTGAGGTGGTTCCTCCCGGAGTGGGCATGCGGCGTCCGGTCACTGTATGCGCGACACGACGGGCGAACGGCCACGACACGGCACTCGGGTGCCGACACTGGCGGAGGAGGCCGTCACCGTGGCTGCCGTGTCCTGACCGTCCTACCTCGGGATGTGCCGTGAACCAGATTCCCGGCCGCTGGCGGAGAATCCTCGCCATCGGAGCCACGACGGTGGGTGCAAGGGGTATTTCCCTCCTCGTCAACCTGCTGGTCCTGCCGATTGTCGGCCGTTGCCTCGAGAAGGAGGAGTTCGGTCTCTGGCTGAACCTCACCAGCACCTTCACGATGCTGTCCGTACTCGACTTCGGGGTCGGGCTCGCGGTGATGGGACAGGTGTCCGAAGCCCGTGGAGCCGACCAGGTGGCCTCGACCCGCCGAGTGGTGACCACGGCCCTCGTCCTGCTGACCGGTGCGGCGGTGCTGCTTGTGGTGTTCTGCGGCCTGTTCGCGTTCACCCTCGACTGGAACGGCCTCCTGGGAGCGGACCAGGTGCCCACCGCCGTCGTCGACCGGTTGGTCCTCGCGGTAGGGGTGACGGCCGCACTCAGCCTGCCCCTGACGGTGGCGGGCCGGGTGTACTACGCCCTTGGGCGAGGCCATGTGGCGGCACTGTCCACATCCGTCGGCGTCCTGGCGCAGGCGGGGGCTCTCCTGGCTGTGGCGGCCCTCTGCCCGGATCTGCGCTGGTTCACGGCCGCGTATCTCGCCGCGTCCCTGCTCGCCGGTCTCCTCCCGACATTCCTGCTGGCCGGGCGGATCCGCGATGCCCGGCCCCGGCTGCGCGACGTGGACCGGGACACGTGCGGCCGGCTCGGCCGCGAGGGCGCGCAGCTCTTCTTCCTGACGCTGATGGGGATCGTGTCCTTCAAGTCGGACTCGCTCGTCATCGGGCACTACCTCGGCGCGGACCAGGTCGCCGCGTACGTGCTCCCGTTCACCGTGTACGCCGCTGTGCCCACGGTCGCCGGAGCGTTTCTCACCCCCCTGTGGGCGAGCTACCGGGAGGCGTGGGCACGCGGCGACCGGGCATGGGTGCGCAGTGCGTACCTGCGTTCGGTGGGGCTGTTGACGGCTGCCGGTGCGGTGGCGGCGATCGCCCTCGTCCCGGTCACCCCGTGGCTCCTGCGGGTGTGGGTCGGCGACCACGCGGCCGTTCCGTCCCCGGGTCTGCTGGCGGCGCTCGGGGGTTACGCCGTCATCATGTGCACGACCACCGCGGTCGCCGTGTTCCTCAACGGTGCCGGGCAGTTGAGGCCGCAGCTCGCCGTAGGGGCCGTCATGACCGTGGCGAACGTGGTGGCGTCGGTCTGGTCCGTGCATCGCTTCGGGCTGTCCGGGCCGCTGTGGTCCACGGTCGTCACGCAGACGCTGATCGTCCTCGCGCCATCCATGTTGGTCGCCCGCCGACGGCTGGCGCGTCCTCGCACCGTGCTCCCCGACGCGCTGCGCACCGCCGGCTGAGCCGCCGCCCTCTGCGTCGCGGGTCAGCCCGGCAGGGGAGAATCCGCCGTCCCGAGAGCGCCGCCCGGTACGGCGGCGAGGGCGGCGAGTTCGGCGTCGACCATGAGGCGGGCCAGTTCGGGGGCGTGGGTGGTGGGTTTCCAGCCGAGGACGCGGTGGGCCTTGGAGGCGTCTCCGACG
>NZ_JBVHHY010000081.1:0-4198 GCF_055560835.1 Kitasatospora sp. NPDC023120 | reverse complement strand
GGTTACATTCCGAACCCGGAAGCTAAGCCTCACAGCGCCGATGGTACTGCAGGGGGGACCCTGTGGGAGAGTAGGACGCCGCCGAACAATCATTCAGAAAAGACCCCCTCCCGATCGGGAGGGGGTCTTTTCGCATTTCCGGTCCTTCGGCTTTCTTCGGACCGCCAACTCACTCGTCCTCGGACAGCGGTTCCTCCGACGGTGCTTGCCCTTGGGCCTGTGCGGGCGGCTGGGTGTCGGACTGGGGGGCCTCGGTCGATGCGGCCGGGGGTTGCGCCGTTCCCCAGGCCGCGTGGTTGAGCCACTTGTCGGCGGTCTTGGTGAGGCGGGCGACGGCCGTGCCGTCCGGTCGCATGCTGTAGAGGTCGGCACCGGAGCCTGCGGGGGCCTGGGTGAAGACGATGGACTGGCCGTCGGGCGCGTAGGCGGCGGCGCCGTAGAAGGCGTCGGACGGCGCGGGGGTGAGGGCGGCGATGGCGGTGCCGTCGGGGCGGACGGTGTAGATGCCGCCGCCGGGGGCGTTTTCGGCGCCGGCCGGGTAGGTGGTGAAGAGGATCCGGGTGCCGTCGGGGGACCAGTCGGCGCGGTCGCCAGCGCGCAGTTCCCAGGGGGTGAGCTGGCGGAGCCCGGTGCCGTCCGCGTTGACGATGTAGATGGCGCGGCTGTTGGCGGGCTGTCCGGTGGCGCTGGTGCGGTACTCGAAGGTCAGCTGCTTGCCGTCGGGGGACCAGCTGGGGTTGCTGACCGAGCCGGAGTACGGCTTGTCGTTGGTGAGGAAGGTGAGCCGCTGGACGTCGGCGCCGTCGGAGCCCATCAGGTAGAGGTCCGAGTACTGGGTCTGCTTGGTGTCGGTCGGCTCCAGGGTGCCCCAGGATCGGCTGAAGGCGAGCTGTTTGCCGTCCGGGGAGAAGGCGGGGGCGCGTTCGTCCTCGTTGGCGCAGTCGGCGCCGCTGGAGCTGTCGCAGAGCTGGCCGATCTGGTGCGCGCCCTCGCCGGAGGCGGCGACGGTCCAGAGCCGGGCGGCGCCGCTCTGCGGGTCGGTGCGGTCGAAGGCGATGGTGGTGCCGTCGGGGGACCAGTCGGGGCGGTCGTCGCGGGCGCGGTCCGGTGGCTGGGTGATCTGGTGCTGGTTGCTGCCGTCGGGGGAGAGGGTGACGATGGCGCTGGTGGTGCGGGAGGCGTCGGTGTAGGCCCGGCTGACGATCAGTCCGTTGTGTGCGGTGACCGCGGCGGGGGTTCCGGCTGCCGCGTCGACCACGCCCGGGGTCGTGGTGGCTGTCGGCTCGGGGGTGGCGGAGGGGGACTCCGGCCGGATCTCCGAGAGGGGGATCTCCCCGGGCTCGGCCCCGCAGCCGGTGAGCAGGGTGCCCAGAAGCAGGAGGCCCGCACCGGCGCTTGCGCGGGTGCGGGCCCTGCTTGTCGGTGATTGCCGTTCCCCGGTGATCCGTGCCATTCTCCGCCTCCGACATTGCGACCGCTCGACGTGTGCCCCCGTCGCCGATCCAGGACGAAGGCCCCCTGAAAGGAGCTGTCACTGTGTCAGACGGCGGGCGTCTGCGGTCGGGCGACACGCGACGGATGGCGCTCGCTCGATCGCACGGAGTAGCAGTGGGGAACAGGAGTGCGGAAGGGGAGGACGGAAGGGTCGTCAGCCCCGGGCGGCGCGGCGTTCGGCCTTCGCGAGGGCTTCCGCCTCGTCCTCGGCCTCGGCGACCTCGAGGGTGGGCGCGGTGCCGCCGAGGTGGGTGGGCAGCCACCAGGTGTCGTCCGGGCCGGAGGGCTTGCCGGGGTAGTCGCGCTGGGCCTGGTCGAGCATCTCGCTCATGGCGGCGCGGAGTCTTCTGGTGACCATGACGGGCTTGTCGTTCGGGCCGAGGTGGATCGGCTCGCCGATCATGATGGTGACGGGGACGTGGCGCTTGGTCAGGGTCTTCGGGCGGCCCTTGGTCCAGAGCTGCTGGGTGCCCCAGAGGACGACGGGTAGCAGCGGGGCGCCGGAGTCGGCGGCCATCCGGGCGGCGCCGGTCTTGAACTTCTTCAGCATGAACGAGCGGCTGATCGTCGCCTCGGGGAACACTCCGACCACCTCGCCGGCCTTGAGGGCGCGCACGGCGGCCTCGTAGGCGGGCTGGCCGTCGGTGCGGTCGACCGGGATGTGCTTCATGCCGCGCATCAGCGGGCCGGAGATCCGGTGCTTGAAGACGTCGTCCTTGGCCATGAAGCGGGTCTTGCGCTTGCCGCCACGGTACGCGCCGAGGCCGGCGAAGAGAAAGTCCAGGTAGCTGATGTGATTGCTGACCAGTACCGCTCCCCCCCTGGCGGGGATGTGCTCGGCACCCACGATCTTGATCCGCACGTCGAGCGCGCGGAAGGCGGTGAGTGCGGCGCCGATCACCGGCGGGTACACGAACTCTGCCACGGTCAGTCCTGACTTCCACGGGCCGGAGCCCGGTTCGGCGGGGGCCCGCGACGTTGCGCGGCCGGTGCCGACCGGAGCACGGCACTCCGCGGCGGTCACGGGTGATACACGGAGATGATCCCCCGAACGAGTGCCTGCTGTCACCTGAGGCGTGCGGTCAAGCCGATTTTCACGGTGTGATCTCCGTGATGAATTCGAATGGGAACTTTTCCGTTCCCGGATCGGGGGTGCCGCCGGAGGCCGGGTCGGGTGGCCCGGCGGGGTCAGGTCCCGGCGGTGAGGCGGCCCTGGGCACGGCGGACGACCGGGTAGAGCTCGCAGCCGATGCAGTAGCCGAAGGCCGCGTTGAGGAAGGCGGCGGCGAGGCCGACCGAGGTGGCCAGCAGACCGAGCCAGGTCACCCCGGTGAGGTAGCCGAGGATGCCGATCGCGGCGAACACCAGGAGGATGCCCTGGCCGAAGCGCAGCGGCCGCTCGTCCTCGGTCTCGGAGGGCGGACACAGCCGGGGCAGGACGAGGGCGCGGAAGAGCCAGTCGTACGGGCAGAGGCGTAAGCCGCCGAACGCGCCGAGGGCGAAGACGAGCGCCTGGCCGGTGAGGAGGGCGCCGCTTCCGGTGAGGAGGACGACGATCAGGACGGCCGAGGTGAGCGCGGCAGCGAAACGGGGACCGCGGGGGTCGGTCTGCACGGGGGCTCCGGGAGGGTCGCGACGGGCGGCAGCGGCGGACGGCGGCGACGGGGCGTCAGCGACGGCGGGGGCCGGCGGCCCGGCCCGGGGCGATGACGCGGCGGGCGGTCGGCAACGGCGGTGAGGAGCGCGCGGAGTCCACCGGCCGATCGTACGCGGCGGGCCCCCGGCGGTCGACCGTCTTTCGGGGCCTGCCGGGGTCGGCGCAGACTGGGGGGATGACCGGGCTGGTGGTGTGCGTTGTCGTGCTGGCACTGGTGACCATGTTCGGGCTGCTGAGAGCCGGGCACGACGGAAGGATGAGGGTGGGTACGAGGGACGGGGCGGTACTGCTGTCGGAGGCGGAGCTGGGCGGTCCGCTCGGCGTGCGGGCGACGCTGGTGCAGTTCTCGACGGCCTTCTGCCAGCCCTGCCGGGCCACCCGGCGGGTGCTCGCCGAGGTGGCCGGGATGGTCGAGGGTGTCGAGCACGTCGAGGTGGACGCCGAGGAGCGGCTGGAGCTGGTCCGCCGGCTGGAGGTCCGGCGGACGCCGACCGTGCTGGTGCTGGACGCCCACGGCCGGGTGGTGCGCCGGGCGGCGGGGCAGCCGCGCAAGGCGGACGTGATCGCGGCGCTCGGCCAGGCGGTCTCGCTCGGCCAGGAGGGCCCGCTCGGTCGGGCGGTCTGAGGGGGCCGTCGGGGAGGAATCCCGACGCTGTTGGACCGTCCCGTGGGTGGAGTCGGCCCCCGGCTGGGGCAGGATGGGCGCAGGCGGCGGACGCAGCCGCCCGCCGTAAGCTACTGGCCAGTAGTGACCGCTGAGCTACTGGCGAGTATGCTGCCAGGAAGTTCCGGACCGGCACGGGAATTCGCTGCCCGGAGCGGGTGCGTTCCGTGTTCGCGCCCGCTTGCACAGCCGCAGCCGCCGGACGAGACCAGTACAGGAGACAAGGCCGTGAGCTTGAGGATCGTTGTCTGTGTGAAGTACGTGCCGGACGCGACGGGCGACCGTCGTTTCGCGGACGACCACACCACCGACCGGGAGGGTGTGGACGGCCTCCTGTCGGAGCTGGACGAGTACGGCGTGGAGCAGGCGCTGCGGATCGCGGA
>NZ_JBVHHY010000080.1:0-4288 GCF_055560835.1 Kitasatospora sp. NPDC023120 | reverse complement strand
GGGGGCGGAAGCCTGCGGCTTAATCGTCGCCTGACGGCTCCTCAGGCGGTGCTGACGCACCGCCAGGTGCGGGGGTGCCGCCTGCGGCGTCACCGTGCGTGGTGTGGCCTCGGCTGCGCCTCGGCGGGCAGTGCGTGGCTGGGGGAATTCGCCGGTGGCGAATTCGTGGGCGCAGCACACGCCGTTGGGGCGGGCGTCGGGCGTCGCTGCGCTCCGCCATTCTCGGGGCATTTTCCCGGGCCTACGGCCCGTCAACCTGTCGGCTTTCCGGCTTTCCTGGGGCTGGCCTTTCAGCGGCCCTACAGGCCGGTTGGCTTGCAGGGGTTCCCGGGCTACGCCCGGGGTGAGCGTTGACGATGTGACGCGAAATTCGGGTAGCGGCCCCTTCCTCCGATCGGGAGGGGGTGCCGGCCCGGGCCTGCGGCGCCGGGCGTTGACGATGTGTCGCGGACTTCGGGTATCAGTCACAACCTCACCCCCCCGGCCCCCTCCCCCGGTCCCGGCCGATGGCCGGTCCGCCGCCTGGTTGCTGGGCTGTCGGCCCATCCTCCGCCCTCCGAGCGGGGCCTGCGGCCCTCGGCGGTCACCTCCGGGCCGCCGGTCCGGCTCGGGCCTCCCCGGCCTCCGTGGCGGGCCCTCACGAGCCCCCCGCACGATGGCCCCTGACGGGCCCTCAACCACGGATTCGGGACCGGCATCCGAAGAACATCAGGCGGCCTTTCCCCGGCTTCCGTACAGCCCGATCCTACCGGTCCCCGGAAGGGCGCGAGACGCGAACACACAACCTCGCGGCAACTGTCCATCCCAGCTCTATCCGGCCGCCCTCCCGGCGAGAATGCGAATGCTTTTCCGCCATCTTTCAAGCGACAATCCGAAAGCCCCTCGCGACGCAGCGGGCAGAAATCCAATTCAGGCGCGCCGAAAAGGGGCCTACGGCCCTCGCCACCGACACCTCGACCGCCAATCCAGACCACCCGGAAAACAGCGCGCACCGTCAACCGGGCAATTCCCGAAGCGTCGCCACCAAACCAAACACCGGGCCAGGACAGCGGCCTGGACAGGCGGTCAGGGCGCAGCAGCGGGCGGTACGGCGACCAGGGCGCGCAGCAGCGGAGCGCGGCACCGGGCGGCGCGGGCGGGGCACTGGGGAGGAATCGCGGCCGGCGGACCGACGCAGCCCGGTGCAACACGGGGTGCAACACGCCCGCCCCGGGCCCCTCCCCGGCCACATAACACCTGGTCAGACCCGCAACACGCCCCCGCGTCGTACCCCACCGCAACACCCTGTTGCACCCCCGCATTGCACCCACCACCAAGCCGAACGGCTTCCGCGTACCTGGGCACACCCGCCGAAATATTCTGCTTGCACGCTCGAGCATCACGTCGAAGTCCACAGCAACTTCGGGAGGAAGCGAAGCGATGAACATGCCGTCCGACAGCCCCAGCGCCACAGAAACCCAGCACAGGAGGCGCCGCGGCCGGTGGGCCGGCCGGGCGCTGGCCAGGAGGGCCATGCTCGGCCTGGCCCACGCCGCCGGTGGTCTGCCGGTGACCCTGATCGCTCACTGGCTGACGCGCTAACACCGCACAACCCGCTCCTCGGCACCGCCGAGGAGCGGGCCAACAGACGACGCCCGTCACCTGACCACCTACGCCGACTTCACCGTCGCCCTGGGCGAGCAACCGGACTACGAGGTGTGCCCCGGTTCGACGCGCCGGCCGTCTTCGCCGAGCTGATCGGCACCGACGACTACCTCACGAAGTGGGCGACGCCGCGATCACCCTCCCCTCGCTCCAGCGCATGGGCTGTTGCACCCGCTCGACATCCACCAGCACGTCTGCCAGCGGGGCTACGGCCACTACGACATCGCGGGCGTGTGTAACCGGGACTACCGCTTCACCTGGCTGCGCGCCTCCCACGAACAGCGCGAGCCACCGACCCCTGCAGCTGACGACGTGTTCGGGCCCGTACCGGACCCTGGACGACAGACCGCCACCTGCTCCCGAGCCGGCCGCCGGCGGGCGTCCCACGCCGCTTCCTTGGCTCGCCGTGCCTCCTGCACGGCCAGCTCGACCACATAAACTCCTGCCGCAGCTGGTACGCCACCGCATGGCGCAGCGGGCGCTGGCGTACCAGTGGGTGCCGTGGGCGTGCCGCCGCACCGTGCCGGGCCTGACGCCGAGCTAGACAGCCAGCCGCTCGACCGCGCGGGCCATCGTCTTGTCCTGGCGCAGCAGGCCCGGACGACGCCGGGCCCGACGCACACCAAACCGAACACCAACCCCCAGCCATCGCAATTCCGACCCGAATTCAGACCACCACCGGCAACCAATCCGCCAAAACAACCAGGCGGAATACCCGGGCGGAATCCACCCCCGAAAACAGCCCACAACACCGGGCCCACCCCCGAGCGGGCCGACCCGACCCCCGAGCCCCACCCGCCACCACACACAGTCACCAAACCAGCCGCCCGACACCACCTACCCGACACCCTCGACAGGTGCAACCAAAGGTCCAGACAACCCCGCGATAGAGGCCAAAACACGCCCACCACAATCAACAGGTCACACCCGATGGCCCCTCGCCGGGTAGAGCTTCGCGTGCAGCACGCGGTCCTCCCACCACGGATCGTCCCGTCCGGGGGCCAAGGCCAGGGCAGACACCAGCTCCCGCCTGGTCGGAGCGGGCAGCGTCAACGGGCCCAAGTCCTCTGCGACGCAGGTCTGATCGCACTGCGGGCAATCCAACCGTCCGGGCCAGCGATCTCCCTGCGCCGCAGACTGCTGAGCCTCGTCTGCGCAGCACGCGAGACTCAGCACTCGTTGGAGTGAACCGGGTTCGTTCTCCTATCTCCCGGATTCTCAACGCACTTGACTTCCCTGCAGTGGTCACAGGCGCGGCGAGGGGTGGGTTCCGTGGACGCGGCGAGGGTGGAGGCGTGCTTCGTCACGCCTGGTGGCGAGGTTAAGCAGCAGCGCCTGAGGCGTGCGGCCGGGCAGGTGCGCTTCGAGGAGTTGGGGCCGGTTGCCGCGTTCCCGGTGGTACCAGGGCGCAGCTGGGGTCCGGGGTGGTGGTGGTCCTCGACGACGGGGCGGTTGGTGGCGCACGGGTCGATGGCGATGCGGATGCAGTTGATGCTGCTGGACCGCGAGCGTTCGGTGACGGGTCTGGCGGGGCGGCCGGTGCGGCTGCTGTGGCGCGAGGAGGACGGCACGGTGCGTTCCTGGGTGCCGCAGTTGTTCGCCCGCTATGCGGACGGCGGGGCGCTGCTGGCCGACTGTCCTGCCGTTCCAGGCGTGGGCGGGCTGGCGGCGCAGCGGGCGGCGCGGGTGCTGGCGCAGGTGTGTGAGGGGGTGGGGTGGGTGTACCGGCGGCTGGAGCCGCCGTCGCCGGTGGTGGCGGCGAATGTGCGGTGGCTGGCTGGCTACCGGCATCCGCGGTTCGGTGCTGACGGGGTGCTGCGTGAGGCGGTGCTGGCGGCGTTCGCCGAGCCGCGGCCGCTGGCGGAGGGGGTCGCGGCGGTGGGTGTGCCGTTGCGGGCGGGGCCGATGGTCTTCCATCTGCTGTGGTCCGGCGCTCTGACCACGGGGTTGGAGAAGCGGCCGCTGGACGCCGGGAGCGTGGTGGGCCGGGGAGTGGCGGCGTGAGCGGCGGGTCGGGTCGGCGGGTGCTGGCGGTGGGCGCGCACATCGTCTTCGACGGGCGTGCCTGGCAGGTGGTCGGGGTGGAGGGACAGCTGGTGCGGCTGGCCGGCGAGCGCGGCGAGGTCGCGACGGTGTTGGCCGGGCACCTGGTGGCGGCACCGGACTTCGCGGTGACCGGCGCGCGGCCGCAGGTGGGGGTGCCGCAGTGGGGGCTGTTCCAGACGGTGCCGGTGCGCGAGCAGGAGAAGGCCCTGGCCTGGCAGCGGCACATCCAGGAAGTGGAGTACGGGCTCGCCGGCGGGGAGGGCGCAGCGGGGGTGCCGCGGCCTCAGTACAACCCGGAGCTGCACACGCTCGCCGAGCGGGAGCAGGCCAAGGCCGCAGAGCTCACCGCCCTGGGGTGGGAACACGTCGCTGTCAGCACCGTGCAGCGGATGCGGCTGAACTACCGGCGCCAGGGGCTGTGGGGACTGGTTGACCACCGCACGACCAAGCCCGCCAGCCGCACCGGGCGCGCCGACGAGAAAGTCGTCGCCGCGGTGCTGGAGGCGCTGCGGCGCCAGCGCGGCCGCTCCAAGGGCACCGTGAAGGGGCTGATGCAGCTGACGAGGCAGGTGCTGGACGAGCGGTACGGGAGCGGGGC
>NZ_JBVHHY010000079.1:0-4596 GCF_055560835.1 Kitasatospora sp. NPDC023120 | reverse complement strand
TCACTGCCGGGCGGAGCACTCGAAGGGTGAAGAAGCCGCTGGCCACGGCCTCGGGCACTCAGCGGGGCTCAGGAGAACTCGCGGGATGTCGCACAGCAGGTCAAGTTCCTGCATGAGCAGGTCGAGGACTTCTGCGAATATGAGGTTCCCCCGAGGTGCGGAAGGTTGCCGGACATGGCCTGATTGGCCGTGAGAAGGGAGCCTCTGCCATGGCTGCACCGATGAAGTATCCGCCCGAGTTGCGGCAGCGAGCTGTTGCCGCGTACCGGGCTGCCGACCCGAAGCCCGTGATCCGTCAGATGGCCCGGGACCTGGGCGTGCACCACGAGGCCCTGCGCAACTGGATCCGCCAGGACGAGGCGGACCGGGGCGAGCGTGACGACCGGCTGACCACGGCCGAGAAGGAGGAGCTGGCCGCTCTGCGCAAGGAGAACGCCGAGCTCCGCCGGTCCTGCGAGATCCTCAAGGCCGCCTCGGCTTTTTTCGCCCAGGAGCTCGACCCGACCCGGCGACGGTACTGAAGCTCATCGACGAGCACCAGGACCGCTTCGGGGCCGAGCCCGTTATCCGGGAACTGCACATCCCCGCCTCCACCTACTACCGCTGGCGCCGCGAGGTTCACGAGCCGTGCGCGCGCAGACGCCACGACGCGGAGCTGACCGAACACATCCGCCGGATCCACGCGGACTCCGACGAAACCTACGGCTCACCGCGCGTCCACGCCGTCCTGCGGCGCGAGGGCACCCACGTCGGCCGCAAACGGGTCGAGCGCCTGATGCGCCAGGCCGGCCTGCAGGGCGTCAGCCCGCGCCGGCCCCGCGGCTTCACCCGCCGCGACCCCGCGGCCGACCTCGCCCCGGACCTGGTCCAGCGCGACTTCACCGCCAACGCTCCGAACCGGCTATGGGTCGCCGACATCTCGCTGATCCCCACCGGCGAGGGCCCGTGGTGGCTGGCCTCGATCCGCGACGCGTTCTCCCGCCGCATCGTGGGCTGGCACACCTCCGAGCGGGCGGACGCCGACCTCGTGCTCACCGCCCTGGAGTACGCCCTCCACGGCCGGCCCGTCGAGCCGGGAAAGCTGATCCATCACAGCGACCACGGGTGTCAGTACACGTCTATCAAGCTCACAACTCGCCTGCTGAAGGCGGGAATCGAGCCGAGCATGGGAAGCGTGGGCGATTCGTTCGACAACGCCCTGGCCGAGAACTTCTGGAGCGTGTTGAAGACCGAGTGTGTGCGTCGAACGACCTTCGCGACCTGCATCGAAGCCGACCTGGCGCTGTTCGCCTACATCGACGGCTTCTACAATACCCACCGCATCCAAAAGCGCCTCGGCTGGCTCAGCCCCGACGAGTACGAGGCGAAGTACTACGCCGACCAGGCGACGGCCGAACCAGTGGCCGTCGAACCGCCTGAACCCGTCCTGACCAGCTAATCAGCACCTCCCGCACAGCGGGGGAAGCTCAATACCCTCACCGTTACGCCAGTGCCAAGGCCCGCAAGAACTACGCCGGCACCAGCCCGATCACCCGCGCATCCGGCAAGAAGAAGTCGTAACCGCTCGGCACGTCCGCAACGACCGGCTCATCGACGCGCTGATCGCCCAAGCCTTCTCTGCACTGCGGGTCTCCCCTGGCGCCAGGGCCTACTACGAGAAGCAACGGGCCCGCGGCATCGAATTCAACGCCGCCCTACGCCAGCTCGCCAACCGGCTCGTCGGCATCCTGCACGGCTGCCTCAAGACCGGCACACCGTACGACGAGGCGACAGCTTGGTCCCAGCGGGCCCACGCACTCGCCGCTTGACGCTACAGCTGGGGCAACCGGTCATCGGGTGTGGGGACTTCCGCTCTTCCAGCCAGTAGGGGTACCGCCGGGCGTCCGGCTGATGTCTCCCCGCCGGGAGCTGATGGGGTGTCCGGTTCAGGGCACCCGGCAGGTCGGGGCTGTCCCATGGAGGCGGGGGTGCGGCCGAGGAGACTGCGGGCGGTGCGGGCGAGATGGGCTTGGTCGGCGAATCCGGCTGACGGGGCGGCCGCGGCCACCGTGGTGCCGGGCAGGGTGGCAACGGCGGTCCGCAGGCGTGCCCAGGTTCTCAACTGCACGAGCGGCACTCCCACTGACGTTCGGACCAGGGCACGCAGACGTGTCGCGGACAATCCGACGTCGGCCGCGATGGAGCCGATTACTGCGGGTGGGATGTCGCGGGTGCTTTCCCCGATCGCATGCGCCACGCGGGGATCGAGGGGCTGTGCGGGGCCGGTCAGGGCGGTGAGTTCGACCGCGGCCGCGGCGAGGTCGGCGTCCGGGCCCGGTTCCGCGTTTTGGTCGAGGGCGGCGAGGAGGCGGCGCACGGTGGCCCGGTCGAGGCGGATCAGGCCCACGTCGGGAGGCAGTTTCCAGGGGTCGAGGAACAGGGCGGTGTAGGAGGACGAGGCGCCAGCCGTGTGGACAAGCAGAGGGGGCACGATCACGCCGGCCGAGGTGACCGGACGCTCTCCTGGCAGCCGGGTCTCGACGAGTCCGCCGGGCGACAGGACGACTTTCCACACCGGGTGGCGGTGCACGCTGACGCTGAACGCGCCGGTCTCGGCGAACATCGCCCCGTTCGGATCCGAGGCGAACACCAGGCGGCGATCGTTTCGTTCAAGCGCCCACGTGCGGGCAGAGGTGATGCTCACGCCATGAACCGTATCGCGGCCGTTTCGTTGGGGATCTTCCTGTCGGGGGTGGGGGTGGCGCACTTCGTGCTGCCCGGCTACTTCCGCACCCTGGTCCCGCGATGGCTTGCCCGGCCCGCGCTCCTGGTCGCCGCCGCCGGTGCGACGGAGATCGCGGTGGGCGCGCTGGTGCTGACTCCGCGGTGGCGTGCGGCGGGCGGGTGGGCCGCTGCCGTGCTGATCACCGTCTACCTGGTCCCCCACGTCGACGCCCTGCGCTCTGCCCGTGCCGACCGAGCCCGGTTCCTGGAGCGGCCGGTAGGAGTAGCGGCCCGGCTGGTGGTCAACCTCTTCTACATCTGGTGGTCGATCGCGGTCGCCGAAGCGGCCGCCTGATGCGGTACCGACGCGGACGAAGGACGTCGACCGCCGCTCCTCGGCCGCCATGCCCGAGCGCAGGTCTTCGGTGAGGGTGTCACGAATCGCCGCCCCGTCCTGTCCCTTGAATGTTCCCTCTGCTCGACGCACGCAGATCCGAACCCTTGAAGGAGTAGCAGCTGTGATACAGCCCTGGTGGCCACTGGCCGGCCTCGCCGTCATCCATCTCGCGGACGCCGCGATGTGCCTCAAGCCGGTCGGCTTCATCCGTGACTGCCTGCGGGACGTCGGATTCCCCCGCCGGTTCTGGCCGCTCCTGCCGCTGATGAAGACCGCGACGGCCGCAGGACTGGTCGCGGGCATCTGGTCCACCCCGCTGGCGGTGCTGACCAGCGCCGCCGTCGTCTGCTACTTCCTCACCGCCGTGGGCATGCACATCCGAGCCCGCGATCTGGGACGCAACCTCTTCCTCAACGCCTCCGGCATGCTCGTGCTCAGTACGGCCACCTTCGTGTTCGCCCTGCAGACCGCCTGAGGCAAGCCGGCGTCGAGCGTGGGTCCGCGGGCGAGAACACAACACCGGCCTGCCGCCGTACGACGCGTACGGCGGTGCCTCGGCACGCCAGGGGCAGCGGCACCAGGTCCCTTCCGGAGTCCGAGCGGTAGTCGGCCGATGGCACTCAAGACCCGCTCCAAGTTCTCTTCGTCACACAACGATCTTGGACGCCCTCTCGGCATCCCCGGAGGGTGCGGCTCTCCCCGAGGGGCTGGTCTGACAGGGCGTGTCACGTCTTGAGGCGCTGTCTTGTCAAGGACACGAACGCCCAACCGTCGTTCTCGCGCAGAAGAAGGAGTTTCTCGTGTTTGCCGCCTACCTCGTGGTCACCCTCCTCACCTCGGCTGTCAACGGTTCGGCCGCCATCGCCAACTTCATCGGTCACGACTACCCCAAGAGTCAGGCGGACAAGCTGCGTGTGCCCCGGTCCTGGATGCGCCCGCTGGGCACACTGCTGGCGTTGGGGGCGCTGGGGCTGCTGGCCGGGTTCGCCGTGCCGGTCCTGGGCACGCTCGCTGCCATCGGTCTCGTGTTGTACTTCCTTGGTGCACTCTGGGCCCACCTGCGGGTTCGTGACCACCAGCTGGGTCCCTGGGCCGTGTTCTTCTGTCTGCCCGTGGCTGCTCTGGCCGTGAATCTGGCCTACTACGGCACCCGGTGACCGGTGCAGCTTGTCCCTCAGGAGGAGCCACTCCCGTCCCGGGACGTACTGTCAGCATTCGGAACTACTCGTCTAGCCTCAATACCGGTGATTTAGGTGGTTTTTCGCCGGGTCGGGCTGGTCTTGGTTGGCCCGACCAGAGAGATGGTGGGGACATCGGGTCGGGGTGGGTTGAGGTGCTCGGTGCGTTTGAGTGCCCAGTTGGACATCTTGCGTTTGATGACGCGCGGGTTGGAGCGCAACCGCCTTGGGGGCAGCAGCCGTTGGTGGATCTCACTCAGGGCTCGGGCGAGTGCTCTTGTGAGTCGAGAGGGGGGAAAGCGCCGCCTGGTCGGTGAC
>NZ_JBVHHY010000078.1:1491-3018 GCF_055560835.1 Kitasatospora sp. NPDC023120 | reverse complement strand
ATGTCCCGGAGTGCTCGCTCATGGGTGGAACGTTGACTATTCGGCACAGGAAGAGATCGGACGTCAGTACTGCCTTCGGGCGTGGAACGCGGTCTGGGATTGACTGTGTCGGGCACGTTGTTGGGTCCTGAGGGAACGGGTTGACCGTTGTCTCAGTGCCGGCCTCACTTGAGGCAGCCCGGTTGGGTTGTCGAGGGTGTGTGACTGGTCGTTGTTTGAGAACTGCACAGTGGACGCGAGCATCTGTGGCCAAGTTTTTAAGGGCGCACGGTGGATGCCTTGGCACCAGGAACCGATGAAGGACGTGGGAGGCCGCGATAGGCCCCGGGGAGCTGTCAACCGAGCTTTGATCCGGGGGTGTCCGAATGGGGAAACCCGGCAGTCGTCATGGGCTGTCACCCGCTGCTGAACACATAGGCAGTGTGGAGGGAACGCGGGGAAGTGAAACATCTCAGTACCCGCAGGAAGAGAAAACAACCGTGATTCCGGGAGTAGTGGCGAGCGAAACTGGATGAGGCTAAACCATATTGGTGTGAGACCCGGCAGGGGTTGCCAATGTGGGGTCGTGGGTTTTTTCTTGATCGGTCTGCCGGCCGGTCGGCGAGTCAGAAACCGTATGGATAGTCGAAGGACATGCGAAAGGTCCGGCGTAGAGGGTAAGACCCCCGTAGACGAAATCTGTACGGCTCGCTTGAAGAACACCCAAGTAGCACGGGGCCCGAGAAATCCCGTGTGAATCTGGCGGGACCACCCGCTAAGCCTAAATATTCCCTGGTGACCGATAGCGGATAGTACCGTGAGGGAATGGTGAAAAGTACCGCGGGAGCGGAGTGAAATAGTACCTGAAACCGTGTGCCTACAAGCCGTGGGAGCGTCGTTCGCCAGCTTGCTGGTGGGCCGTGACTGCGTGCCTTTTGAAGAATGAGCCTGCGAGTTTGCGGTGTGTAGCGAGGTTAACCCGTGTGGGGTAGCCGTAGCGAAAGCGAGTCCGAATAGGGCGGTTGAGTTGCATGCCCAAGACCCGAAGCGGAGTGATCTAGCCATGGGCAGGTTGAAGCGCGGGTAAGACCGTGTGGAGGACCGAACCCACCAGGGTTGAAAACCTGGGGGATGACCTGTGGTTAGGGGTGAAAGGCCAATCAAACTCCGTGATAGCTGGTTCTCCCCGAAATGCATTTAGGTGCAGCGTCACGTGTTTCTTGCCGGAGGTAGAGCACTGGATAGGCGATGGGCCTCACCGGGTTACTGACCTTAGCCAAACTCCGAATGCCGGTAAGTGAGAGCGTGGCAGTGAGACTGTGGGGGATAAGCTCCATGGTCGAGAGGGAAACAGCCCAGAACACCGACTAAGGTCCCTAAGCGTGTGCTAAGTGGGAAAGGATGTGGAGTCGCAGAGACAACCAGGAGGTTGGCTTAGAAGCAGCCACCCTTGAAAGAGTGCGTAATAGCTCACTGGTCAAGTGATTCCGCGCCGACAATGTAGCGGGGCTCAAGCACACCACCGAAGTCGTGTCATTGCAGCATGTA
>NZ_JBVHHY010000078.1:0-1398 GCF_055560835.1 Kitasatospora sp. NPDC023120 | reverse complement strand
GTGCCTGAGACCTGATGCCGAGCCGATTGTGGTGAAGTGGATGATCCTATGCTGTCGAGAAAAGCCTCTAGCGAGTTTCATGGCGGCCCGTACCCCAAACCGACTCAGGTGGTCAGGTAGAGAATACCGAGGCGTTCGGGTGAACTATGGTTAAGGAACTCGGCAAAATGCCCCCGTAACTTCGGGAGAAGGGGGGCCATTCCTGGTGACGAGTCTTGCACTCCGAGCTGGGGGTGGCCGCAGAGACCAGCGAGAAGCGACTGTTTACTAAAAACACAGGTCCGTGCGAAGCCGTAAGGCGATGTATACGGACTGACGCCTGCCCGGTGCTGGAACGTTAAGGGGACCGGTTAGCTCTGATTCGTCGGGGCGAAGCTGAGAACTTAAGCGCCAGTAAACGGCGGTGGTAACTATAACCATCCTAAGGTAGCGAAATTCCTTGTCGGGTAAGTTCCGACCTGCACGAATGGCGTAACGACTTCTCGACTGTCTCAACCATAGGCCCGGTGAAATTGCATTACGAGTAAAGATGCTCGTTTCGCGCAGCAGGACGGAAAGACCCCGGGACCTTTACTATAGCTTGATATTGGTGTTCGGTTCGGCTTGTGTAGGATAGGTGGGAGACTTTGAAGCAGCAACGCCAGTTGTTGTGGAGTCGCCGTTGAAATACCACTCTGGTCGTGCTGGATGTCTAACCTGGGTCCGTGATCCGGATCAGGGACAGTGTCTGGTGGGTAGTTTAACTGGGGCGGTTGCCTCCTAAAGGGTAACGGAGGCGCCCAAAGGTTCCCTCAGCCTGGTTGGCAATCAGGTGTTGAGTGTAAGTGCACAAGGGAGCTTGACTGTGAGACTGACGGGTCGAGCAGGTACGAAAGTAGGGACTAGTGATCCGGCGGTGGCTTGTGGAAGCGCCGTCGCTCAACGGATAAAAGGTACCCCGGGGATAACAGGCTGATCTTCCCCAAGAGTCCATATCGACGGGATGGTTTGGCACCTCGATGTCGGCTCGTCGCATCCTGGGGCTGGAGTAGGTCCCAAGGGTTGGGCTGTTCGCCCATTAAAGCGGTACGCGAGCTGGGTTTAGAACGTCGTGAGACAGTTCGGTCCCTATCCGCTGTGCGCGTAGGAGTGTTGAGAAGGGCTGTCCCTAGTACGAGAGGACCGGGACGGACGAACCTCTGGTGTGCCAGTTGTTCTGCCAAGGGCATGGCTGGTTGGCTACGTTCGGGAGGGATAACCGCTGAAAGCATCTAAGCGGGAAGCCTGCTTCGAGATGAGCACTCCCACCTCCTTGAGAGGGTAAGGCTCCCAGTAGACGACTGGGTTGATAGGCCGGATATGGAAGCCCTGTGAGGGGTGGAGTTGACCGGTACTAATAGGCCGAGGGCTTGTCCTCAG
>NZ_JBVHHY010000077.1:0-5166 GCF_055560835.1 Kitasatospora sp. NPDC023120 | reverse complement strand
GTCATGCTCGACTCCACCCGCCTGGACGTCATGGCCGTCTTCGCCGACGGCACCACCGGCCGCCCGGAGCTGACCATCGCGCTGGATGTCGCCACTCGCTCCATCCTGGCCGCCGTCCTGCGCCCGGCGAGCACCAAGGCCGTCGACGCGGCGCTGCTGCTCGCCGAGATGGCCGTCCCGCACCCGTTGCGCGTGGGCTGGCCCGACGCTCTGGCCATGTCGCGCGCGGCCGTGCCGTACGAGGACCTCCTGGACGCGGACAGGCGCCTGGAGGCCGCCGCAGGCCGCCCGGTCGCGGGGCCCGGCCGGGTTGTGGACCGGACTCGGTAAAGCTGACACAGGGTCATATCGCCGGTGGTAGACGGCTCTTCACCCTCGTGGCCCACTACTCTCGCACAGCCGTCGGGGTCCGAGGAAATCCCTGCCAGGAAGTGCCACCCCCTGAAGGACTCGCTTGCCGACCGGTTGCTGCGCAGCAAGGTCTTCGTGGTGGAAAAAGCGCACTCAGGTCTCTTTCCCGGCAGGTCAGAGCATGTTTTTATTCCAAACCCGGCACAGCTCGGCACGTGCTCTTCCGGAAAGCCGGATGATTTCGCATGCTGAACCAGCACCGCTTTTTCTTCAGCGGTCAGTACAGACGCTCGTTCGTTGGACCGGACTCGCGTCAGTCTCCCGGACTCCGTGTGGTAGCGGACCCGGACCTCGCACGGCCGGCGGTGGGCCCACACCCACCCGCCGGCCGTTGCTGCCTTCTTCCTCAGCTACGCCCGGGGGAGACCCCGGGAACGGCACCAGGCCGTTGTCGGCAGCCTCGGAGGCCAAGCCGGTGTTACCGGCCGTTCGGGACCGGTCCACTGCCCGCTCGGGGGCCGGGCGCGGACCAGTCCCCAGTGTGTCTGCGTCGGCACGCGGAGCCTCCGGGGTTGATCCGCACGTGCAGTCAGGGGGTGTCCCTCTGCCACTCCCAGCGACGCGGATCCGCGGGCCACGGTTCGTAAGTGGGCACGGCCGCCGGCGCCGTACGCGCCGATCTCGGTGACCAGCGCGGCACACTCGACGAGCTGATCGGCGTCCCAGCCGGTGACATCCAGGAGCAGGCCGTCCAGCGGGCCACCGACCAGCTCGCGGTACTCATGCCCTAACCGCGGGCCGGGGTCGTCGTGTTCGGCTCCGCAGATGAGTGGCCGGACAAGTCCTAAGGGCTTGCAGAGGAACAACGTGTTGCTTCCCGCTTGGCGGCTCGTTGGTCGGTATGGGCGTATCGGAGAGGGCGAGGTCTCAACTCGCATCCAAGTTTGAGGCGTTGCTGCCGCATCTGGACGAGCGGCAGCGCCGTCTGGCGATAGGAGCCGAGGCTCGGGCGCTGGGACATGGCGGGATCCGGACCGTCGCCCGGGCGGCGGGCGTCAGCGAGGCGACCGTGTCCAAGGGCGTGACCGAGCTGGAGTCGGGCCAGGCCCCGTTGGGGCGGGTGCGCCGTCCGGGCGGAGGGCGCAAGCGGCTGGTCGATCTCGATTCAAGGCTGTGGTCGGCTCTGTTGGCGTTGGTCGAGCCCGATGTGCGCGGTGATCCGATGTCACCGTTGCGGTGGACGACGAAGTCCACCCGCCGCCTGGCCTCGGAGCTGACCAGACAGGGCCACCGGATCTCGGCCGACACGGTCGCCGACCTGCTCCGAGAGGAAGGCTTCAGTCTCCAGGCCAACGCCAAGACCCTTGAAGGCACCCAACACCCAGACCGCGACGCGCAGTTCCGCTACCTCAACGAACATGTCCGCGAGCACCGGGACGCGGGCCAACCGGTGATCAGTGTGGACACCAAGAAGAAGGAACTGGTCGGCGAGTTCAAGAACAGCGGCCGCGAGTGGCAGCCCACCGGCGAGCCGGTGCGGGTCAGCGTCCACGACTTCGCCGATCCCGAGCTGGGCAAGGCCGTCCCGTACGGGATCTACGACCTCGCGGCGAACGCCGACTGGGTCAACGTCGGCTGCGACCACGACACCGCCGCCTTCGCCGTGACCTCGATCCGCCGATGGTGGCACGGCCAGGGCAAGGACACCTATCCGCAGGCCACCCGCCTGCTGATCACCGCGGACGCCGGGGGCTCCAACGGCCACCGCACCCGGGCCTGGAAGATCGAGCTCGCCGCCTTGGCCACCGAAACCGGGCTGACCATCACCGTGTGCCACCTGCCGCCGGGCACCTCGAAGTGGAACAAGATCGAGCACAGGCTGTTCTCCCACATCACCATGAACTGGCGAGGCCGCCCACTGACCAGTCACGAGGTCATCGTGCAGACCATCGCCGCCACCACCAGCCGCAGCGGACTGCGCGATCTCAGTTGCAGCCTTCCCCACCCGTGACCGATCCTGTGCGTTCGGCCGACGAGGAGTACGTGGTGGGACTTGTTCTGTTTCCCGGTGACGACAACACGGACAGTCCGGACATCTGCTGGTCGTACACGGGCTTCGGGATGTTCCGGGAGTGGCTGGCAGACATCGAGGGCTTCACCCTCGATGAGATGCAAGGCTTCGGGGGGAAGCGTGCCTGGAGTGACGTCTCCACGACGCTGGCACCGCTCCTCGACCACTCGGACTGTGACGGCCCCGATCTCACGTCGGCGCAGTGCGCTGCGATCCTGCCCCGTCTCAACGAGATCGCAGCGATGGCGCACGGCCCGGGCGATCCCATCTGGCGGCGCCGCATCGAGGACGTCCGCCAACTCGTAGTCGTCCTGCAGGTCTGCATCGAGAAGGACGTGGACCTGCTCTTCGGCTGACCACCAGTCGACGTCCCCTCCTTGTCCAACCGCTACCCCGGGCCGGGACGTCCAGGCCGACCGCGAGCTGCCGCACCCGACGCACAAGCCAGGAGCAGCCGTCCGGCCACCGCCCGAGCCGCAAGAGACCGGGCCCCCACGGGATGAACCGCCTCGGGGCCCTGGCAGGATCGGAACGCGCGGTGCGTGCCGCATCCCATTGCCCGCGGCGCGCACCGCACAGGCCCTCAGCAGCAGTGCGCCCGCCCGGCGAACCATCACCACACCACCCCCGACGCCCTGATCCCCCTTGCCCAGCCGGGACACTGCAATCCCTTGCAGCCGGTGCCCCTCTCCCCGCGGCCGACGGATCGCCCCCGTCGGCCGCTGCCGGCGATCCGACCACCAGTGACAGGACCCGCGCGGTAGGCGGCGCAGCATGGGCGGCGGGCAGCAGCCCGGAGCCGAGGGTCCGGACGGCGACCGCTTGGTCCGCCGAGGAAGGCGGAACGGCGCCCGCACGGGCCGGACAGCGGGCCCGAGCCCGGCGGGCGACCGGGGTCAAGCCCCGGGTGCGGGGCTCAGGCGCAGCGCGTAGCCGGGCGGCGGGTCGGCGCGTCGGGCGGGACCGCCGGACGCTCCCTGGTGGCGGGGCCCCGGGGGTCAGTTGCCGCGCGGTTCCTTGACCAAGGCGTCGCGGCTGCCGTCGGTCAGCTGAGCCCACCGCTCGTACTTGAGCTTCCCCCGCTGTGCGGGAGGTGCTGATTACCTGGTCAGGACGGGTTCAGGCGGTTCGACGGCCACTGGTTCGGCCGTCACCTGGTCGGCGTAGTACTTCGCCTCGTACTCGTCGGGGCTGAGCCAGCCGAGGCGCTTTTGGATGCGGTGGGTGTTGTAGAAGCCGTCGATGTAGGCGAACAGCGCCAGGTCGGCTTCGATGCAGGTCGCGAAGGTCGTGCGACGCACGCACTCGGTCTTCAACACGCTCCAGAAGTTCTCGGCCAGGGCGTTGTCGAACGAATCGCCCACGCTTCCCATGCTCGGCTCGATTCCCGCCTTCAGCAGGCGAGTTGTGAGCTTGATGGACGTGCACTGCCCAGGTTCAACCAGTCGTTGCAACAACAGCACCCTGTTGGATCAACACTAGCTGCTCGTTGAAGACTTCGGCGGGTGTCCTCCATCCCAGGGTCTTACGAGGGCGGCTGTTAAGTGCTGTGGCGACAGCATGTCCGGCATCCTTCCGCACCTCGGGGGAACCTCAACTCCTGGCGGACATAGGGCCGCGCCGATGTCTGCCATGCGGGCGAGCCGGGCCCCGGCCGGGCCCAGGACGAAGCGGCCGTCGGCCAGGTCGAAGGCGAGCAGCTCGTAGGCGGTGCGCGCGGCCTCGGCGATGTCGTGCTCGTCGCGGCTGCGCAGTGCCAGGCGGTCGGCGAGCGCGGCCCGGCGCAGCCGGTACTCCCGTTCCAGGGAGGCGCGCGGGCACTCGCCGTCGTACCGGGCCGCCTTCGCCCAGATCTTGTCGGCGCCCTTGGCGAGGAGCTCGCACCAGGTGGTGTCGGCGGCAAGCTTCTCCACGAGCTGGCCGACCGTCTCGTTGTCGCGGTCGACCTCGACCAGTAGCACCGGCACGCTGGCGCCGGGGTCGCGCAGGACGAGGTCGGCGTAGCGGGCGGGGCGGCCGGGCAGCGGGTGC
Source organism: Kitasatospora sp. NPDC023120 (assembly GCF_055560835.1). NCBI lineage: Bacteria > Bacillati > Actinomycetota > Actinomycetes > Kitasatosporales > Streptomycetaceae > Kitasatospora > Kitasatospora sp. NPDC023120. The sequence continues at coordinate 713 of NZ_JBVHHY010000077.1, read as the reverse complement.
TCGACCTCGGTGGAGAACGCCTGGAGGTGGCCGAACCCGGCGCGGGCGAGGAGGCCGGCCGTGGCGACGACCTCCAGGGCGTGCTCGGAGAACGCCGTGCCCGGGCCGTCGCGATCGCGGCGAGCCCAGGCCGAGGACATCCTCGCCTGCATCGGCAACGACATCGCCGTCACCACAGAGGAGATCCTCGCCTGCAGCGGAGCTGGCGGTTGCTCTGGCTGGTCGGTCGCTGGTCGCCGGCGGCGGCGCGAGCCCGGGCGTAGGCGTGGGCAGCCGGGGTCCGCAGTTGAGCGCCGGTCGGCGCGGCCAGAACGGGGCGGTGTCAGTGAGGAGTCTCTGTTGTTGTGGGGGGCATCAAGCAGGGGGTTCTGACGCTGAAGGCCAGAAGCCCTCCGCTCGTGGTCTCGACAGTGACCAGGTATCGGCTCGATGCCTGGGATGCGTCGAGGACTGTGTCCACCTTGCCGTTGACGCTCTCCCGGTAGCCGTCGATCTTGAAGCCCTGCTGTTCGAGCATCGTGCGGACCTTGCGGACGGCCTCAGGATGCTGTTCGAGTGGGGTGGAGCTGTAGACCGCGTACATCAGTTTGTACCGGCCGTCCTCCCGGACCTCAGAAAACTAGTGCAGCGCCGCGCTGATCCTGCGAGGGTTTACCCGGCCTTGAGTGGGGTTCCCTCGTAGGTCCAGCGGAACGGCTTCGCTTCCGTGTCGT
>NZ_JBVHHY010000076.1:0-5251 GCF_055560835.1 Kitasatospora sp. NPDC023120 | reverse complement strand
CCCGTTCGCGCGACATCCACGCCAAGACCACTCCGCCCCCGCCGCAGCCCCGCTACACTCCCCACCCCCAAGCCGCTGACCAGGGCACATGGAGACTCTCACTGGAGTACTAGCCGGGCGGCAACCGGGCAAGCCGGTGCGAGGAGGACCTCGGCTCTGCGAGGTGTGTAGTTGGACCAGGACCGTGGAGCGGTGGTCCCGGAGAGGGCGGAGCGCGTCGTGGAGCGGGAAGTTCTGCTCCCCATCCCGAGCGCGTGCTGCACGGTGTCCTCGATCGCCTCGGCGACGGCGGCCAGCTCGAGCAGCCGGTACGCGGTCGAGCGGACGATGTCGAGCTCGGCGAGCGCGTACGCCGACCACGATGGGTGCCCGAGGATGGTCCACACCTTTGTCTGGTGGGCGGCGCGGATCCGGCGGGCCAGGACCAGGACGGCGGTCCGGACGTCCTCGATCGCCGTGCGCAGCTGCTCGGTCAGCTCCCGGGCCCGCGCTTCGTCGACCGGGCCAGCCTGGTCCTGGTGCTCGCCGTCCATGCCCGGAGCGTTCCCTGGGCGGGTGGCCGGAACCGCGACCGGGATCGGCGGACCGGCTGCGGGCCGGGCGCGCGGCGGTCGCTTCCTCGCCCTGCGGCGGGGTTACGTAGTCCGTCTGCACGCACCGTCGTCGACCTGAACCCGGTCGGCGACGGCGTTCGTCCCGACAGTGATCATCCTTAGAAGCAGAGGAGGACTCCCTGGATGCGCATACAGATCGGCGGGCCCCAGCCGTCGTCCCCGCCATCCTCCTTCGGGGCGGCGATTTCCTCGGCAGAGTCCTGGAATGACACATAAATCTTCCGCGTGATTTGTACTGGACCGTCGCCCTCCTCTCTCATCTTCTTCGATGCACTTTTAAGTGCGTTCGCGATCACGGCCCTACCGAAGGATTCCGGCGTGTGAATCTGAGTGAGAGCCTCGCTCAGCATCTGCTGTGGATCCGTAGGATTTGCGGGCACTTTGAGCGCCTTTCGCTCGATGGCGTGGAACTTCCCCGATAGAGAGGAAAGCCCTCCTATGAGGGCGCTGGGTCCGCGGGGCGCATGACCGTGCCGTACGCCCGCTACCTTGGATTTCCCGATGGCTGCGGGAACCACACCTGCTGTCACCCGATCAGGGGTTCGCCTACACCTGGGCCCGGCGGGCCAGCATCAGGACGGCGGCCCGGACGTCCTCGATCGTCGTGTGCTGCCAGTGGGCCAGCTGCCCGAACAGGCAGCGCACCAGCTCGTCGACGGCGCCGGCCGGATCGGTGCCGAAGACGCGGGCCTCGGCGGCGGTCTCGGCGAGGACGTCTTCGTCCAGGTCCTCGAAGGCCTCCCGCCACGGCTCGGCGGTCCGCTCGAACTCCTCCAGCACGGTGTGCTCGACGGCGGTCGGCGACCGGCGCAGTGCGGGGCGCCCGGACGGTGTCGGTCAACACCCGGGCGGCGCCGGTCCCGAGCGCCCGGCGCCTGGTCGTGCTCACCCGGCGGAACCGATGGCCGTGGTGGCGGCGCGGCCGGCGGTGGTGGCGGCGTCCAGTTCGTCGGCGAGCAGGGTGAGCTCGCGCGTCAGGTCGCCAAGCACGCAGGACGGCATGGCGGCCGCGAGCGCGCACACCGCGACCAGCGGCATCCGCTCGCCCGGCGCGAGCTCGGGCAGCGTGGCGGTGTGGGTGGCGCCGAGCAGCACGTCCGCGGCGAGCGAGTAGCGCAGCTCCTCGGTCAGCTCGCCATCGCCGCCGGGGACCACTTCCTGGTGGCTGGCCCGTTCGATCGCCTCGGCCGCACGCTCCAGGACCAGGGCGTGGGGCTCGTTTGCCTGGCGGCCGGCGAGAGAGCGCACCCATGCGGCCGCTGCCTCCCCGGTGTCGCGTGCCCGGTGGAGCGCGGCCAGCTGGTTGGGGTCGAGCGCCTGGCCGTCGGGCTCGGCCTGGTCGGGCGAGGAGGGCAGCGGCAGCTGGAACAGTGGAGAGGTCGTCATGCCGGGTGCAACCGCCCGCCGGCCCGGACGGTCACGGCCAGCAGCAGCCAGGGACGTCCGCTGCTCGTCGTCGCCGAGCGGCCGGCGCAGCGTTGCCCGCAGCAGCAAGCCATGCAGCAAGGGTGACCTTGCTACCCCGCTGCTCGGCGCGGGCCACTGGGCAGCAGGGTGCAGCAAGGTCACCCTTGCTGCACCCGTTGGTGCCGCTGCTTCCGTGTAGCAAGGCGATCCTTGCTGCACGCCGGGGCTGCGACTGCGATGGCCCGCGCGGGCGAACGGAGTGCGACTGCGACCGGCCGCCGGCTGCGCAACCGCCGATCGGGCTGTGACGGTGCGACCGGCGTCGCAGCCGCCCGGCCCCGGGCGCGCAAGGACCGGTGAGTTCGCCGCACACCGGGTGCGACGCAAACTCCCCACCGCAGGTCACGACAGGTGCGAACGGGATCGCACCCGCCCCGTCGCAGGCCTCGGGCCGTTTCACCCCGGGCAAAAGGCGGCGCAGTGCCGGACTAGCATCCCGATCATGAGTTTCTCCCCGGGGCAAAAGGCGATGGCCGAGCCGATGCTGTTCGGCGCGCCGACCTGCACGGTCTGCGGCAAAGAGATGGAGCCGAGCAGTACTGGTCGCCCCCGGAAGTAATGTTCGAAGGCGTGCTCCTCCCGGGCCGACCGGGCGCGCGAGCGCGAGCGTCAGGAGAAGGCGCTCACCGCGGCCGCCGAAAACCCCCGGGGCGAAACCCCGCTACCCGCCGACCTGCCCGCAGACGGCACGGCTGTGACTTCGACGGATAGTTTGCGAGTCCGCCAGCCTGCGAGCAGGGGTTCCGACTCGTAGTTCGCGAGCTGTTCCGAGCGTTACTTTGCGAGGTGACGTCCAGCGATGGTGACCTTCGGTGACGGATCGGACTGTTGGGAGGTTGCTAGTACTCCAGCCGGAGCTGTGATCTTCGTGGCTGGAGGGGGCCTTGGTGGTGATGGCTGCGGCTGGCCCGGGCTTGGCGGCGTCGTCGGCAGAGGGGCCAGCGCAGTCGGTGTGTGAACCGCTCCGCCGAAGCGGGACGAGAGGGGTTCGCCTCCTACGACATCGCCGCGCTGCGTGAACTCGACCTACAGGATTCAGAATTCGGCGGGTCCACGTCCGTGGCGGTCCGTACGCTGACCAGCATCGGGCACAACGACGTGCAACGGCTGGCCACGCTCGCTCACCTCTGCGGAAAGGACCTCCATGAGCCCCCGTACCGCCAACGCTGATCCCACCCGCCCGGCCCGGTTCACCCTCGACCCCTCCTTCACCGTCGGCGAGGTCGACCCCCGCCTCTTCGGCTCCTTCGTCGAACACCTCGGCCGCTGCGTCTACACCGGAATCTTCGAGCCGGACCACCCCGCGGCCGACGAGGCGGGCATCCGCACCGACGTACTGGAGCTGATCCGCGAGCTCGGCGTCACCACGATCCGCTACCCCGGCGGCAACTACGTCTCCGGCTACAAGTGGGAGGACTCCGTCGGCCCGGTCGAGGACCGCCCGCACCGCCTCGACCTCGCCTGGCGGTCGACCGAGACCAACCGCTTCGGCCTGTCCGAGTACATCGCCTTCCTGAAGAAGATCGGCCCCCAGGCCGCACCCATGATGGCGATCAACCTCGGCACGCGCGGCGTCGCCGAGGCCCTGGAACTCCAGGAGTACGCCAACCATCCGCAGGGCACCACCCTGTCCGACCTGCGCCGAGCGCACGGCGACAAGGACCCCTTCGGCATCCGGCTGTGGTGCCTGGGCAACGAGATGGACGGCCACTGGCAGACCGGCCACAAGACCGCCGCGGAATACGGTCGCATCGCCGCCGAGACCGCGCGCGCCATGCGCCAGATCGACCCGTCCGTGGAGCTGGTCGCCTGCGGCTCCTCCGCCCAGTGGCTGCCCACCTTCGCCGAGTGGGAGGCGACGGTGCTGCAGGAAACGTACGACCTCGTCGACTACATCTCCCTGCACGCCTACTACGAACCCCACGACGGCGACACCGACTCCTTCCTCGCCTCCGCCGTCGACATGGAGTCCGTCATCGAGAACGTCGTCGCCACCTGCGACCACGTGGGTGCGAGGCTGAAGTCGAAGAAGAAGATCAATCTGTCCTTCGACGAGTGGAACGTCTGCTACGGCTTGGACTTGACCGGGCCGGACGACTCCGGCACGGAGGCCTGGGCGCAGGCGCCCCGTCTGCTGGAGAACAGCTACAGCGTTCTGGACGCCGTCGTCGTCGGTTCGCTGCTGATCGCGCTGCTGCGCCACGCGGACCGGGTGCGCGTCGCCTGCCTGGCCCAGCTCGTCAACGCCATCGCCCCGATCATGACCGAGCCGGGCGGCCCGGCCTGGCGGCAGACGACGCTCTTCCCCTTCGCGCAGGCATCGAAGTACGGCCGCGGGCAGGTCCTCGACGTGCGGGTCGACGCGCCGACGTACGAGACGCAGAAGTACGGCGAGGCCGACCTGCTGCACGCCACCGCCGTGCGCGCCGAGGACGGCTCGGTCACCGTCTTCGCCGTCAACCGCAGCCGCACGCGATCCCTTCCCCTGCACGTCACCCTGAACGGCCTCGGGCTGACGTCGGTCGTCGAGCACAGCGCCCTCGCGGACGCCGACCCCGACGCACGCAACACCCTCACCGATCAGGAACGCGTGACCCCGCACCAGGTCTCCGGGACCACCCTGGGTGACGGCACCCTCAGCGCCGTCCTCGAACCGCTGTCCTGGAACGTGATCCGGCTCGCCTAGCACTCCTGCCGGAGCTGTGATCCTGCTGGTGTGGGGGTGGTGGGGAGACGGCTGCGGCCACCGCTGATCATCGTCAGGTGTGTGGACTGAAGACGAGGCGGTGGCCGCGGGCCACAGCGTTGTGCCTGACCGCTGGCAGCCGATGTTCGAGGGCCTACTGGGCCGGATCGCCGGCCGTTTCACTGGTGCCGCTCACCTGCAACGAGATCCAACGCCTGTTCACTGCCCTACTCGCACAGCCCGTCCCAGACCTAGCACACCGACTGCACTGGTCCCTCTGGCGACGACGTCACCAAGCCCGGGCCTGCCGCAGCCACTACCACCGCCAAGCCACCCTCCAGCCATGAAGATCACAACTCCGGCTGGAGTACTAGTACTCCAGTGAGAGTTCTCCATGTGCCCTGGTCAGCGGCTTGGGGGTGGGGAGTGTAGCGGGGCTGCGGCGGGGGCGGAGTGGTCTTGGCGTGGATGTCGCGCGAACGGG
>NZ_JBVHHY010000075.1:0-5427 GCF_055560835.1 Kitasatospora sp. NPDC023120 | reverse complement strand
TCGCCTGAACCCGAAGGCCGATCCCACGAAAACCAGACAGTCCATCCTCGGGTTCCGGCTGAGAACCCTTCAGTTTCCATGAACCCGCGGACCTCCAGGGGGATCGCCGAGGTAAGCCCAAAAGGGGCCACGGGATGATCTTGGTTACTGGCCGAGGCTGCTGACTCGGTTCGCGTACTCGCGGCGGGCCTTGCGCTGGACCGGCACCGATGTGGTGCCGTCGAGGGGCTGGCAGTGGTCGAGGAGCTGGCGGTGGACCGTGGGCACGGCGGTGACGCAGGGTGTAGCCCTGGCCGCGCCGTATGGTGACGCCCTGGTCGAGCGTGGCGCGTTCGGCGTCGTCCAGCTCGGCGGTGCGAAGGGCGCCGACCTGCGCGAGCTCGTCGGCCGCGAGTACCTCGCCGTCGGCACCTCCGTCCACAGCGGCGACTACCGCGCCCGCACGGCGAACGGGCAAAGCGGTGTCTTCAGCGTCGGCCCCGCCGCACCCGGGAGCAACGAGTACACCCTGGACCAGGTGCGCCACCGCGACTTCTACGTCGACCTGCGCGCGGCCCGCCGCACCCCCGGCGTGGGCGCCTGGCTGGACACGGCGCGCCCGACGTACGTCATCCCCGGGCGTTACCCGAACAACCCCACGCCGCCGCTGGCGCTGGGCCGCGCCTTCGACATCGTGGTGCACCTCCACACAGTACGGGCGTCGGTTCCGCTGCCCCGACGGAGCGACGCACCGCGCCGCCGGCATCGGGCGGCGGGTCACGTCCCCCAATTCACGATGGACACCGCCAGGTCGTTCCAGCGGAAGCGGCCGAGATCGGGAGTATTGCATCCCTTGGGTTGGAAGAACTCGTCCCCGTGCCATTCGAGGAGATCGAAGAGTGATACATCGAATCGGCACTTGCTCAGGGAGGAGATGACGAAAATCCAATCCCCTGTGCCCAGAAAACCTCTGTGCACCTTGCTCAGGTCCGGATATCCCAGCCCCGCCTCCACACACTTCACGTCGCCTTGCTCATCGATGTCCTCGAAGAAACACACCTGTGTGGGCAAGGCGTCCGGTGGCTGCGTACAGGTCGCCTCGAGGGCCGCCTCCAGCGCCCCTTCCTCGGCGTCGGTGTACATACGGCGCGCCTCCGACAGCATCGCTTCGCGGTCGGTGAAGGCCCCCAGAGCCAGGGACGAGTTGTGGATCAGACGCGTCATGAACAAGGGCCGCGTCACTTCCGCGTTCATGCGTTCAAGGTCCTCGACCACTTCTCCGTCGAGAACAAGCGGAACGTCCGGGTAGAGCTCGCGCTTGCGGCCGGTGTGTTCAGGGCGAGCAGACAGCTCACCGGCCAGTCCGTCGGGTATCCGAACGGGCTCCGCGTCCCTCACGTCACGCTCGGGGGACCCCTTGTCCGCACCTGGGAACTGGTGCGACATTCCCACCATCTCCTTGTGGTTGTGCCGGCGTGCCACGGCGACGCCTCCCCGGTGCACGGATCAACAGTTGCCGCAGGCAGAGAAATTTCAGGTACGTTCGTCATTTCCACGCTAGTCCTTACGTCCCCAGGTCGCCCGACGAGGATTTCGCCGGAAGGGATGCCCGTCAGCGGCCGGTGGGAAGGTTGGTGCCGCCGGTGCAGTCGAGCACGATGCCGGTGACGAAGGTGGTGGCGGCCAGCATGTGAATGGCCCGGGCCACATCCTCGGGGCGGCCGCAGCGAGGCCGCCCAACGCGCCATCCTGGCCCCGGAGTCCCAAGGGCTGTCCCGTTAACTGATCTCTGACAGGGCTGCCTAGCCTCGATCTTTCGTGACGGTCCGTCGGTTCATTCGGCGGGCCGTTTCGGCTTTGTGGCCGGTGGTGGGCATGCCTGCGGCCCGGCTGTCGCGTCGGGTGGGCGCCGGGTTCCACTGGTCCGGCCGGAGGATGACTCGTCGGGACAGGGCGTCGTTGCTGGTCAGCCGGGGTTGGGAAGGGCTTGCAGGCGCTCGAACGCGGTGGTGATCGTCTCGGTCCAGGGCCCAACGGCGGGCCAGACGAAGCCAGTGGCGACGGCCGGTGGTCACCAGTTGGGCGGCGGCGGAGAACAGCCGCAGCCGCAGGCGCTTGGGCTCCCACCGGCGCGCGGGCCCGTCCAGGGCGAGCATGGGCATCCAGGCGAGCAGGTCGAGTGCGAGCTGGACGATCTCCAGCCAGACCTGGTTCTGGGCGGCGTCGTGCAGGGGCAGGTTGCGCAGGCCGGTGTCGCGGGCAGCGCGGATGCGGTCCTCGGCGCGGGCCCGCTGCCGGTGCCGCAGCTCCAGGGCCGCGATCGGAGCGCCGGTGGTGTTGGTGGCGAAGCAGGTCAGCCGCATCCCATCGGCGTCGGTGAAGCGCAACTGCGCTCCGGGGTGCGGGCGTTCTTTGCGCACGATCAGCCGTATACCTCTCGGCCAGCCGCGCAGGACATCGCCAGCGAGCTCGGCGACCCAGGCGCCGTCGCGGATGGCGCCGTCGGGTTCGACGGCCGGAGTCCAAGCCGAGGCGGGTACCAGCAGCACCGCCTGGTGGACGCTCTCGGTGATGGTCATCCCGACCGAATAGGACAGCCACCTGCCGCGAGCTGTGAGCCAGTTGAGGAACTCGTGGGTGCCGCCGCCGGAGTCGGTGCGGATGAGGGTGCGCCGGCCGCGCCGGTACTTCTTCGGCAGCTGGGCCAGGGCCAGACGGGCGGCGGCGATGTGGTCGGCGGCGGTGTTGCTGCCTGCGTTCCCCGGCCGCAGCAGGCCGGCGACCGGCTCTCCGGAGCCCTCCCTGCCGTGGTCGACGAACGCGAACAGCGGGTGGTGGCCGAAGGTCCTCTTCCAGGTCGCGGCCGCGTCCTGCTTCTCGGAGTGAGCCAGGACCAGGACCCCGTCGATATCCATGACGACTTCGCCGCCCGCGTCCGGAGCGGCCTGGCCGGCCAACCGCCAGACACGCTCACGAACTTCGGCCCGCGCCCGCCGGACGGCCGCCAGTGCCCGTGGGCCGGCCGCAGCCAGGGTGTCGACCAGCCGGGAGACCGTCGGGTCCGAGGCCACCGGCCCGAACACACCGGGCTCGGACCGCAGCACGGCCACGTCCGCCAGGCAGTCACCGCCCAGCGCCACCGCCAGCGCGACGTCCAGCAGGATCTTGCCGGGGTCGTGCACCGCTCTTGGCTTGCGCCACGGCGCGAGCGCCGCAGACAACCCGGAGGCCAGGCCCGTGCGGCGCGCTGTCTCCACCAGCAGGACCCCGCCCGCCTGCGAGACGACCCCGTGGCCGCCACCCGATACCCGCACACGCGGGTAGGACCCGATACGCTTGCTCACCTGGGAAGTGCCTCCGATGCGTGCGGGAACAGGGACCTCGACAATCCTCATTCTCGCTGGTCAGAGGCACTTTCTGCTTTGCTGATCACCTGCCGGACAGCCCGCTTCGTGAAAGCGCGAGGCTAGGTTCCGCCGACGGCCAGCCGCCAGGACGGCGAAGGGGTAGCTCTCGTGGGGGATCGTGATCGTGCGTGTGGCTGACGCACTGTCGTTGGGGTTCGGCGAGGGTGGGGGCATGCAGCTCGCCCTTCCGCTCGGCGATACCGAGCGCCCCGTCCCTACTTGGGCCCTCCGGCTGGCCAAGGCCCTCCCGTTCATCGTGCTGCCGCACTGCCTGTGGCGGCTTCCGTTCGCCGTCGGCTTCGCGATGGGCACGGTCGATCCGCACCGCCCGCCGATGCCCTGGTGGGCACCGGGCTACGTGGTCGGGCTCAGTGTGTTCACCGAGGCACTGTGTCTGCTGACCACTGGGCTGGTGGCCGGGTGGGGAGAGGTGTTCCCGCGCTGGATCCCGGTCCTCGGCGGCCGTCGGGTGCCCCCGCTCGCCGCGGTGATCCCGGCGGTCCTGGGTGGCCTGGCCCTGGTCGCGCTGTTCGATCAGTACCCGCTCGTCTGGGTGGGTATCGTGCCCGAGGCGGGGTTCAGCAACGGATGGTGGATGGCCCTGGCCCGGGTGTGCGTCAGCCCGGCGATGCTGTGGGGTCCGATCGTGCTGGCCCTGGCCTGGGCCTACTATCGGCGCCGCCGCCCTGCCTGATGGGTTCGTCGGTCCAGATTCGGCCGAGTCGAGTGTCAGAGCGGGTGAGATGATCCCGCTGTGGCTGGTGTGATCACGGCGTCGGAGCCGTCCTGGATAGCCCCGTTCACCGGGCTGAGCCCGCGCGACTGCCGCAAGCTGATGACAATGCTGCGTCGCGAGGGCGCCGACACTGGCCGCCACGGCCGGCCATGGGGCCTGCCCCTCGAGGACCGGGTCCTGCTGGTCGCGGCCTACTGGCGCGCACCACCTGACGCTGCGCCAGCTCGCGCCACTGAGGCCTCGCCATCTTCGAACGTGCTGGTCAGAGGGGCTGGCGTGACACTCGGTCGGGGCGCTCGTGCTGGTCGCGGGCGGGAGTGAGGTCGAGCTGACCCTTGAAGGTGTCGTTGACCGACTCGATGACCTGCCGCAACGGCTTGAACAGCTGCGATCCGGCCCGCACGGCCTCGCCCTTGCGGGCCGGACGCAGGAGCCGGAGCTCCAGCTCGGCGAGTTCACGCTCGAACGCGGCGCCGTAGTAGTTCTTGTCCCCGATCAGGGTCTGACCGGGCCGGGTGGCCACCAGGTCGGTCTCGGTGGCCAGGATGTCCAGCAGGGTGGTGCGCTCGTCGGCTTTGGCGCCGGTCAGCGCGAACGCGACGGGCAGGCCGTGCAGGGTGCACACCAGGTGCAGCCGCAGACCCCAGAAGAACCGGGAGTGACTGGCGCAGTAGCCGTACTCGGCCCAGCCGGCCAGGTCGGAGCGCTTGACCGTCTCGCGAGAGCGGCCGCACTCGATCGGGGTGGAGTCGACCACCCGGACGTTGTCGGTCCACAGGCTGGTGTCGGTGGCCAGCAGCCGGTTGACGCGGGCGATCAGGTCGGCAGCCTTGCGCAGACGCCGGTTGTAGCCCGACTGGCCCGGCAGGTACGGGAACAGGCGCCGCAGGTGGGAGCGGGCGTAGCGGATCCAGCGGCGCTCGGAGACGTGGCCGAGCAGGGCCTGCATCACCGCGAGCGTGACCAGCTCGGCGTCGCTGAGCCGGGGCTCGATGCCGATCTCGGGCCGCCACGGAGCCAGATGCGGCGATTCCTCCAGCAGATCGGTGAGGTAGGCCCGTGGGCGCGGTGCCGACGTCTCCGTCGGTCGTCTCCCTCGGGCCCCCTCCCGCACCCGGCGTGCGAATTTCTCCGCACCGGGCGCTCCACGTGTCTTGACCGTTGGTCAGCCGCCTGTCGTGGCGGCTGCTGGTTTCGGGGTCCATGGGGTCGGGATGTCGCTTCCGCGGTAGCGGTAGCGCTCCACTGCGACGCTGGATGCGCCGGTGAACACGACCCCGTTGTAGGCGAACCGCCACCCCTTGT
>NZ_JBVHHY010000074.1:0-5465 GCF_055560835.1 Kitasatospora sp. NPDC023120 | reverse complement strand
CACGGAACGACACCTCGACACCGTCCGCGACCACCGCCACCGCATCCGGCGTACGTGCGACCTGCGCAGCGAACGACTCGTGAACCGGCGCGAACGCCACCGCCTCCACCGTGTCGTTCCACTCCACCAACACCTGCCGGCGCTCCTCCACGGTCAGCACATCGACACTGCTCAGCCGCAGCTCCGGGTCGCCGACCACCGCCTCCAACACCCGCACCCAGCGCTCCGCCATCAGCCCCACCGACTCCGGATCGAACAGATCCGCAGCCGCAGTCACCAGACCGCGCACACCGGCCGGACGGCCCTCGGCATCGAACACCTCACCGACCATCACGTCCAGATCGAACTTCACCGCCGCCCTGGTCATGGACAACCCACTGGTTCGGGTGCCGGAGAGGTCCGCCAGCGCGCTGCCGGCGTTCTGCAGCGTCAGAAGGACCTGGAACAGCGGGTGCCGCGCCAGCGAGCGTGACGGCGCCAGCTCCTCTACCAGCTTCTCGAACGGCACGTCCTGGTGCGCGAACGCCCCCAGGCTCGCCTCACGCGCCCGGGCCAGCACCTCGCGGAACGACGGGTCACCGGTCAGATCCGTGCGCACCACCAGCGTGTTGACGAAGAACCCGACCAGATCGTCAAGCGCCTCGTCGGTCCGGCCAGCCACCGCTGCGCCGATCGGGACGTCGGTCCCGGCGCCGAGGCGCGAGAACAGCACCGCCAGCGCGGCCTGCAGCAGCATGAACATGGTGACGCCCTCGACCCGCGCCAACTCCACTAGTCGGGCGTGAAGTTCAGCCGGGAGAGCCAGCGGGACGCTGTGCCCGCGGTGACTGGCCACCGCCGGCCGCGGACGGTCGAACGGCAGCGCCAACTCCTCCGGCACACCCGCCAACGCACCCCGCCAATAGGCAACCTGGCGCGACAGCAGGCTCTCCGGGTCATCCATCGAGCCCAGCAACCCGCGCTGCCACAGGCCGTAGTCCGCGTACTGCACCGGCAGCGGCGCCCACTCCGGCGCTCGCCCCTTCAGTCGCGCCGCGTATGCCGCGGCGATGTCCCGGGACATCGGACCCATAGACCAGCCGTCACTCGCAATGTGATGTGCCATCAGAACTAGAACGTGCTCGTCAGGCCCCACCGAGAAGAGCGATGCCCGGATCGGCACCTCCGCCGAAAGGTCGAAGACATGCTTCGCCGCCTCCGCGACCGCGTCGCGCAGCTCCTCCGGGGCCACCTCGACCAGCTGCAGCTCCCAGTCGAGCTCGTCCAGCTCAAGGATCCGCTGGTAGGGCTCGCCGTCGACCTCGGCCAGCACCGTGCGCAACACCTCGTGCCGGCCCAGCACGTCCCGCAGCGCCGCGTTCAACGCGCCCCCGTCCACCTCCCCCGACAGGCGCAGCGCGATCGGAACGTTGTAGGTGGCGCTCGGACCCTCCAACTTGCCAACTATCCAAAGCCGTTGCTGCGCGAAGGACAACGGCAGCCGCTCCGGACGCTCCCCGGCGACCAGCGCCACCCGGGCCCGACCCGCATCTGCCAGCCGGGCGGCCAGCGCGGCCACCGTCGGCCCCTCGAAGAGCGCGCGCAACGGCAGCTCCACCCCCAACAGCGCGCGCACCCGGCTGAGCAGCCGGATCGCCGACAGCGAATGCCCACCGAGCGCGAAGAAGTCCTCATCGACCCCGACCCGATCCCGGCCCAGCATCTGGGCGAACACCCCGCACAGGATCTCCTCCTGCGGGGTGGCCGGGTCTCGGTCGGCACCGATGGTGGCGTTGTCGACCGGCGCCGGCAAGGCGCTGCGATCCAGAGCCCCGTCGTCCGTCACCGGCAGCGCGTCCAGCACCACGACCGCCGACGGCACCATGTAAGCGGGCAGCCGCTCCCCGACAAGCTCGAGCACCGAGGCGACCAGCGTGCTTCCCGTCGCCTTGTTGCCCTCGGCGGGCACGACGTAGGCGACCAGCCTGCTCGCGCCTGCGACCGGGGTTGCCGCCACGTCACCCGGCGCGTCCTCCCACGCCACGACCGCCGCCTGCGCGACCTCCGGATGCGCCAGCAGCGCAGCCCGGACCTCACCGGGCTCGATCCGGAAGCCGTTGATCTTCAGCTGCTCGTCCAGCCTGCCGAGGTGCTCAAGCCTGCCGCCGGTGGTCCACCGCGCCAGATCCCCTGTGCTGAACAGGCGCTCACCGTTGCCGAACGGATTCGCGACGAACCGCCCAGCGGTCAGCGCCGCACGGCCCATGTAGCCGCGGGCCAGCTGGGGGCCAGTCATGTACAGCTCCCCTGCGACGCCGATCGGCACCGGTCGCAGTGCGCAATCCAGCACGTACACACGAGTGTTGGCAATCGGAGTGCCGATCGGCACCGGGCTGCCCGCAGACTCCGGCAGGCATCGCCAGGCGGTGACCCGGTCAGCTGCCTCGGTGAGCCCGTAGAGGTGGTGCAGTTCCGCGCCCGAAAGCTCTGCGAAGAACCGCGCCTGCACCTCCGCCGGCAAAGTCTCGCCGTCGGTCACCACCAGCCGCAGCTGGGTGCAGCTGGCCACCGCGGGCTCGCGCAGGAGCGCGTCGAGCGTCGCGGGGGCGAGGTGCGCCGTCGTCACCCGCTCGTCGCGCACCAGCTCCACCAGTTTCGCCACGTCCCGGTACCCGTCCGGTCGCGCCAGCACCAGCGCGGCGCCCTCCAGCAGCGGCCAGACGAACTCGAACGCCCACAGCTGCCCACCAAGCGGGGCCTTCTGCAGTACCCGGTCGCCCGCGTCGAGCCTGTGGTGAGCCCGCGTCCACGCCAGTCGGTTCACGATTCCCGCATGCGCACTCACCACGCCCGCTGGCGTGGCCGCGGGACCCGAGGTGTAGATCACCGTGGCCGGGTGCGCCGGCAGCAGCACGCCGGAGCGCTCGTCCCCGGCCAGCGGTCCGCCGTTCAACCCGGCAAGCTCCGCCACCACCGACGGGCCATCCAGCACCACCGGCTGCCAGTCCCCGGACACGGCCCCCGACAGCGCCACGACAGCCGCCGTCGACGTCACAACGCACCGCACGCCCGCTTCCTCGAGCACGAATCCGATCCGCTCGGCCGGGTCCGCCGGGTCCACGGGCAGCCAGGCGCCGCCCGCCTTCCACACCGCCAGCAGCGCCACCACCAGCTCGACGCCGTGCTCAATGCAGAGCGCGACGACCGACTCTGGCCCCATACCGCGACCGAGCAGCAAGCGTGCCAGCCGGTTCGCGCGCTCATCCAAATCGCGATAGGTCAGCTCGACACCCTCGGCGACCAGCGCCACCGCATCGGGAGTCCGCGCCGCCTGCGCCTCGAACAGCTCCGGCACCGTAGACCCCGGCACCTCGACTGTCGTGTCGTTCCACTCCACCAGCACCCGCTGCCGCTCATCCGCGGTCAGCACGTCCACGGTGCTCAGCCGCTGCTCCGGGTCGGCGGCCACCGCCGCCAGCACCTGCGCCCAGCGCTCGGCGATCCGCTCGACCGACTCCGGCTCGAACAGGTCGACCGCCGCGGTGACGGCCCAACGCAGCCCGGCTGGACGGCCCTCGAGGTCGAAGGCCTCCTCGACCGAGAGGTCCATGTCGAACTTCGACGGCGATTCCCGCACCGGCGACGCCGTCACAGGGGACTCGGCCGTCGGATCCGCCACCGTCCGCGCGTTGTTCTGCATGATGAGCAGCACTTGGTGCAGCGGGTTGCGGGCCAGGGAGCGGGCAGGGGCCAGCTCCTCCACCAGCTTCTCGAACGGCACGTCCTCGTTGGCGTAGGCCGCCAGTCCGGCCTCGCGCACTCGGGCGAGCACCTGCGCGAAGGTGGGGTCGCCGGACAGGTCGGTGCGGACAACCAGGGTGTTGACGAAGAAGCCGACCAGATCGTCCAGAGCCTCGTCGGTACGTCCGGCCACCGACACCCCAAGGGGGATGTCGGTGCCGGCGCCGAGACGGGAGAACAGCACCGCGAGCGCGGCCTGCAGCACCATGAACAGCGTCACGCCCTCGGCACGCGCCAACTCCAGGATCCGTGCGTGCAGTTCGCCGGAGACGCCGAACTCTGAGAGGTAGCCTCGGTGGCCGGCCACGGGCGGGCGGGGGTGGTCGAACGGCAGCGCGAGCTGCTCCGGGGCACCGGCCAGCGTTTCGCGCCAGTAGGCGACCTGGCGGGACAGCAGGCTCTCCGGGTCGTCCGCCTCTCCCAGCACCTCGCGCTGCCACAGCGCGTAGTCCGCGTACTGCACCGGCAGCGGCTTCCAGTCGGGCACCCGACCCTCCGAGCGCGCCGCAAAGGCGGCGGCGATGTCGCGGGTCAACGGCTTCATCGACCAGCCGTCCCAGGCGATGTGATGCATCGCCAGCATCAGCACCGATTCCTCGGGACCGGTCGAGATCAGCGTGGCCCGGAACGGCACCTCCGCCGACAGGTCGAACACATACCCGGCCGCCTTGGCCAGCGCGCCGTCCAGCTCCTCGGGGGCGGCCTCGACCAGCTGCAGCTCCCAGTCGAGCTCGTCCAGCTCCAGGATCCGCTGGTAGGGCTCGCCGTCGGCCTCGGCCAGCACCGTGCGCAGCGCCTCGTGCCGGCCCAGCACGTCGCGCAGCGCCGCGTTCAGCGCCACCCGGTCCACGTCACCGGGGAGCCGCAGCTTCGCCGAGCTGTTGTAGGTGTCACTCAGACCCTCCAACTTTCCGGCGATCCACAGCCGTTGCTGAGCGAAGGAGAGCGGCAGCCGCTCGGGGCGCTCGCCCGCGACCAGCGGCACCCGGGCCTGACCCGCATCGGCGAGCCGGGCCGCGAGACGTGCCACCGTCGGCGCCTCGAACAGCACCCGCAGCGGCAGCTCCGCGCCCAGCACCGCACGGATGCGGCTGATCAGACGGACGGCGAGCAGCGAGTGGCCGCCCAGGGCGAAGAAGTCGTCGTCGACTCCCACCTTCTCCAGTCCGAGGACCTGCTCGAACGCCGCGCACAGGAGCTCCTCCTGCGGGGTGGCCGGACCACGACCCGAACCCGCGACGGCCGCGTAGTCCGGGGCGGGCAGCGCGCGGCGGTCCAGCTTGCCGTTGATGGTCACCGGCAGCGCGTCCAACACCAGCAGTGCCGCCGGCACCATGTACTCCGGCAACCGCTGTGCGGCGAACTCACTTACCATATCCGGCAGTTCGGCGACATCCACGGTCTCGCCCGCAGCGACGACATACGCCACCAGGCGCAGATCGCCCGGCACGTCCTCACGCACGATGACGGCGGCATGGGCAACGGAGGGGTGCACGGCCAGGACAGCCTCGATCTCGCCGAGCTCGATGCGGAAGCCGCGGAGCTTCACCTGGTCGTCGGTGCGGCCCAGGTACTCCAGCGCACCGTCCACGTTCCAGCGGGCCAGGTCACCGGTGCGGTACATGCGACCGCCCGTGAACGGGTCCGCCACGAAGCGTTCGGCGGTCAGACCCGGACGGTCGAGG
>NZ_JBVHHY010000073.1:0-5639 GCF_055560835.1 Kitasatospora sp. NPDC023120 | reverse complement strand
GCCAGTCGAGTACGAAACCGACTACTACCTTGCCACCACAAAACCGCAGGTCACAACCACAACCTGAGATCTCTACCGAACCCGGGGCGGTTCACCCCTTGTGACGTTCTTCGAGCAGGTCGTGAACCTGGTCCGGCGGCATGCACCAGGGGCCGCGATCGCGTTCAACACCAGCGGCGGCGACAGTGTCGAGGCAGCCAAGCGGTGGCTGTGAAGCCCAGCCCTTGGGCTGAACCGCCGCAACGCGCCCAAAGTGACGGACCCTTGATTCCGTCCGCTCAGGTTCCGGAAGTACCCACCAGCAATGGTCAACGGGGATGGGAAGCGGGCCGGGCGTGACGGGGAGGCGGCCGCACGAGTTCCTCGTGTGTGACGACGAAGGAATGGACTCGTGCGGCCTTGTCCCACTCTTCCTTCACGGGCATCTCCCGTGCCCATCTCGGCGCTTTGGTCGCGGAGTTGGCTGGTCCATGGACCGCGCGGTGCGAGTCCGCGCTGCACGAGCGGCGCGGCGGCCAGCGCAAACAGCAGCCGGGCGCCGGACCGAAGCACGACCTGGTCTTCACCGATAGGGTGCTGGTCGCCCTCGTCCACCTGCGCACCCAGCTCCCCCACGCCGCGCTCGCAGAGCTGTACGGCCTGGAGCGGTCCATCATCACCCGAGCGATCGGTGAGATCCGCCCGCTGCGTGCCGAGCGGGGCTTCGCCGTCCCGGGCCGCCCCGGGGTGCGGCTGCGGACCCTGGCCGACGTGTTCGCCTACGCGCAGGCGGAGGGCGTGAAACTGCGGATTGATGGCACCGAGACTCAGGTCCGCCGGTCTTCTACCAGCCCAGCGCCACAATGAAGTACCAGCACATCGACCCGCTGTTCGGCGACCTGGAGAAGGACGTCATCAACTGGCGGCTGATCGAGAACCACTGGCAGGACCTCATGCGCGTGGTGCTGTCGATCCGCGTGGGGCGGCTGTCCTCCGCCGCGCGGCTGCGCAGGCTGGGCAACGAGCCCAAGCGCAACCGCATCTACCAGACGTACCGCGAGCTCGGCCGGGTCATGAGGACGATCGTGCTCCTCAGGTTCTTGTCGGAACCGGAGCTGCGCGAGTCGATCCAGGCGATGACGAACAAGGTCGAGGCGTTCCACAAGTTCAACGAGCTGCTGGCGAACTGCCTCATTTTTCATACCGCGGTGGACATTACGAAGGTGGCCAATGACCTTATCGACGAGGGGTGGGAGGTGGACCCGGTGGACCTGGCCACCGTCACCCCGTACATCACCAGCAAGACCCGCCGCTTCGGTACCTGGCACCTGGACATGGAGCCGCCCGAGAACGAAGCGGTAGGGCGGCTGCGGATGGCCGCGTGACGGTGTAATCCATGCCATGAACTGCGCCAGTACAGCCGAAAGGGCACCCGAGCTCCAATGGGCGCTCTGCAACCACCTTGTCGAAGACGGCCCGCAGCTTCGGCTCACTGTTGGGCAGCTGCTTGTCGAAGACAATATTGCCGGCCGGGGTGAGTCCGTGGCCATGGTGAGCGGTCTTGCTGACGTCCATCCCGAGGAAGACGCTCACGCCGCCGACGTCGACATCGTGCTCCCAACCGCTTCGGTGTGGCGCTGGCCAGGGAGTTGGAGCCAGCCCTGGTGGCGAACTCCCGGCCGTGGATGCACTCGGTCTGATCAGCATGATCGCGGTCGGGACGGCCGTCGGGCCTTGGCGAAGTGCGCAGACTGGTGGTCACGCCTAGCGTGGAAAGGGGAAACAGTGCAAGAGGCCCCCAAACGGCGTTGTGTTGCGTGCACTGCCGAAGGTACCGGCCTTCGGCACCGAGGTCGAGTGTGCTCGCGCGCTTCGGCCGCGCTCTCGCCGACCCGTCCGACCGATGGGGCCTCGACGGAAGAGACGTTCTGATGGACATCGTAATTGTGCGAGCCGCACAACCGATCAAGGCCGGCCAGGTGGTCCGCACCACAGGATCACCGGTCACCCTCCCAACTGCTGTCAAACCGATCACCGTAACTGTCCCTGCGGTCGAGGAGTTACATACCATTCCGTTCTTTGGGGTTGCGCTGGAGCCGGCAAAAAGGGCTGGAGATGACGTCAAAGTCCAAATAGGCGGTGCTTTCAGCGGCCGCCTGGGCCGCGGTAGGTTCGGCGCCGTTGGCGTCAACAGTTCGGGACAGATCGTCCGCGCTGCGGATGAGATTGACAAATGCGTGAGCGCTCCGAACTGGATTGGTGACTGCGATGAATCGGGCACGGTGACAATCCGGCCCCGCCGCGACAAACGGCTGAGCGTGCTCGACTTCGGAGCGGTGGGAAACAACAAAGACGACGACACAGGCGCGATCCAAAGCGCCCTCGACTGCGCTATGCGACTCGGCACTACTCATGGCAAAGTCGTCTACCTTCCGCCGGGAGACTACCGGATTACGAAGCCTCTTGTTGTCAGGCGCCATTGCATTCTGGAGGGAGCTGGGGGAGCTGGTCTTGGCGTCACTGAAAATACTCGCATACTCGCAGATGTGAAAAAAGGAGATTTCAACCTCTCTACTGCGACCGGTATCGGCCCAGTTGCAGGGGAGACTGTTTATTGTGCAATTGCCCTGGTGGGCTCTTGGACCTCCGGACCGCCTGCTCCAGATCCCTCGAATGATCGTGCAGACTATGCTGTGCTTCGCCAGTTCACTCTCAAGTCGGATCCCGACCAAGGGAAATTTGCCTCCACCTTCCATCAGGCTCCGCAGATGGATGGCATACGAGTTCTGGCGCACGGCCCATTGATCGAGACAGTGGGGGTTTCCGCCTTCAGGCGTAATGGAATGACAATATACGCAAGCCATGGGCCTGATTTCGGGCCGACGGCCAACGCCAACCTCACGCAGATACGTGATTGCGTTCTCGCCAACAATGGCCAGCATGGGCTCGACATCGGCAGTCACGGCAATGATGAAACAAATGCCATGCTGGCCATGAATGTTTCTGCAGCAACCAATGGGCGCGATGGAATTCATGACAATTCATTCTTGGGCTGCACCTTTGTTTCGTGTCACGCGGCGCACAACCGCCACCGACAGTACAGCTGCGATCACGAAGCTCCACAGTTCGCCGTGTACATCGGCTGCTACGGCGAAGGGGATGCCCCGTCGGTGTTCAAGGGCGGGAATATCGCTATAGTCGGAGGGGATATGATTATCACCTCGGACTCAATATACTGGGGCTATGGCGCCGTCAAAAAAGGGCCTTCCACCCTGAAAGTTACGAACAATTATTCCAAATATCCCGAGTATTTTATCTCCGAGGCGGGGACAGGGGTCGATATCGAGGAAGGCGAGCTGCAGACGCCCGGAAACGGATACTACTATCGAGCAGTCCATGCCGGGCATACTTTCGGAAAGAACGGTAAACCCCCCGATGGTATGCCTGATTTCCCGAAGGAGGTCGGGCAGACGCTTGAAGAGCTCGATCATTTGGTATGGAGATGCGAGGGCAAATATAGGATTGAGTTCTCAACGGTCAACAAACTTGGGGATGCTTCGGGTTCCACGATCATTCAGGATTACGGCTCTCTCACGCCGGACGGCCAGTGGAGCGCCCTCTTCCGCACCCAAGTCCAGACGGTTCCCGACGCCATCAAGGGCCGGATCGAAACGTCCCTCGTGAGCCCGGCGGATCACCACACGTACTATCAAACCGCGTACGAAAACGGTCCGGTTCCCGGCGCTCTGATGCTTCCGGAAGCCTGGATTGGAAACTACCTCTTCGGTGAGCGGCGAATCGCTATTGTTCATGATGGAACTCCCTGGAATGCGTCTGCCGGTAGCTGCAACTTCTACGGCCCGGGCGATCTGCTTCTCAATGCCACCGGAGCAACGGCGCGCCAAGGCCCGATCGGGTGGGCGGTGAACGCCCCGTGTGGAAGGCGGTCGGCGGCTCTTGCCTGGGGTCACGGAAAGCACTACAAGATAGGGCAAACCGTCAAGCCGACGAGCGCCAATGGATTCGTGTATCGACTGATCTCCTATATAGGTGGCCCGTCGAACCAGCTGCTCAAGGTCTCCGGCGAGCAGGATCCCTGGGACAACCACCCCCAGAGCGTTGGAAGCTTGACTACCGACAATCACCTAGTTTGGCAGACGCTCTACGACTTGGATGATCCCGCAAACAATTGGTGCATTGAACCGCTTCCACAGCGCGCGGAAAAACAGGCGGACTCAAATGCGGAGGACATTCACAAGCTGAGGGATGATTTCAACGCACTTCTTGACAAGATGAGAAAGGCGCACCTGTTGGAATAGGCGGAGGCGCGGACGGAACTGATATCGGGGGTGCCGCATCTCATCGAATCCGACAGTGGGTCAGCTGAGTGTGGTGAACGTTGACGACACAGCGGGCCCGGTGGCGCTTCGAAGGCGGCGAGTGTTCCAGGATGACTCCCGTGTCGCCAACGCCACGCCAACCATGGGAGCACACAGCGCGTCGTGACGGTATGACACCGTGCAGGGAACGCATGAGCGGCGGTTCTGCTTGCCGGACCTCCCGCACCTATTGGCTCGTCAGGGTGGTACCCAGGGGCGTTTCAACGTCACAGTGATCATGCGAGTCCGCTGGTCGTGGCGGTGCGAGGAGTGCGGGTCGAGCCGTCACGAACGCAACGAAGCTCCGGTTGAACAGGATGACCTTCCCAAGTCTCCCTGAACCACCGGAGCTTCGATGTGCCGCCAGTCTGCCACCGCCTGCCTGACCAAGTCGCCCGCGTGGGGGGATTGTCGCTGGTGGAGCGGTTGCGAATGCTGCCGGATCCGCGTCGGCGTCGGGGGGTGCGTCACCCGTTCGTGGCGATGCTGCTGGTTGCCGCCTCGGCGGTGGTCGCCGGCGCGCGCTCGTATGCGGCCATCGGCCAGTGGTCCGCGAACGCTCCGCAGCACACCCTGGTCCGCCTTGGTGCCCGGGTCGTGGGAGCGTTGGGCGTGAGAGTCGCACCGAGTGCCGCCACGGTCCGGCGGGTTGTCGGCCTGGTCTGCCCTGGCGGCCTGGCCGACCTGACCGGCGCTGATCCTTCCGGCTCGGACTCGGTGGCCGTCGATGGCAAGGGCCGCCCGAGGCTCCCGGCACGGCGAGTTGCCGGCCGCCCACCTGCTGGCCGCGATGACCGGCGACGGCCCCGCCGTCACTCAGCTGCGGGTTCCCGACAAGACCAACGAAATCACCTGCTTCGCCGCGCTGCTGGCACCCTTCGACCTGACCGGGGTCACCGTCACGGCCGACGCCCTGCACACCCAGCGCGCCCACGTGCGCTTCCTGGTGGAGGAGAAGAAGGCGCACTACCTGCTGGTGGTCAAGGCCAACCAGCCCGAGTTGCACCGCCGACTGCGGTCGCTGCCGTGGAAGGACGTCACCGGCTGCCCTCCTAGTACTCCAGCCGTAGATCGTGATCTTGCTGGTGGGCGTCGAGCCGGCCGGTCGATGCTGGCGCTGGTCGATCGATCACGTCGTGGTGCGGGCCGCGGTGTAGACGGCCGTCAGACGTGGGTCATCGACTGCGCCGCCGTGCTCGTTTTCGATGAGCTCGGCGAGCCGGGTCAGGAACTGCTCGCGGGCGGGTGGGGCGAGCTCGGCGATGTTCGGAAATGTCGACC
>NZ_JBVHHY010000072.1:0-5794 GCF_055560835.1 Kitasatospora sp. NPDC023120 | reverse complement strand
ACCGCCATCGCCGTCAACGTCGAACGCCTCAGCAAGCAGGCCCCCGGCGAAAGCGCGCCCCCACGGCCGCCGACAGCCTTCCAGGACCACCTCGACCAGCAAGGCGTCCCGCGCCTACGTTCCTGGCGAGCCGTCAGCTGAGAGGACGGCAACCAAGATCCCCGACAGAGTCAAGCTTAGACTGATCAACGCGCGGGGGCGCTTCCGGAGGCTCCGTACTGTGACCGCCCCCCTGCCAGTTCAACCTGAGGGTGATCCAGCGGCCCAGCCGCTGGCCCCGTCCTCGCCGGACGCCGCCAGCACGCTGATCACCCAGGACATCCTGAGCCGCCCCATCGCTCGCGAGAAGAGCCAGGGCGAGCGCGAGATCGTCACTTCGTGGGGTCGGTCGGTGAGGGGACGGACAGCATCGAGGGCTCTCTGGGCCCGGCCGAGGTTGTCCTTTCCTGCACGGCGGAGGCCAGCCTTCGCGTACTTCTCGACCATAGTGGTGGACTTCCAGTCCTCCGTGATGACCAAGATCTCGGCGGGGCTATAGCCTTGGTCGGCGAGGTCGGCGAGGACGCCGGCGCGCAGACCGTGGCTGGTGGCGTCCTTGGCGTCGAAGCCGGGGGCCCGGGCTACCATGCGTTGGAAGGCACGGTTCACGGCGTGGCCGGTCATGCCTGTTCCGGAGGCCGATACGGGCATGAGCCGGCCCCAGCGGGTGATGCCACGCAACAGTGGCAACTGCGGTTCTGCTTGGCCGAGTTCGGCTAGCAGTGAGATGTAGGTGCGTACGGCGGTGATCGACACCGGGTCGCGGATGACGTACTCGCGGCCGATGGACCAGTGGTCGTTCTTGCTGGTGCGCTTGCCGACGACCATCTGCTCGATGCCGTCCTCCAGGTACTCGAAGACGATGGAGTCGATTCGGTACGCGGCCTGTTCGGAGCGCCGGGCGCGGGTACGGTATCCGAGGTGCAGGATCGTCAGATCGCGCCAGCGGGCGAGAGGGATGTCGGCAGTCACCCCCTGCTGGAGGTTGGCGATGCGGGCGGCGTCGATGGGCGGGCTCGATTTGGGGGTGCGGCGGGCGCGGGCGTGGTCGGCGGCCTGCTTGCGGATCAGCTCGGCGGTCGCCTTTTTGGGAGGCCAGTTCTCATAGCCCGCACGGGCGTTGGCGTCGCGGATCGCCGCCATCGCCAGACGCAGAGAGCTCACGGGCGCGCCTGTGCCGTCGCGGCCGCCGCGGCGGCGCAGGCGGGAGATGTAGGAGACCATGTTCGCCTCGCTGGTGCGCCGGCCCGGGTGGCGACTGTTGTCGATGCACCAGCGGGCGAAGTAGCGCCACTGTTCGGCGTAGGTCTGGCTGGTGCGTGCCGGCCGGGGCTGTGGCGAGGTCGTCGGCCGCGTCCTCGGTCAGCATCTCGTTCGGGTCGACCCCGTCGAGCGCGAACTGTGCGAGCGCCTGGGTGTCGTCGATAAGTTCGCCGACCATCACCTCGGTGGCGGCCTCCGCCAGAGCGGGCAGGTTGTCCACGTCCTCGTCCACGGGCGCTTCCCTTCCGGCGTGTGAGCTGATGATCCATTTGGGGCAGCGCCCTGTGTTGCGTCCTCTAAATCCAGTTAGAGGACGCAATACATAGATCGATACATAAACGGGGCTCGAGGTGCGCTCCTCGTTTGTGAAGCGTTTCGTGTTGTTATTTGTGTTCAGTGCTCTGAACTGCAAGGGTGTCGGTCATGAAGATCACGATCACGGTGGAGAATCCGACCCCCGAGGCGCTCGAGAAGCTGCTCGCCCTTGCCGTCATGCCGACCGCTGTCGTGACCGCGGTGTCCGACGACCGCTGGACACCGGAGCGGGCCCGCTCGTACTACGACCGCCTGCCGCCCCGCGCGCAGCAGATCCTGCTCCAGGTCGTCGAAGGCGAAGGCGAGTGCGCCGCAGACGAGTTGAAGGCGAACGGCCGGAGCCTGCGGGGATCCACCGGCGCGTTCCGCCGAGTTCTCTCGGAGGGCAAGCGAACCGGCCTCTGGCCGGACGCTCTGCCCGTGCCGCTGGTGTCCCACATCGTCGGCGGGCAGCTCAAGAAGCTCGAGATGCCAGGGCGCGGCACGGAGCAGTACGCGCTCACGGCCTTCGCGGAAGGCCTCCGTGACCTGCGGAGCGGTGGCTGACAAGAAGAGCCGGTCGAGCCCGGCGGCTGACCTGGTGAGACGACCGGGTCAGCCTCGTACGCCTGAGCCTTCGTTCGGGAAGGAGACTTCCCGCAGGCGCCAAAGTCCGCTTTGGGAAGTTGAGTTGGGATCGCACGGGTCAGGAGAGGTGTACCGCTACCCCGCACAGGCCGAGCCCGTTCTCGGCGGCGGCGCGCCACAGTCGCAGCGGGCCGTCAAGGACGGACTCCTTCTGGGGCGAGTAGTAAAGCCAGTCCTGAGCGTCCGCAGCGGAGCGTTCGGCGTCGGAGAAGGTGAGGGCTCGCTCCACGTGCGGCCGGGTCTGGCGGACCTGGGCCGAGGTGAGGAGGAAGTTGCCGCACCAGCCTGGCAGGAGGGCGGCGCGGGCCGGTCCGATGGCATGGAAGAGCGATGCGACCGCGTATTCCTTCGAATTCACCGAGGCGAAGATGCCCTCGTCCGGTTGATCCCTCCACACATCGTCGATCACGCAGAAGTCCGGATCGACGATGCCGGCGCACATGTCGTCAACATTGAGTCCTGGTGAGGTGAGGTGCAGGAACGACTCCAGCGCCGCCCTGTCGACCTCAGTGCTCCCCGAATTTCCGTACCAGGTCCGGTAGTCGGGCAGCGGATCCTGCTGCCACCGATCCCATCGCTGCTGGGCAGACGACTCGGACCAGTCCGCTTCCATCGCGGGCAGCAACCGGGGAGACAGGTCGGAGATGAAGGAGTCGGCGTGGCTGGTGATCGCCCAAGCACTGGTGAAGCCCATGGACTGGACGCTAGTACCCGCCGCTGACATCGAGCGGTAGCCCGACAACGGTGGACACGGTCCGACCTACCGTTGCGTACCCAGCCGCATCGGCCCGGGCGGGCCGGCGGGCCGTGCCGCTTCCGCAGCCCGGGCCGGTCGCCGTTCGTCGGCTGCACACCGGGCCGAGCGGGCGTCACTGCGCCGATCACGAAAGTCCGGCCGCCGCCGGACCCGGGCCTTGACGGCCCTTTCCGCGCTCATTCGTCTCGATGGACGGCCGCTGTCTGTCGTGCAGGAAACTGGTGGTGAGCTGCGAAGATGGGCGCATGTCCGTTCCCATCGACCCCCGTCTGCTGAACGTCTCCGAGCGAGCCGTACTGGAACACCTCCTGGCAGCCGACTTCCCCGGTGCCTCGGCGCTGCGCGGTCAGTTGGACCGGACCGAGGTGGTGGCCACTTGGGGGCCTGAGTCGGTGAGCGTCGACCTGCGCGTGCCCGGGCGGGTGCGGCATCCCGCGCGGCCGTCCACGCTGCTGCCGGTCGGTGCCGGAGTTTTCGACCGATCCGGCGAGTATGTTGGCGAGCTGCTGGTGTGGGCGGAGGGCGGCACGGTGTTGTCCGCACTGGAGTACGCCTGGGTCACCGACGAGATGCCGACGACGCTGCCGTCCGTCGACCGGATCCGGCTCACGGTCGGATGACCTCGTGGAGGCCCGTCGGACTTCGCTGAGCACGGTCATTCCTCGAAGGCTTCGTCGGGAGGGCTCCGTACGGGGCGCTTCGGTGGCTGACCTTCTGTGCCGCCGCGCGGCGTGGCGGAGGCCCGGAGCACCACCCTCAGATGTCGATGTCCCGGCTCAGCCGCCGCGGTCCAGGCGGCGTCGCGTGTGGCCCTGTCGCGCGCTGTCGGCCTGGTCGTGGGTCGTACGGACGGCATCCTCGGCGGCCCGCACCCGGTCCTCGGCACGCGTGAGGTCGCCCCGAGCGCGGTCACGTCGTGACGCATGCGGCCGGTGTAGAGCAGGCCGTCGAGGGTGGTGGCGGTGACGTCCATGCGGAGTGGGCGGGGGACCATACCGCGGACCTCGAAGAAGCTGAGGCAGCCCTCATACCGTTCGTCGGTCTCCTCGGAGATGGCGGTGACCTTGGGGTTGAGCAGGATGGGTGATCGGGCACGGTCGGTCACCCATACGGGTGTTCGCGTCCGTACCGGGGCGGCCGTCTGTGGGGATGGCAGAGCCGCGTATCGCGGAATCCGTTCCGTGCCCACGGCTGAACGACACTCGTCGGTGGCGCGGTAGCTGGAGCTCGGGGGAGGGCCCACGGTCGCGCTCCCAAGGGGTCAGAGGGCCGTAGCTCTCAGCGAGGCTTCTCGCCGAGGGCGTGGCGCAGCCAATCGAGCGAGTCGGTCGCCAGTACGGCGTCGGCGAGGTCCTTGGCGGTCTTCGTGGTCAACCGGCCGCGACTGTTGTCGATCCACCGCTGCGCGTTGACGTAGCCCTGAGCCAGATACTCGACTCCTTGGAGAAGGCACTCCAGCTTGTCGGCGTCTCGGGCGCAGATTGCCGTCATCAACGAGTGGCTGTGATCGCTACAGCGATCCGCGATTCTCCGGGCCGGCGTGCGACCCTCCAATCCAGAAGGTCAGCGCCTTCCGTCGACCTCCCAGCGACCGCCGCATCGCATTGACCAGTCGCATCTGCGCCTGAGCCACCTCCGCGCCGGCCTCCCGGAACTCCTCTTCGCCGAGTGGCGTACGGACCGGATCGACGTCTCGCGCGACGCGGTCCAAGAAGCGGTCGACCGACTGGCCGAAGCTGTCGACCTCGCCCGCGACCTCCGCGGGAGCGATCAAGCTGACCTTCGTCAGAACGGCGCTCCACTCGGCCCAGTCGTAGTCCCAGCCACGACGGTCGGCGTGCGCACGCTTGATCACCATCGTGAACTTTGCGTAGTGGCTGAGGAGTTCTTGATAGGCAAGCAGTTGCTGATCCCGCGACCACTGATGGTCCTGGCCCCGTCTGGTGACGATCCCGCCTACCAGCACCCCCACGGTCGCCGAGGCCGCTCCGGTAACGGTCGTGATCAGCGCTTCCAGCAAAGCCACCCCAGCCCCCGTGTCCAGCAACTGCCGTTCGATCCGCGATCGGAACATAGCACTGGTGCATATTGGCGCGTCAGGGCATGCGATGGCCTCGCAGCGGGCGATGACGCCGGTGGCTGGCCGCGGCTTTGAAACACGCTCTCTAGAAGGGCGGGCGGGCAGTGCATGGGCTCGGCCAGCAGACCTCTCTCCCCCCTGGGTCTGCCGGCCGGGCCCTGGGCGTACAGCCCCGACCCCCTGAGCCCTGAGGGGCGGTCCGGATGCGGTCCGGTCCGTTGCGCCGGAAGCGCGATCGATGCCTCGCCATGAGGCGGCGGCGGGACAGTCGTCCCGCCGCCGGAGTCACGCTGTCGTCATGTCAGCGCGCGGCCCTTCGGAATGCATCCCGAGCGGCACGATAGGCGCGTGAGTACACCTCCCTGTCCGCTTCCTGCTCCGCGGTGGTGGCATCACGGCCGGGAGGGTAGTGCCCGGCTT
This sequence comes from Kitasatospora sp. NPDC023120, assembly GCF_055560835.1. Taxonomy (NCBI): domain Bacteria; kingdom Bacillati; phylum Actinomycetota; class Actinomycetes; order Kitasatosporales; family Streptomycetaceae; genus Kitasatospora; species Kitasatospora sp. NPDC023120. The sequence continues at coordinate 293 of NZ_JBVHHY010000072.1, read as the reverse complement.
CCTCATACACCGCCAGAGCGCTGCGGAAGGCAGCACTGCGGGCCTTCTCCCTCTTGTCTGGTGTGCGGCCTCAGGAGATCTGAAACGCAGCGGGGTATCTAATGGCCTCTGACCTGCTCTGTTCCATAAATTGAGAGAGCAGGTAGGCGTACTGCAACAGGTTGCTGACCTGGCTCTTTGATGGACAGTGCGTCAGAGAGTGAACCGCCCCGGGTTCGGTAGAGATCTCAGGTTGTGGTTGTGACCTGCGGTTTTGTGGTGGCAAGGTAGTAGTCGGTTTCGTACTCGACTGG
>NZ_JBVHHY010000071.1:0-6412 GCF_055560835.1 Kitasatospora sp. NPDC023120 | reverse complement strand
GTCCAGAACTGACGCCCAACCTGCACAGGATCGCCCCAGCCGCCACAGCCGGGGCGATCCAGACCCTCGCAGGATCAGTGCGGCGCTGCACTAGTACTCCAGTGAGAGTTCTCCATTTACCCAGGTCAATGGATCGGAGGGCGTGAAACTGACTCCTGGGGCGAGGAACTGTCGGACCGTCGAGCGAACGCTCGGCCGACTGAACCACCCCCGCCTCGCCCGCGGCCACCAAGCACGCCCCCGACGGTCCGAAGCCATGATCCATCTCGCGATGATCAACCTCATGACCCGTCGCCTGACCAGCGAATCCACGCCAACATGACGCGGAACATGAAACATGAATCACAGGATGAAGCAACGGGACGAAACGCCCAGTTAGAGCTCGTCGAACCAAGCCGGGAACGCGCCCACCTGCCGCGCGTCATGCCGTTGGATCGCCCGCGGCTGTGGCCGCACGGGCAAGATCCAGCGCAGACCGGAGACCGGCTTGCCGTCAGCGGCGGCGCCCGGGGTGAGGCAGAACTTGAGCGCCGCATCGGGCAGGTGGTCCGGGGCTGTGATCAGGTCGTCAAGGAGCCTGCCGATGCCGAGCTCGTCGTACGGCGTCGGGAGCGTCAGGCCGGACCGGGAGATCTCATCCAAGGCCTGCCGGCACAGCTCAGGCCACCAACCATGCCCCCACCACCGGTCGGTGTAGCCCGAGGAGCCGACCAACGTCAGCAGCCGCAGGGTGACCTCGGGGCCGTAGGCCTGCTGCCGCTTCTCCCATGCCGCCACGGCCTCCCGGATGCTGGCGACCACCGGCTCCCAGCTGGCTGTGCCAGGTCTCGACCTCGGTGTTACGCCAGCCCTGGAGCACCACCCCGAGCGTGGCTGTCATTGGGACGGGATCCGGTAGCAGGCCGTTCTTGCTGGATCGCAGCGTCAGGGCAGTGAGCGCTGGATCGGTCGCCTGGAAGCTCTGCGGCTGGGACCCGAGACCCTGCGCGTGCTGCCCCTGGCTGGCTGCCCGCAGCACGTGGTGGAGGTAGAACTGGGTGTAGATATCCGGCGGGTTTTTACCTGCTCCGGTAACCCGCGTGGGATCGAGGAGGCCGAGCCGCCGGGCCGTGTCCTGGATGGCGGACTGAGAAGTGACGAGGGCGCCCGTGAGCTGGGTGGCGACCGGCGCGGTGAGCATGTTGTAGGTCGGCCGCTGGGATGAATCACGAATCAGGCGGTCAAGGCCTGGCCCCAGAAGTAGGATGTGCCGCTGCGGGTCATATGCCGCCCGGAGCGCCATGTCAGTCCGGATGAGTTGCCGGAATGCGTAGACGCCCTCATTCGGTACTTCCCGCGTCATAGCGGGTTCGGCTTTAGCATCTCGCCAGCCCGCCTCATAGAGCGGCCGGAGGAGCTGACTCAATCTGGCCTGTACCTGGTTGAGGTCGGAACGGTTCGAAGATGACACCGGATTTCTCGCTTTTTCTTTACTATCCGGTTTTGGCGGCTAGTCCTCAAGAGGGGATTAGCCGGAATGTAAAAATTCCTCGCACTACAAGTGTGGCGTTGTGCCAGAGCGAGTTTGGGGCCACCACGCTGGCCCAGATGCGCTCAGATTACCTTGGACTGGCCGTCAGCCCCACCGGAGCGGGCTCGGTTAGTCGAGCGCACGTCCCCCTGGGGACGCATTGCCTGTGCGCTCGCAGCCAGAACCCCCAGTAGCGCTTCGCTGATCTGGGGGTTCTTCGCCTCCCGGCGGCTGGATGCGTCGGCTCGATGGCGCCGGTCGGCTCCCGGCTCGCTCTGGGGCCGGCAGGCTCGCCCGGACGCGCGCCACCAGGAGCAGATCGCGAGTAGCCGGGCACGGTCGGGTCAAGTGGTCTTCTGGCGCCTGGTTCGGTGGGCTGGTGGCTTGGCGCCCGCTGGCCGCCGGGCTTGCCCCGGATCACTCCGGCTCGAACGAGCACCCAGACTGACCGGTTCAGATCAGTGTGACGAACAGATTTACGGAACACCTGTTCGGTTCAAGGATTGCCCAAAATGGTTTTGCACCAGGGCAGTTGGGGCTCATTTTGCTGAAGTGGTGGAGCTACCGTTGAGCCCACGCCCCAAGAGTGGGGCTGCCCCAGGCAGTGGGCCAACACTGCCCAGGGCGAGGGCCAATCCAGAGAGGTTGCCACCAGTGCCAGATCAGCCCTCCCGGGGGCGCGCGCAGCGTGCCCCGAGGGACCCCCAACGTAGCAGTGCCCCGTCCTGGCCGGCGCGAAGGCATCTGCCGGTTTCACGAGCGATCGGCGTGACCGCGCTTGCCGCGGTAGCGGCGCTGCCGGTGCTTCTGGCCGCCGCCCTGCTGCGCGGCCCTGCCCCGGTGGACCCCGGTCGGGTCGACCTCGTCGTGGCGTTGATGACCTACGTCCAGGTCCTCGTGGCCCTCGCCGTCCGGTTGTCCCGGCGCTAGCCACCTTCAGGCCGGCCTGCCATAGCTGGGGGTCGGCCCCACCGCCAGCTCGCCCTGCCGAACCCCGGCGGGGCGAGCCCGCCGTCAGCCGAACCGGCACCAAGACACCTGCACGTGGGCAACCGAGCGTTGACGAGGACCTTCCTTTGGCAGCCGACCACGCCACACCGGCAGCAACAGCCCCCAGTCGAAGCAAGCCGTATCGCAGCGGTTTCGCCGCCTTCGTCCTGATGCAGGCCGACGGCTACCACCGCTACGCCCAGGCCCGTCTGCTCGACCCCGGCCTGAGCCGCGAGGTCGTCGAGGCGACCCTGTGGTTGACCGAGCGGAAATGGGGCGCGGTGTTGCAACGGCGCAGCCCCACGGCGTACGCCTGGAGCATCCTGCGCCGCACGGTCAGTGCCGCGTGCTTCGATGCGTCCGACCCGGCGTCCGACCGCCTGCACCGCGCGCTGCCGGCCGACCACGCCGACGCGGTCCTGCTCCACCGCTTGGGCCTGCCGGTCGAGCAGGCCGCCACCCTCATGGGCATCGAGCCGCCCCAGGCCCAAGCAGATCTGCGGATGGCCCAGCGACTCCTGCAGGTTGAAGCTCGGGAGGTGTATGGCGCCTGCCCGTAGCCTGGTTCGGTGCTGGTCGACCGGCGCACTGGCCAGACTTCGCCCCCACGTTCGCCACCCGTGCGCCAGCCCGCGCCACTTCACCCGTCTGTGTAGTGGTGGGCTTTGCAGTGCGCCCCTACCATGAGGTGGATCATCTGGCCCTGGACGAACCGGGGTTGTCGCGACACGGATGGGGTGCCCGTGGACAAAGATCCGGTACCGGACAAGATCGATCTTTCAGTACCAAGTGCCGCCAGGATGTACGACTTTCTCCTCGGCGGCACTAATAATTTCCTGTCCGACCGGCTCGCCGTCGAGGACCTGCTGAAAACCGCCCCGAGCTCTCGGGAGCTGGCCGTCAACAACCGCGCCTTTCTGCGCCGGGTCGTCCGGCACATCGCGACTCACTACGAGATCCGGCAGTTCATCGACCACGGCTCCGGCCTACCGACCCAGGACAACGTGCACCAGGTCGCCCAGCGGATTCACCGCGGCACCAAGGTGGTCTACATCGACAACGACCCGGTGGTGCTGAGCCAGGGCCGGGCCTTACTGGACGAGAATGATGACGTAGCCATCGTCGCCGCCGACATGACCAACCCAGCAGCCATCCGCTCCCATCCCAGGGTGAAGGGGTTCATCGACTTCAGTCAGCCGGTGGCCGCCCTGTTCGTCTCGGTGCTGCACTGCGTGCCGAACCCCAAGCCGGCTCAGCTGCTGCGTGAGACGATCCAGCACCTGGCGCCGGGCAGCGTGGTCGTCATCTGCCAACTGGTGAGCGAGGACAAGACGGTGCGCGACGAGGTCACTCGCCTCATGGACCGGCAGACGAACGGCAATTGGGGTGAGGTGCGGACCGAGGCCGAGGTCCGCACCTACTTCGATGGTCTCCAGATCGAGCCTCCCGGCCTCGTCGACGTCACCGACTGGCGCCCTGACTCCGAGGTGCTGCCGCGCCAGCGGACGCGGGAGTGGATCGAGTTCGGTGGCCTGGCCGTCGTGCCGTGACGCGCTAGGGTCCGCGGTGAAACCCCGCCTGTAGTGTGTGGAAGGTGACCGTGCCCCCGCCGAGCATCGCGGCCTTCTGCTGGAGCTGGTCTACGACCGTGGGGCTCGGTCGCCCGTACACGTCGATGGACCTCATGAGGATGAGCCCACCGAACGCGCGGAACTTCGGTCCGCCGATCTCCAAGTGGAGCTCCATTGACGCCGAATCAGGATGGACGGCCACGGTCGTCATCATCGACTCGGCCTCGTCGATGAAGAAGTAGTAGGCGATCAGTTGCGGCTCCTGCGTCTCGACGAACGCGGCCAGATCACGCATGGCGTCCTTCACCTCCGCGATCTTGCCCTCGTGGATGTCCGAGCGATCAACGTAGTAAATGGGTTCCGTCATGCCGCCTGAAGCTATCGCTGCTCACCGGTTGAGCCCACGCGGCGCGCGGTCTCACCTGCACATCCCCTCTGTGCCGGCCTCAACCTGCGCAACAGGTCCTACCTCCGGCCCGAGGGGGCGGGCAGCTGCTGCTCGAAGTATGCCTTGGCCGCCAGCAGCAGCTGCCGGCTCCGCCTGCGGCCAGTGCCCAGATCCATGAGCTGCCACAACAGCTGCTTGTACTCCTCCATCTCGGACACTTTGTGGTCCTCACCCGGCGCCGGCCGCTCATCCACGGTGGGGGTGCAGTAGTCGGCGCCCCGCAGTCGCTCGTTGTAGATCAGCTCGGGCAGGCCTGAGCGGCCGAAGTCGAGGTGGGTCAGCGAGGACACCGACGAGGCGACGGTGTGGTCCAAGGTGATGATCCGGACACCGAAGCCGCGCGTGCCGGTGAGGTCGATCAGCCGCTGGAGTTGGTCGACCATGACTCGCGGCGAGCCCACCTTGCGGTAGAGCGTGCTGTGCTCCAGGAAGAAGACGGAGCGCGGCGGTGACACCAGGAACCGCTCCTGCCGTTCCTGGCGCAGGGAGAGGTACCGGTCCAGCCGGTGAGCCTGGCCGCTCGGCAGCTCCTGGCGGAAGATCGCTCGCGCGTAGTCTTGGGTCTGGATCAGGCCGGGGACGATCTTGGCCTCGTAGGTGATCAGCCGGATGGCCGCCGACTCCAAGGCCATCAGCCGCTCGACCCAACTGGCGAGCACATCGCGGTACGAGTGCAGCCAGCTCGGTTGCGTGGCGTGGCGGGCCAGCTCCTCGACCGCCGCAGCCAGTTTGGGATCGGCGCCGTAGAAGCGCAGCAGCGCCTGGATGTCGGCCAGCTTCGGCGGGCTCTCCGCGTTCTCCAGCCGGCTGAGCTTGGCCGGGGACAGCCGGTTGTCGATCCCCGCGACGACCTTCGTCAGCGTCCGCTGGCCTCGCAGCGCCTTCAGCTGCGACCCCAGTAGCAGGCCAGCAGCCGTGGGGTTCTGCTCCGGATCAGTGCCCGGCCGACGAAAGGCGATGACATTATCGTCATCAAACTGATCACCGAAATCGGGGATCACGCGGTCCCTCCCTAGGAAGTCAAGACGAGGCAAGTCTTCCATATCGGAGGGCCGCGCGATGCCCTTGTCTAATTATCGAACGAGCGGGTTACTGCGAGATCAGATGATCGAATTCACCGGCGCGAGCGCCGTCCAGGAAAGCCCGCATCTCAGCCTCGGTGAAGACCAGCGCCGGACCGGTCGGGTCGGTGCTGTTACGCATCGCCACACCCCCGCCCGTCAGCGCCCCGAGCTCGACGCACTGGCCATTGAGGTTGCTCGCCTGCGCCTTGATCCAGGTGGTGGCAATGCCACCGGCCGGCGTGCCGTTCTTGTACTTGTCCATGCCAATCCCGCCTTCCGTTCGTGCGAACAAGAGCTTTTCGGACTCACGTGCTGACCGGCGACAAGCCGCAGGTCAGGGACCTCCTGCAATTTCAGCTGCAATTGCAGAAGAGCGGACTGAATGCTAGCCGCTGAAAATCGAACGGCGCGTGCGCCCATGCGGGTGATTGGAAAGGCGGATTGGATTACCGGTGGAGTCGTCCGGGCCATTGGCGTGGTGCGCATCGTCTTGGGGCGCGTCGTCGTACACGGGAGCGCCAAGCGCTGGTCGCGAGGGGGAGATGAGGCAGTCGGCGGCCGCTGGTGCTCGGCACGGGCGACGAGCTTGAGGCGCGGTCGCTTGGGGACCGGGCGGATCCTCCGGAGAGTGCCGCTCGTCGGCCACCTCGGCCTGTGGCCCACGGCCTCCGAGCCGGTGGCGGGCCCACATTCTGTCTAGGCGGCTGGGCCGATGGCGCGCCCCAGGAGAACATTGAGTGGTGTGCATCGTGAAGTGGCAGGTCACGGGCCTGGTGTGATTCCGTGCCCCGGTGCTCGTGCTGGTCACGCGCGGCAGTCTGCCGTGTAG
>NZ_JBVHHY010000070.1:0-6640 GCF_055560835.1 Kitasatospora sp. NPDC023120 | reverse complement strand
AGATCGAACCACGCGGCCCCATCGAGGCCGAAGCAGCCCGCCGCCTCGCCGACGACCTCAAGAACGAGTAGTCAGCCAGTTACCCGACACTTTCTAAGACGCTGCGCCTCGTCCACGACGATCAGGCGCATCGGCGAGGCCAGCAGGCCGACCAGCTTGGTCGTCAGGTCGAAGCGATTGCGACTGGACGGGCTCTCGGCGCCGGTGAGCTCCTGCAGCAGCTGATCGGCGATCAGACGCATCGTCGGACGGGAAGGGAACTGCAGCGACACCACCGCTGGCCGCTCGGCGGGCGCGCGCTGCTCCAACGCCTCCAGCGCCGCCTCCACGGCGAAGGTCTTCCCCGTGCCGGCGGGGCCGTGCACGACTCCGGTGGCGGCGTTCGCCACCAGATCATCGAGGACTTTGCCGGCCAGCTGGAAGTGGCCGGTGGGCAGGGTGACCGCATCTTGCAGGTCGACAAACTGGCGGGGCATCACAACTCCGGGAGAAGATCGGTGACAGGGAGAATGCCGAGCAGGTCACCGCGGGCTCGTGCCTTCAGCAGCGCCTCACCGGCGTGCTGGACGGCCTGCGCCGCCTCGCTGGGCCGCACGAGACGGGACGGCTCGGCCGCGTTCTGGGCGGCGGTCATCGGCGCGAGTTCGCGCCGCGCCCGGCGCGCGGCGCGGCGCCGCTCACGGCCCAGCCGCTCGGCCTCGGACCGGGCGTGCTCACGGAACGCCTCCCGCTGCTCGCGCGTGAGCTGGGCGGACGGGTGCGCGGTGCACAAGTACTCGCCGCGCCGGTACACCTCGATCCACCGGTCATCGTGTGGCATGTACCGGACTTCGAGCACCTCGCCGCCGCGTCCGTGGAGCTCGGGGGCGAGGTAGGCGTGGCCGTTGAATCGGATGCCGTCCTTGCCGACCTTGCGCTCGGTGCCGGCCAGCAGCAGGTATCGCAGCCGTGCCGGGTCGATCCGCTGCAGCGGCGCCTCGTCCTCCAGCCACGCCTGTACCGGGGTCCGCCCACCCAGCGCCCGGTGCGGGCGTTCGGTGTTGTACCAGCAGGCCCAGGCGGCGAACCGCTGCACGAACTCCTCGATACGCATCGGCCCGCCGGCCCGCTCGGCGGCCTTCTTCGCTTTCGCTGAGTCGTCCACGGGCCCGTACAGCCGCCCGCTCGCGTCCCGGGGACCGCCGGTGAAGCCGGGAAGCTGCGACAGGAGGGTCTGTTCGATCGTCAGGTTCAGCCGCTCGACCTTTCCCTTGCGGTTCGGGCTGTAGGGCGGCAGGCGGTGCACCACGACCGCCAGTGTTCCCAGCGCCGCCTCCACGGCATCGGCGGCGAACTCCAGACCGCGGTCAACACGCACCCGCTCGGGAACTGAGCCGAACGGCGAGATCTCCGGCTCGTAGGCCATGGCCATTCGCATCGCGGTCAGCACAGTGCCCGCACTCGGATAAACCGACAGCGCCCACCCGAGCAGCCCTCGGCAACCGTCGTCCACCACCGTGGTCAGCCATGGAGACAACGCGCCGCCCCTCGGCGGCAGGACCAGCAGCGGCAGCTGCTTGTGGTCCATCTCCCACACCCGCCCCCGAGGCGCGTCTGTCCGACGCAAGTACACCTGTGCTGCGCGCTGGCCGCTCTCACCCACTCGCCAGGCCGCACGCTCCGCGGTGGTCAGCTGATCCGCGAAAGCACGCTGCAGCGTTCGTAGGCCCACCGGCCGGGCTTCACGCCAGCCCTCGGCCAGGAAGCCCGGTACATCGGCACCCGCCGTCTGCCCGGCACAGTCGAGCACCGCCTGCCGAGCACGCGCGAGCGCCGCCACGTTTCCCCTGTAGAACGCGAACGCCTCCCGATCGACGTCGGTCAGGCGATACGACGACTGGGGCTGACGCTGCCCAGGCGATGGGGTGGAGAGCCACCGCCACACCGTGCGCTCGGCCACTCCCAGGGAAGCGGCGACCACCCGCACGTGTTCGCCGCTCAATGCGCCCTCGTCGCGTAGTTGCTGGAGCCGGGCTACGACTGCCGCACGCTCCTGCACTCCGGTCCTTGCCACGGCACCAGGCTCGCTGGCGCGCCACTGCCGTCGCCCGAACTCTGGGGCGACGGCCACTCGTAGGAGCGCGGTCCGGGCGAAGTGCCAGCCAGCCGTCGTCGACTTTGGTATTGATCGAGCACAGGCCGTTTTGGTACTGACATCTCGGTGTCGCCAGCAGCGTCAAATCTGTGTCGTCCCACCCCCTGGTGGTCGTGCGCGTCCGGCGAAGCCGTCCGCGTCCGGGGGTGCCCGGCCGGGCCGAGACCGGACGGCCACCTCCCCCGCGGGCGGCCCCGGGCCGGGCCGTTGCCTGGTGGCCCGGCCGGGCGCGACTTGTCGTGTTGGGCGTCGTTGGGCACGGCATGACCTATGTGAGCCCGAGCACCGTCGAGAACCTGCTGCACCACCACGATGCGGGAGTACAGGCGCTGGCCCAAGCCCACCAGGAGCTGAGGGCCGAGTCGGAACGCGTCTGCGCCCTCGCCGCCCGGTGGATGGAGGGCGGCCCCGAGTCCCGGCCGTACGGCCGGGCGCTGTTCGACGCGATCAACGACGAGGACCAGGCCGCCGCCGAGACCGGCCCCGCCGACGAGGACCAGGCCGCCGCCGACGCGACCACAGTCAGCACGAGCACGAGCCCGATCGACTGGGGGCCGGGCGACTACGCCAGCATGGAGGCCGCGCTGATCCACGCCGCCCTCCCCGCGGAGGAGTGGGAGGCGATGGTGCGGGACCGGCCGGAGTTGGCCACCGCGCTCGCCGAGCGCCGCGCCGCACAGGCCACCGCCTCGTAACCCGCAGGATGCCGCCGCCCCCGCCGGGGGCCGTCCTCGGCGGGGGTTGGTGGTGGTTCCCTGCTCGGCGGGCGCCACGGGTGCGATGTAGCGGCGCTTTGTCGCGCGGCCGGGCGGGGAAGGGCGATCGGTGATGGCGCTCGTTGAAATCGGCCACCTCTGCTCCGGGGTGCCCCGCCCCTACTCAGTGGATCTCCCCGGCTGCGGGGCATCTGACGGGCGACGGATGTCATAGGGCAGGAGCCGACCGGCAGTTCAGCGAGGTTCCGGGACGGGCGGACCGTCCAGGACTACTGGAGGAGCGTTCCGCCGACCCGTGCACCCTCTGAGCCGACAATCGGCCGCGTCCACCCGGGGGCCCGGATTGGGTTCCGCAGCGGCCGGCCATGGCCCAGGGGCCGGTCGCGAGGTGACTCAAGGTTGCGGTTCGGTGGCAACTTCCGGCTGCCTGCCGCTACCGGTCGCTCCTGCTGTCAAGGTTGAGCAAACGACTGTGCCGGGGGGGCGCTTTGAGCGAGTCTGATCTTGCCTCGACTGTTGTCGGGCTCATGACCGACGTGGCATCGGGGATCGTGGGAACCGCCAGCCGGGCCGTGGCGGAGGCCGCGGGGGAGGCCGTCCGGCGGCGGCTCTCGTCGGAGCCGGACGGCCGGGCCGCTGTGGCGGCCTTCGACTCCGGTCCGCAGGAACCGGCCGCCCAGGCGGAACTCTGCCGGGTCCTGGTACAGGTGATGTCCACCGAGCCGCAGTTCGCCGTGCAGCTGGCGGCGCTTGTGCCGGTCCCGGCTCCGGCGACACCGGTCCCGCCGCCGCCCGCGGAGCTGCCGCGGATCGGCCGGGACGGCATCATCATCGACGGCAGGTCCCGCAACACGGGGAACCTGGCGCTCGGTGACCAGCTGATCCAGAACATCCGCCGGGGCGACCCCCGCACCGTCCTGCTCCTGATCCTCGCCCTGGTCCTCGTGGTTGCCGTGGGCTACGGAGGGGCCAAGATCGTCACGGACGACACACCGGATCCGCCGAGCGACTCCCTGAGCGCGCCCTCCGGCGCATCCGCGCAAGCGGATCCGGAGTCCTCGGGCGGTGATCCGTCGGCCACCACCCGTCCGTTGCCGAGCCCGTCCGTCCGGGCGAGGCCCGAACCGGTCAGGGCCGACCCGCCGGTGAGGTTCACCGCGGCCCATACTCTCCGCTTCGCCGACGACGACCGGCAGGTCGTGCTGGACGGTCTCAACCTGGTTCTCGTGGAGGAGGGACGCACACTCGTGGCCCGCGATGTCCGCGACGGCCGGCTTTCGGCCCGGATGACTTCCACCGGAGTGCTTCGCACCAGAGAGCCGAACGAGCCGTCGAAGAAAAAGCTCGGATACGGGCGCCCCGCGGTGGGAACGGCAGGTGGAAAGCGGTTGGCGGTGGCGGCCTTCCCGCTGACCGTCGTCGGCCGGGGGACCGTTTCCGACCACTACGGTGTCGAGGTCGACATCCTGGACCTCGACAGCGGCAAGGAGGCCGGCCGGGTCACCATCGACGACGGCACGGTCGCGGGGGGCATTGCGACCGTCGCGGGCGTCGCGGCGGGCCGGGCCGTCGTGGTGGTTCCTAGCCTGTCCGGTCCTCCCACCAGTTACGCGATCGACCTCGCCACCGGTGCGGTCACCTGGAAGCTGGCGAACTTCGCGGCACAGCTGATCCAGGACGGTACGGTCCTCGGCGTCTCGTCCACGACCGGGAGATGGAGTACCGGCTACTACGACGGCGTGCCGCTGGAAGCGCGGGCGGCCTCCGTGGCCGACGGCACGGTGCTGTGGACCGCCCTGACCGGCGAAGCGGGGAGCGGTCTGTCCGTGTTCGCCGCCGACAAGATCCTCACAACCACAGGAAAGCTGCTGTCCACCGCCACCGGGACGGTCGTGCCGCTGCCGACCCTGCCCGGGAAGCGCACATCGATCAGTGACTGCTGGTTCGACGGCCGCGCCACGACCGTGTGCCACACGACGAGCGAGGACGGTGGATGGCTGATCGGCATCGACGCGACCACGACCGCCGTCCTGTGGCAGATCAACCGCTCGGCCACCACCCCCGGAGTGCGCCTGGCACCCACGGTCACCGGCGCCTGGCACGGAGCGGTCTACGGCCGTACGCAGAAAGGCGAGGCTGTGGTACTCGACGCCCGGACGGGCCAGGACCGCGAACTCGCCCCGGGCGCCGCCCCCGACCAGATGAACGAGTACGCCGCCCTGGTGGAGAACAATGTCTACCTCTCGGCAGGGTGAACCGGCCCGCCCCGAACCAACCGATCCGATGAGCAGGACCGCCGACACCGCCCACTAGAGACTCCCCACCCCGTTGAATGCTGGACAGAGTGGGGAGACGAGCAGCCCCGGCCGTTTCCGAGATCCTCATCATCGGCTCCCGGGAGGTCCGGGAACGGCCCTTCCGGGGCTCCCGGCGCAGCTCCTGACGTAGGTCCTGCTGTAGGTCCTGATGCCAGCACCCCCACTCGGGACGCGGCGGGGCGTCTGTGCAGGGCTGAGCGTGATGCGCTTGAGGGTGCGCCAGCGTTCCTTGAATTCGGCCGCGGCCCGTTCGCCCAGCGTCCGCACGCCGCGCAGGAGCTCGTTGCAGGTCCTGGTGTCGGGGTGAAGCTGCAGGTGGGAGCCGCCACGGGGCTTCCTGAACGGGTGGTGGATGCCGATGCCGGCGCCCTGGTAGCCGCTGTCGGCGAGGGTGGGCAGCCCGTCGGCGGCCGCCTTGTACAGGGCGGGAAGACAGTGCTCGCGGGCGGCGGTGATGTCCGGCACCGAGCCGGGCTCGGTATCCGAGACCCATAACGGGGTGCCGTCCGGGGCGGCCAGGAACTGCACGTTCGCACCGAACGCCTTGTTCTTCGCGGAGTACCAGGTGTCCACCTCCTTGCCCTCGGCGCTGGGGTGGGTGCCGGTGACGCGGTCGCACTCGATGAGCGTGCCGTCCAGGACCAGGTGGTTCAGCCCCTTCTCCCGGCATTCGGCGAGGACCCGGTGCAGATCCCGGGCCTGCTCGGCGAGGACATCGATGCCCTCGTGCAGGTACCGGTAGCCGGTGGCCTGCGACCCGGGCCAGGCAGTGCACGCACGACCCGTCACGGAACCAGCGGAGCACCAGCACCGCCTGCCGGAACGGGCCCAGCGCCCGCGACCTCTTCGGTGTACCGATCCGGCGCCGGCGGACACCAGTGATATCCGATCGCGGCCCGTCCCGTTCGGAGATGGGCTCCACGGCCCGGGGCGCTGGCCGCTCCGGTGCCCAGCACGCGATGGCGGTGAACGAGACCGTGCTCGCGTTCGTTCTGGGCGGCAGTGCGCCCGGGGCTGCGGGCGGGGTGGGCACGGTGCGGTCCTGGTCGACCGCTCGACCATGACGCCGGCCGACGTCGCCGCGAAGTTCCCCCGGTACCGCGAGCTGTTCCGCACCAAGGTCCGCGACAACGACCCGGCCCTCGCCGACCAGGAGCCGGCCGACCGCACGGTGCACTGGTGGCGCCGCACCTGGCCCGGCCACACCCGTGCCGGGTACCCGCCGGTCGCCCTGGTCGTCACCGACGCCGGACCCCTCGCGCTGGCCAACCGGCAGCAGGCCGTCGCGGACCTGTCCGCCGACTGCTGGCGCGGCCGGTGGTGCAGGGAGGTCCGCGACGACAACGACGACGGGTGGCGCGAGTACGACGACGCCGTGCCCATCGTCGCGACCACCCTTCAGCTGCTGGCCGAGCACGGGCCGCTCGGGCCGGTGTGGTGGTGCTACGGCCGCTCGGGCTGGCACTCCCTCA
>NZ_JBVHHY010000069.1:0-8121 GCF_055560835.1 Kitasatospora sp. NPDC023120 | reverse complement strand
CAGCACGTCCGGCTTGACTCCCCAAGACTCCAGCAGCCGGAACAGTGCCACCTCCAGCGCGAACAGGGCCGGCTGCGTGAACTCCGTACGGTCCAACGCCTCCGCATCCTCGCCCCACATCACCTCACGCAGCGGGCGACCGAGCTGCGGATCCAGCGCGACACAAACCGCATCCAGCGACTCCGCGAACACCGGGAACGCCTCGGCGAGTTCATGTCCCATGCCCAGACGCTGCGCACCCTGCCCCGTGAACAGGAACGCCAACATCCCCTCCACCACAGGCCCCGAGCCCGTCAACGAGCCCAGACCGGCGAGCAGTTCGTCACGGTCCGAGCCGACGACGACAGCCCGGTGCTCCAGCGCACCACGCGTCGTCGCCAGCGAGAACGCCACATCCACCGGCTCCAGCTCCGGACGAGCAAGAAGGTGCCCGTGCAGGCGCGCAGCCTGGGTGCGAATGCCGTCGGCCGTCTTAGCGGAGATCAGCCACGGGAGCACGGCAGGTCCAGGATTCGACACCCTGGCCGGCTCGGTCCCGGTCGGCGCCTGCTCGATGATGACGTGAGCGTTGGTGCCGCTGAACCCGAAGGAGGAGACGGCGGCACGGCGCGGCTCGGCGGTGTCGGGCCAGGCCTGCTCCTCGGTGAGCAGGCGGACATGTCCCTCCGTCCAGTCGATGTGCGGGGACGGCTCGTCGACATGCAGCGTGCGCGGCAGCACGCCGGCCTGCATCGCCATCACCATCTTGATCACGCCACCCACGCCGGCGGCGGCCTGGGAGTGGCCGATGTTCGACTTCAACGAGCCAAGCCAGAGCGGCTGTTCGGCGGTTCGGCCCTGCCCATACGTTGCCAGGAGAGCCTGTGCCTCGATCGGGTCACCCAGGTTCGTCCCGGTTCCGTGAGCCTCCACCGCATCCACCTGGCCGGCCTCCAGCCTGGCCGAAGCCAGCGCCTGCCGGATCACCCGCTGCTGCGACGGGCCGTTCGGGGCCGTCAGGCCGTTCGAGGCGCCGTCCTGGTTCACCGCGCTGCCACGCACCACCGCCAGCACCGGATGCCCGAGCCGGCGCGCGTCCGACAGCCGCTCCACCAGCAGCATGCCCACACCCTCGGACCAGCCGGTTCCGTCGGCACCCGCGCCGAACGCCCTGCATCGACCGTCGGGCGAAAGGCCGCGCTGGCGGCTGAAGTTGACGAATGCCTCCGGCGTGGACATCACCGTGACTCCACCAGTGAGCGCCATGTCGCACTCGCCCGACCGCAGCGCCTGCACCGCCAGGTGCAGGGCCACCAGCGAGGACGAACACGCCGTGTCCACACTCACCGCCGGACCCTCCAGCCCGAAGGTGTAAGACAGACGACCCGCGATCACACTCGTCGCATTGCCCGTCCCCATCAAACCCTCAAGATGCCCCGGCACCTCACGCAACCGCGACGCGTAATCGTGGTACATCACACCCGCGAACACCCCGGTCCGGCTCCCCCGAAGAGACCCCGGATCGATCCCCGCCCGCTCGAACGCCTCCCACGACGTCTCCAGCAGCAGCCGCTGCTGCGGATCCATCGCCAGCGCCTCGCGCGGCGAAATACCGAAGAACTCGGCATCGAACTCGGCGGCGCCGTATAGGAATCCACCCTCGCGCGAGTACGTCGTCCCCGGGTGATCCGGGTCCGGGTGGAACACGTTCTCCAGATCCCAGCCACGGTCCACCGGGAAGCCGGACACGGCGTCCCCGCCGGACAGGACCAGGTCCCACAGGCCCTCCGGCGACGACACATCACCCGGGTACCGGCAGCTCATGCCCACGATCACGACCGGATCGTCGCCGTTGCCCATGGCCGGCCGACGCGCGACGGCGCTTTCCGCTGCTTGCTCCGGCTCACCGGCGACCTGTGACTCGACGAACTCCGCCAGCGCGACCGAGGTCGGGTAGTCGAACACCAGAGTCGCCGGCAGGCGCAAGCCAGTCGCGGCAGTCAACCGATTGCGCAGCTCCACCGCCATCAGCGAGTCGAAGCCCAGTTCCTTGAAGGACTGCGTCGCGGGCACGGCCTCGGACGAGGCGTGGCCCAGGACACGAGCGACCTCGCGGCGCACCAGGCCCCGCACGAAGTCAGCGCGATCGGCGCGGGGCATACCGTTCAGACGCTCCCGAAGTCCTGTGCCATTCGCGGCCGAAGCTGAATCAACAGTCGCGTTCCGGCGCGTAGTTGCCGGAATCAGCGCGCTAAGCAGCGCAGGCAGGGTCCCGTCCTGCGCCTGAGCGCGCAGAGCGGCGCGGCTGAGGTGCGTCGCGACCAGAAGCCCCTGGAGGTCATCGGTGAGGGCCTGGTCGAGGAGGGCCAGGCCTTCGTCGTTCGTGAGGGCGACGGCGCCGGAGCGGGCGAGCCGCTGCACGTCGGTGTCGGCCAGGGTGCCGGTCATGGCGCTCGCCTCGGCCCACAGGCCCCAGGCGAGGGAGACGGCCGGCAGGCCCTCGGCGCGGCGGGACTGGGCGAGGGCGTCGAGGAAGACGTTCGCCGCAGCGTAGTTCGCCTGCCCCGCATTGCCGAACACACCGGCTGCGGAAGAGAACAGGACGAAGGCCGACAGCTCATGGTCCTTCGTGAGCTCGTGCAGGTGCCAGGCGGCATCGACCTTCGGGCGCAGCACCGTGTCGAAGCGGGCCGCATCCAGCGACTCCAGCACGCCGTCGTCCAGCACGCCCGCCGCGTGGACCACGCCGCTCAGCTTCCGGCCCGACACCAGCCCGGCCAGCGCCTCCCGGTCAGCCACATCACACGCCACGACCTCGACAGCGGCACCCAACTCCTGAAGTTCAAGCCGGAGTTCGGCCATGCCGTCAGCGGCCAGACCGCGACGGCTGACCAGCAGCAGATCCCGCACACCACACGCCGACACCAGGTGCCGGGCCACCAGAGCACCCAGCACACCCGAAGCACCCGTCACCAGCACCGAGCCCCCGCCGAAGGCCACCTCGGGGTTCGACGACGAGGTCCGGGCGCGGACCAGACGCGGGACACGCACCGAACCGTCCCGAACCGCCCACTGCGACTCACCCGACGCCAGCCCAGCACTCAACGCGTCCAGGCCTGTGCCGGCCGGCAGGTCACCGATCACGATCCGATCCGGGTGCTCCGCCTGCGCCGCCCGCACCAGACCCCACACCGGAGCCACCCGCACATCCACCGACTCGCCGGCGGACACGGCGACCGCTCCACGCGTCACCACGACCAGCCGGGAAGCCGCGAACTGCTCCTCGGCCACGAACCGCCGCACCACACCCAGCACACCATCAAGCCCGGCACGCACAGCCCCCGGAACCGAAACCTCTACCGGCGCGCACTCCAGCACCAGCACACCCGGCGCCGAACCGGACACCGCCAAGGAATCCAGATCCGATGCCGAGCCGAGCACCGCGAACTCCACTGAGTCAGCACCCGCCGACGGGGCCGGAACCCACTCCACCCGGAACAGCGACTCAGATGCCGACGACGCCGCAACAGCCAGCTGCTCGCGCGAAACCTCCCGCACCACCAGCGACTCCACCGACACCACCGGCAGACCCGACACATCAGCCACGTCCACACGGAAGCCATCAGCACCACCGCCCGCGATCCGCACCCGCAGCGCCGTCGCACCGACCGCTTCGAGGGACACCCCCGACCACGCGAACGGCAGCCGTGCCACGTCGTCGGCGGCGGCCGAGGTCAGACCGATCCCGTGCAGCGCGGCGTCCAGCAGCGCCGGGTGCAACCCGAACTCACCCGTCCCCGCCGCCGCCTCCGGCAGCGCGACCTCCGCGAACACCTCATCGCCACGCCGCCACGCCGCACGCAACCCCTGGAACGCCGGCCCGTAGGCGAACCCACGCTCCGCCAACCCGTCGTAGAACCCGGTGACATCCACCGGCTCCGCACCACTCGGCGGCCAGGCCACCAACTCAGCCGACGACCCGGCGCCCGCCGCTCGCGCGGCCAGGAGCCCGGTCGCGTGGCAGGCCCACCCGGCCTCGGCTGCGTTCCCGATCCCCTCCTCCTCGGGCTGCGGACGGGAGTAGATGTGCACCGGCCGCAGCCCGCGCTCGTCCGGCTCCGCGACGGTGACCTGGACCTGGACGGCCCCGTCGGCGGGCACGACCAGCGGGGTTCCGAGGGTGAGGTCCTCCACCCGGCCGCAGCCCACCTCGTCGCCCGCGCGCAACGCCAGCTCCAGCAGGGCCGCGCCGGGGGCGAGGACGGTGCCGTGGACGGCGTGGTCGGCCAGCCACGGGTGGGTGGCCAGGGAGAGGCGTCCTGTGAGCAGCACCCCGTCGCCCTCGGCGAGGGCGATCGAAGCGCCCAGCAGGGGGTGCCGGGTGGCACCGAGTCCGACGGTGGCCAGGTCGCCCACGCCGGCCGTGGCCGGGGCGTCCAGCCAGTACCGCTCGCGCTGGAACGCGTACGTCGGCAGCTCCACCCGGCGGGCGTCGACGCCGGCGAGGACCGCCGTCCAGTCGACGGGCACGCCGGTTTCGTACAGCCGCGCCACTGCCGTGAGCAGGGCGTTCTCCTCCGGCTGCCGGCGGCGCAGGACGGGCACCACCAGTGCCGCCGGCGCGTCCTCCGCCTGCGTGCACCGGTCGAGGGTCGCCTGGGCCATGGGGACGAGAGCGGCCGCCGGGCCCACCTCGACGTACCGGGCCACCTCGCGCGCGTTCAGCGCAACGACCGCGTCGGCAAACCGTACGGCCTCCCGGACATGCCGAACCCAGTACGCCGGGTCAGCGATCTCCGCACCTATCGAGGCACCGGTGACGGTGGACACGAACGGGATCCCAGGTTCGGCGAAGGCCAGTCCCTCCACCACCGTGCGGAACTCGTCCAGCATCGGGACCATCAACGGCGAATGGAACGCGTGGCTGACCTGCAGCCGCTTCGTCCGCACCCCCCGCTCCGCCAGGGCGGCGGCAATCTCAACCACCGCATCCTCAGCCCCGGACAGGACCACCGAGGTGGGGCCGTTGACCGCAGCCAGGCCGACCTCCAGCTCCCGGCCTTCAAGCAGCGGAAGGATCTCCTCCTCGGAGACCTCGACCGCCACCATCGCACCACCCGACGGCAGTTGCTGCATCAGACGACCCCGCGCCGCGACCAGTGCGGCGGCGTCCGCCAGCGACAGCACACCAGCAACATGCGCCGCCGCGATCTCACCGACCGAATGCCCGGCCAGCACGTCCGGCTTGACTCCCCACGACTCCAGCAGCCGGAACAGCGCCACCTCCAGCGCGAACAACGCCGGCTGCGTGAACTCCGTACGGTCCAACGCCTCCGCATCCTCGCCCCACATCACCTCACGCAACGGGCGACCGAGCAGCGGATCCAGCGCGACACAAACCGCATCCAGCGACTCCGCGAACACCGGGAACCTGTCCGCGAGTTCACGCCCCATCCCGGACCACTGCGAGCCCTGCCCGGAGAACAGGAAGGCGGTCGCGCCGGAGGCTGCGGCGGTCGCGCCCACCTCGCCGTCCGCGAACTCCGCTACGGCACGCAGCAGTTCGTCACGGTCGGCACCGAGCGCGACGAAGCGCTGCGCGAAGACCGTCCGCGTGGTGGCCAGCGAGTACGCCACGTCCGCCGGCTCCAGCTCCGGACGGGCGAGGAGGTGAGCGTGCAGGCGCGCGGCCTGGGCGCGGGCGCCGTCGGCCGTCTTGGCGGAGATCAGCCACGGCAGCACGGCAGGTCCAGGATTCGACACCCTGGCCGGCTCGGCCTCGGCCTCGGCCTCGGCCTCGAACTCGGGCTCGGGCTCGGGCTCGGTCGGCTCCTGCTCGATGATCACGTGAGCGTTCGTGCCACTGACCCCGAACGAGGAGATCCCCGCACGGCGCGGTTCGCTGCTCTCGGACCAGGCCTGCCCCTCGGTGAGCAGTCGCACCGTTCCGGAGGACCAGTCGATGTGCGGCGACGGCTCGTCCGCGTGCAGGGTGCGCGGCAGCACGCCGGCCCGCATCGCCATCACCATCTTGATCACGCCACCCACACCCGCAGCGGCCTGTGCGTGCCCGATGTTCGACTTCAACGACCCCAGCCACAGCGGCCGTTCAGCCGAACGCCCCTGCCCGTACGTCGCCAGCAGAGCCTGCGCCTCGATCGGGTCACCCAGCGACGTCCCCGTCCCGTGCGCCTCCACCACGTCCACACTCGACGCCTGCACACCCGCGTTCGCCAGCGCCTGCCGGATCACCCGCTGCTGCGACGGACCGTTCGGGGCCGTCAGGCCGTTCGAGGCGCCGTCCTGGTTCACCGCACTGCCGCGCACCACCGCCAGCACCGGGTGGCCCAACCGCCGGGCGTCCGACAGCCGCTCCACCAGCAGCATGCCGGCGCCCTCGGCCCAGCCGGTGCCGTCGGCACCGGCACCGAACGCCTTGCACCGGCCGTCCGGGGCAAGGCCCCGCTGGCGGGAGAACTCGACGAAGGTGTCCGGGGTGGCCATCACCGTGACGCCGCCGGCGAGCGCCATGGTGCACTCCCCCTGGCGCAGGGCCTGGATCGCCAGGTGCAGGGCGACCAGCGAGGAGGAGCAGGCGGTGTCGACGGTGACGGCAGGGCCCTCCAGCCCGAGGGTGTACGAGATCCGGCCAGTGGCAACGCTGCCCGAGCTGCCATTGCCGACGTACCCCTCGACGCCCTCCGGCACCGCGCCCCCGCCAAGCCGGGCACCGTAGTCGTGGTACATCACACCCGCGAACACCCCGGTCCGGCTGCCCCGGAGCGAGGCCGGATCGATGCCCGCCCGCTCGAACGCCTCCCAGGAGGTCTCCAGCAGCAGCCGCTGCTGCGGATCCATCGCCAGCGCCTCACGCGGCGAAATGCCGAAGAATCCGGCGTCGAACTCGGCGACGTCCCGCAGGAACCCGCCCTCCCGCGCGTACGTCGTCCCCGGGTGGTCCGGGTCCGGGTCGTAGAGGGCGTCGACGTCCCAGCCCCGGTCCCCGGGCATGAGGTCGACCGCGTCCCGGCCCGCCGCCACCAGCTCCCAGAGGCCCTCCGGCGACACCACACCACCCGGGTAGCGGCAGGCCATCCCGACGATCGCCACGGGTTCCTGCCGAGCGGCCTCGGCCTGGTTGAGACGTCGGCGGGTTTCGGCCAGGTCGGTCGTGACCCGCTTGAGGTAGTCGCGAAGCTTCTGCTCGTTGGACATCAGTCAGTACACCAATCGAGTCTCTGGGGAGACCAGCGCTGTCGTCGGGTGGGCTGGGTCGGCGCTCAGCCGAGTTCGTTGTCGATGAAGGCGAAGATCTCGTCGTCCGACGCGGCATCGAGCTTGTCCGCGACGTCCTCCTCGGAGTCCGCCGACCGCGACTTCTGGTCGAACCGCGCCAGCAGGGCGGTCAGACGCTGCTGGATGTCCGCGCTCTCGTCCTCGGTCGTGTCGACGGCCACGAGCATCCGCTCGATCCGGTCCAGCTCCGCGAGCAGACCGTCCCGCCCGGAAGCGGGCAGGTCCGGGATCTGCGAGCGCAGGTGCTGCGCCAGGTCCTCGGCCGTCGGGTAGTCGAACACGATCGTGGGACCGAGCTTCACGCCCGTGACGGCCGCCAGCCGGTTCCGCAGCTCCACCGCCGTCAACGAGTCGAATCCCAGGTCCTTGAAGGCCCGCTGGGGCTCGATCGTGGACGCCGTTCCGTACGACAGCACGGCAGCGACCTCCGTGCGCACCAGCTCCAGCAGGTATTCGGAGCGTTGCTCCTCGGTCATCGCCGCCAGCCGCCCGGTCAGGCCGCCGCCCTCGGCCGGGCCGGCCGCCTGACGCCGTGCCCTCGCGGGCACCAGGGCGCGCAGGACGGTCGGCACCGACTCGGGCCGGGTGCGGAGAGCAGGCAGGTTCAGGCGGATGGGCAGCAGGAGCCCGTCGTGGGCGGTGTCGGAGAGCGCCTGGTCGAGGAGGGCCAGGCCCTCCGCCTCGCTCAGCGCCTCCGCACCCTGGCGGGCGATCCGCTGCCGGTCCGCGCTCCCCAGGCCCGAGGTCATCCCGCTCGCCTCGGCCCACAGGCCCCAGGCGAGGGAGACGGCCGGCAGGCCCTCGGCGCGGCGGGACTGGGCGAGGGCGTCGAGGAAGACGTTCGCC
>NZ_JBVHHY010000068.1:0-8464 GCF_055560835.1 Kitasatospora sp. NPDC023120 | reverse complement strand
GGCGGCGAGGCCGCCTCGCCCGCCTTCGTCGCGGATGTCCTGGCGGCGGCCGGTGAGTGTGGGGTGTTCAACCACTACGGTCCGACCGAGGCGACCATCGGTGTGGCGACGACCCGGCTGACGTCGGGGCTGACGGCCGCCGGTGTGGTGCCGATCGGCCGCCCGATCGCCAACACCCGCCTGTATGTGCTGGACGAGTACTTGTGTCCGGTGGCGCCGGGCGTGGTCGGCGAGCTGTACATCGCCGGTTCCGGTGTGGCGCGCGG
Source organism: Kitasatospora sp. NPDC023120 (assembly GCF_055560835.1). Lineage (NCBI taxonomy): Bacteria > Bacillati > Actinomycetota > Actinomycetes > Kitasatosporales > Streptomycetaceae > Kitasatospora > Kitasatospora sp. NPDC023120. The sequence continues at coordinate 8,198 of NZ_JBVHHY010000068.1, read as the reverse complement.
CTATGTGCGACGCGCGGGTCTAACGGCCGAGCGGTTCGTCGCGGATCCCTTCACCGGTGGCCGCATGTACCGCACGGGGGACCGGGCGCGTTGGACGGTCGACGGTCAGGTGGTCTTCCTGGGCCGTGCGGACGACCAGGTGAAGGTGCGCGGCTTCCGGATCGAGCCGGGCGAGGTCCAGGCGGTCATCGCCGGGCACCCGGCGGTCGCCCAGGCCGCTGTGATCGCCCGTGAGGACACCCCCGGTGAGGTGCGCCTGGTGGCGTACGTCGTCGCCGACGGAGACGAGGCCGGGCTGCCGGAGTCGGTGCGGGCCTTCGTCGGCAAGCGGCTGCCCGGGCACATGGTGCCGTCGGCCGTGGTGGTGCTGGACGCGCTGCCGTTGACCGGCAACGGCAAGCTGGACCGCCGTGCCCTGCCCGCCCCGACCCGCACGGCGGGCACGGGCCGGGCACCGGCCACGCCCCAGGAGCGGGCCCTGTGTGACGCGTTCGCGCAGGTCCTCGGGCTGGAGAAGGTCGGCATCGACGACGACTTCTTCGCCCTGGGCGGCCACTCGCTGCTGGCGATGCGGCTGATGAACCGGGTCCGCACGGCGCTGGGCGCCGAGCTGCCGCTGCGGGCGCTGTTCGAGACGCCCACGGCGGCCGGCCTCGCCGGCCGGCTCCAGGACGCGGGCCAGGCCCGGACCGCGCTGGTCGTCGGCGTGCGTCCCGACCGGATCCCGCTGTCGTTCGCCCAGCGCCGGCTGTGGTTCATCGGCCAGCTGGAGGGCCCGAGCGCGACCTACAACATCCCGATCGCGATGCGGCTGTCCGGTGCGATGGACGACGCAGCGCTGGGCGCGGCGCTGCGCGATGTGCTGGAGCGGCACGAGGTGCTGCGGACGGTGTTCCCGGCCGAGGACGGTCACCCCCGTCAGCAGGTGGTGGAGACCAACCGTCTGGCGTGGGTACTGCAGGTGGTCGAAACGGACCCGGCGGACCTGGCCGACGCCGTACGAGGGGCCTCCGAGTACGCCTTCGACCTGTCGGCTGAGGTTCCGTTCCGGGCCTGGCTGTTCACCAGTGGTCCGGACGAGTGCGTGCTCGTCCTGGTCCTCCACCACATCGCAGGCGACGCGTGGTCGAGGGGCCCGCTGGCCCGGGACATCGCCGCCGCCTACGCGGCGCGGCTGGAGGGCCGGGCGCCCGAGTGGGAGCCGCTGCCGGTGCAGTACGGCGACTACGCCCTCTGGCAGCGCGAGCTGCTGGGAGAGGCGGACGACCCGGAGAGCCTGCTCTCCCGCCAGGTCGCCTACTGGCGCGAGGCGCTGGCCGGCATACCCGAGGAGCTTGAGCTTCCGTTCGACCGCCCGCGCCCGCCGGTGGCGAGCTACCGGGGGCACAGCGTGCCGCTGGAGGTCCCCGCGGAGGTGCACCAGAAGCTGGTGGAGCTGGCACGTGCCGAGGGCGTGACGCTGTTCATGGTGCTGCAGGCCGCGCTCGCGGTGCTGTTCTCGCGCCTGGGCGCGGGCGCGGACATCCCGATCGGCGTGGCGGTGGCCGGGCGGACCGACGAGGCGCTGGACGACCTGGTCGGCTTCTTCGTCAACACGCTGGTGATGCGCACCGACCTGTCCGGGGACCCGAGCTTCGCGCAGGCGCTCTCCCGAGTGCGCGAGGCGGGCCTGGGGGCGTTCGCCCACCAGGACGTGCCGTTCGAGCTGCTGGTGGAGGAGCTGGCCCCGGCCCGGTCGCTGGCGCGCCATCCGCTGTTCCAGACGATGCTGACGGTGCAGAACACGGCGCGGGCCACGGCGAGCCTGCCGGGTCTGCGGTCGCGGGGAGTGGCGGCGGACCTGCCGGTCGGGATGTCGACGGCGAAGTTCGATCTGGACGTGTCGGTCGGCGAGGCCCTGGACGCCGAGGGCCGTCCGGCGGGTCTGCGCGGAGCGCTCAACGGCGCGGCGGACCTGTTCGACCGGGCCTCAGTGGAGCGGCTTGCCGAGCGCTGGGTGCGGGTGCTGACGGCGGTGGCCGCCGACCCGCGGCTACCGCTGAGCGCGGTGGACGTACTCGGTGAGGGTGAGCGGCAGCGGCTGCTGACGGAGTGGAACGACACCGCGACCGACGTGTCAGCCAGGACCCTGCCAGAGCTGTTCGAGGCGCAGGTGGCGCGCACCCCGCAGGCGGTGGCGGTGGTGGGTGACGGCGTCGAGCTGTCGTACGCCGAACTGGACGTCCGGGCGAGCCGGTTGGCGAGGCTGCTGGCGGGCCGGGGCATCGGACCGGAGTCGGTGGTCGCCGTCTGCATGGGGCGCGGTGCCGACCTGGTGGTGTCGCTGCTGGCGGTGCTCAAGGCGGGCGGCGCCTACCTGCCGGTGGATCCCGGCTATCCGACGGACCGGATCGCCTATGTGCTCCGGGACGCGGACGTGGCGCTGGTGCTGTCGTCGACGGCGAGTGCCTCGGTACTGCCGGAGTCGGACGCGCCGGTGCTGCTGGTCGACGAGCCGTCGGTGGTGGGCGAGTGGACTGTACCGGACGGCCGGGTGTCGACCAGAGCGCTGTCGCCGGAGCATCCCGCTTATGTGATCTACACCTCCGGTTCGACGGGTGTGCCCAAAGGCGTCGCCGTCACCCATGCCGGCGCGGTGAACCTGCTGACGGTCGACGGCTGGAACACGGGCCCGGGCGACCGGGTGCTGCAGTTCGCGTCGGTGGGTTTCGACGCGGCGACCTGGGAGCTCCTGATGGCGCTGTGGTCGGGCGCCTGCCTGGTGGTGGCGCCGTCCGACCGACTGCTGCCGGGTGCGGGGCTGGAGCAGGTGGTGGCGCGGCACGGGGTGACGCATCTGTTGCTGCCGCCGGCGGTGCTGGGGGTGCTCGACGCGCAGGCTCTGGAATCGGTGACAACGCTGTTCTCGGGCGGCGAGGCGATGGGGCCGGAGCTGGCGGCGAAGTGGGCGCCGGGCCGACGGTTCGTCAACGCGTACGGCCCGACCGAGATCACGGTCTGCGCGACGATGGCCGGTCCGCTGGCACCGGGGGACGAGCCGAGCATCGGCCGGCCCAACGCCAACACCCGGGTGTACGTGCTGGACGAGTTCCTGCAGCCGGTCGCCCCCGGCGTGGTCGGGGAGCTGTACATCGCGGGGGCCGGAGTGGCCCGCGGGTATCTGCGCCGGCCGGGGCTGACCGCGCAGCGGTTCGTGGCCGACTCCTTCGGGGCCGCGGGTTCGACGATGTACCGCACCGGAGACCGGGCGCGCTGGACGGCCGACGGGCGGCTGCTGTACTCCGGCCGGGCGGACGACCAGGTGAAGATCCGCGGGTTCCGGATCGAGCCGGGTGAGGTCCAGTCGGTGCTGGTCGAGCACCCAGGGGTCGCTCAGGCGGCCGTCGTGGTGCGCGAGGACACCCCCGGCGACAAGCGCCTGGTCGGCTATGTCGTCCCCGCCGACGGCAGCGCCGCGGCGGGTGGGGCCGGCGAGGCGTTGGCCGGCGCCGTGCGCGGCCTGGCCGCCGAGCGGCTGCCGGACTACATGGTGCCGTCAGCGGTGGTGGCGCTGGAGGCACTGCCGTTGACGTCGAACGGCAAGCTCGACCGCCGCGCCCTGCCCGCGCCCGAGTACACCGCGGTCGCGGCGGCGGTGGGCCGCGGGCCCGCCACCGCACTCGAGGCCGTGCTGTGCGAGGAGTTCGCCGCGGTGCTCGGCGTGGCGTCGGTCGGGGTCGAGGACGACTTCTTCCGGCTCGGCGGGCACTCGCTCCTCGCGGTCACGCTGGTGGCGCGGCTGGAGGCGCGCGGAGTGACGGTCTCGGTACGGAACCTGTTGGCCACCCCGACCGTCGGGGGGCTGATGAACGGGATGAGTCTGGCCTCGGTGCAGGACGCGATGGGCGTGCTGCTGCCGATCCGCACCCAGGGGAGCCGGCCGCCGTTCTTCTGCGTCCACCCCGGCGGCGGGCTGAGCTGGTCCTACATGCCGCTGGCCCGCTTCGTCCCGGAGGACGTCCCGCTCTACGGCTTGCAGGCCCGCGGTGTCGACGGTGCGGGCGAGTACGCGCGCTCGGTCCGGGAGATGGCGGCGGACTACGCCGTGCAGATCCGCACCGTGCAGCCGACCGGTCCGTATCACCTGCTGGGCTGGTCGTTCGGCGGGATCCCGGTGCACGAGATCGCCGTCCAGTTGCAGGCCGCCGGTGAAGAGGTGGCGGCCCTGGTGATCATGGACGCCTATCCTGCGCCGCCCCGCCCGGACGGTGAGTCCGCCGACCGGGACCGGCGGCCCGTCGACGCCGGCGTCCTCGAGGACGACGAGAAACTGGCCCCGGTCATGGAGCGGATGCGTCGCGAGGCGGGCCAGGCGCTCGGCGCGATCTCGGACGAGGAGTTCCGGCGCCTGGCGCAGGTCTTCGTCAACAACAGCCTGCTCCGGCAGGAGCACGTCCCCGGCCGGTTCGACGGGGACGCGCTGGTGCTCGTCGCGACGGAGGGCCGACCCGACGGCGCGCCGGGCGCCGACAACTGGAAGCCCTTCGTGTCCGGGCAGATCACGGCGGTCCAACTGCCGTGCACGCACTCGGACATGATCCGGCCCGACATGCTGGCGGAGGTGTGGTCGGCGGTCTCCGGCTGGCTGGGATCGGAGAGCTGACGAGACGTCGTACCAACGCCACAGTGCCCGGACCCGGGATGCCCGGTCCGGGCACTGTGGCGTTCGGTTTCCTGGGCCGGATTGAATGGATAGCCTAGGAACCTAGATGAAGAGAGATGATGGTGATCGAGTTCCACCTGAGTGCGCGTTCGGGCGTCGCGCCGTACATGCAGCTGGTTCAGCAGGTGCGCCAGGCGCTGCGCCTGGGCGTGCTGGCCGAGGGTGACCAGCTGCCCACGGTCAAGGACGTCGTGGCCAAGGTGGCGATCAACCCCAACACCGTGCTCAAGGCATACCGGGAACTTGAACACGAGGGCCTGGTCGCGCCCCGCCCCGGGAAGGGCACCTTCGTGACCAGGACACTCAGCGACGCCTCTCTGGCCGCGCACGAGCCGCTGCGGGAAGACCTGCGCGAATGGCTCGCCAAGGCCCGAAGAGCAGGCCTGGACGAGGAGAGCATCGAGGCCTTGTTCACGACCACCTTTCGAACCACCAGTAAGTAGGAACCATGACCGCCATGCTGGAAACCAGCGGGTTGAGCAAGCTGTACGGGCGCCACGAGGCGCTGAGCGACTGCACGTTAAGCGTTCCGGCGGGTCGCGTGGTCGGCTTGGTCGGCGCCAACGGCGCCGGGAAGACCACCCTGCTGAAAATGGCCTGCGGACTGGTGGCACCGACCTCGGGAACCATCAAGGTCTTCGGCGAGTCTCCTGCGGCCGACGCGACGCAGCTGGCGAAGGTGGGCTACGTCGCCCAGGACACACCCGTCTACGCCCGGCTGTCCGTCGCCGACCACCTGCGCCTGGGAGCGCGCCTCAATCCGAGTTGGGACCACGGCCTGGCGGAACGCCGGATTCGGCAGCTGGGCCTGGACCCGGCCCAGCGGGCCGGCACGCTCTCCGGTGGCCAGCGCGCCCAACTCGCGTTGGCGCTGGCCGTCGCCAAGCTGCCCGAGCTGCTGATCCTCGACGAGCCGGTGGCCAGCCTGGACCCGCTGGCCCGGCGCACGTTCCTGCGGAACCTGATGGAGTTCGTCGCCGAGCACTCCGCCGGCGTGGTGCTCTCCTCACACCTGGTCGCCGACCTGGAACGGGTCTGCGACTACCTCGTCGTGCTGGCCGGCTCCCGGGTCCGGCTCGCGGGCGAGGTGGACGAGCTGCTCGCCACGCACGTCCGGATCACCGGCCCCCGGCGCGATCCCGGAACCCTTCCGACGGGGGTGGAGGTTGTCCAGGCCGACCACACCGACCGGCAGAGCACCTTCATCGTGCGGACCGACACCCCGATCGACGACTCGAACTGCAGTGTGGGCGAGCTGAGCCTGGAGGACCTGGTCCTCACCTACATGGCCCAGGCAGCCACCGAACCCGGCCATGGAACCCTTTCGGAGGCAGCGCGATGATCTGGCTGACCTGGCGTCAGCACCGCTCCCAGATCGTGGTGGCCCTCGCCGCCCTCGGCGCGGTCGCCATCACCCTCGCGATCACCGGGGTGCAGCTGCGGCACTCCTATGACGACACCCTCGCCGGTTGCCGGGCCCATGGCGGCTGCGGAACCGCGCTGGCCGCGTTCGGGTCGCAGTACGGCGTTCTGGAGACCTACGTCAACGCCGTGCTGATCGCGGTTCCCGGTCTGATCGGCGCCTTCTGGGGCGCGCCTTTGGTCACCCGCGAGCTGGAGACCGGTACCTACCAACTGGCGTGGAGCCAGAGCGTGCCCCGGACTCGCTGGCTCGTCGTCAAGCTCGGCTCGGTCGCCGCGGCCGGCATGGCCGCCAGCGGCCTGCTCTCCCTGCTGGTGGCGTGGTGGGCGGGCCCGCTCGACCACGCCCACGCGGACCGGTTCGCACCGGAGGTGTTCGCCGCCCGCGGTGTGGTCCCCATCGGCTACGCCGCCTTCGCCGTGGCCCTCGGCGTCGTCAGCGGTGTGCTGATCCGCCGTACCGTGCCGGCCATGGCCGTGACGCTCGCCGTCTTCGCCGCCGTGCAGATCGTCATGCCGCTGGCGGTCCGTCCGGTGCTGATGCCGCCGGCCCGCAGCACCGTGGCGCTCGACGCCGGCACCCTCGCCGCCGCCAGCAGCATCGAGGTGAGGGGCAGCGGCAGCGACAGCCGCCTCTACGTGGGCGTCTCCCACCCCGACTCCTGGGTCCTGTCCAAGGACCCGGCCGTCGACTCGGCGGGTCGGGCGTACCAGGGGGCGGAGTCCTGTCTGGCGGCCGGGCAAGCGCAGTTCACGGCCTGTGTTGCCGAGGCGGGTCTCCAGCAGGCGGAGACCTATCAACCCGCGGACCGCTACTGGAGATTCCAGTGGTTCGAAGCTGTGATCTTCCTCGCCCTCGCCGGCGGGCTCGCCGGTCTCGGGCTCTGGGCCGTACGCCGACTGGAGTGAGCGGACCGGCTCCCTCGGGCGGGGGAGCCGGTCAATGCCGCAGCAGTAGGGCGGGTTGCTCGACCAGGTCGGCGACCAGGCGCAGGAACCCGCCGGCCGTGCCGCCGTCGCAGACGCGGTGGTCGAAGGTCAAGGACAGCTGGCTGACCTGGCGGACCGCCAACTGACCGTCGTGCACCCACGGCTTGGGGGTGATCCGGCCGACGCCGAGCATCGCCGCCTCGGGGTGGTTGATGAGCGGGGTGGAGCCGTCGACGCCGAAGACGCCGTAGTTGTTGAGCGTGAAGGTGCTGCCGGTCAGCTCCGCCGGAGTGGGCGAGCCGGCCCGCGCGGACTCCGTCAGTCGGGCCAGTTCCTCGCCGAGTCGCTCCAGCCCGAGCGACTGCGCGTCCCTGACCACCGGGACCACCAGGCCGCGTTCGCCCTGCGCGGCGAAGCCCAGGTGCACGGCGGAGTGTCGGCGGATGCCGTCGGCCACCACGCTGGCGTTGAGCTCGGGGTAGCGGGTCAGCGCGACGGTGCAGATGCGCGCCAGCAGGGCCAGCACGCTGATCCTGGGGCGGTCGGCGAGGTTCAGCTGCTGCCGCAGCTCCATCAGGCCGGTGGCGTCGGCGTCCACCCAGCACGTGGCGGCGGGGATCTCGTGGTGGCTGAGGGTGAGCTTCTCGGCCACCGCCTTGCGCAGTCCGCGCAGCGGGACGACGTCCTCGGCGGCCGCCACCGCTGCCGGAGAGACGGTCGCCGAGGTGGCCCGCTCGACGTCGGCGCGCATGATCAGGCCGTCCGGGCCGCTGCCGGTCACGGCGGTCAGCTCGATGCAGTTCTCCCGGGCCAGCCGCCGCACCAGCGGCGAGACCACGGCGACCACGGCCGGGGCAGGTTCCATCGGCTCGGGCTCAGGGGCCGGGGTCGACACCCCCACCCGGCGGCGCCGCGCGCCCTTGGTGGCATCCGTCACGCCGTATCCGACGAGCGGCCGCTCGCCGTCGGACCTGGCATCGGCGACTGTTACCAGTGGCTGCCCGACGGCGATCTCCTCGCCGACATCGCCGTAGCGGGCGGTGACGACTCCGCCGTACGGGCAGGGCACCTCCACCACGGCCTTGGCCGTCTCCACCTCCACCACCGGCTGGTCGACCGCGATCACCTCGCCGACCTCGACCAT
>NZ_JBVHHY010000067.1:0-8729 GCF_055560835.1 Kitasatospora sp. NPDC023120 | reverse complement strand
CCAGGCCAACTACGCCGCCGCCAACGCCTACCTCGACGCCCTCGCCACCCACCGCCACACCAACGGACTGCCCGCGACCTCCCTCGCCTGGGGCCTCTGGGCCGAGAACAGCGCACTCACCGGCGGCGTGGACGACACCGCCCGAGCCCGGATGGCCCAGCGCGGAATCCTGCCGCAGGCCACCGCGGAGGCACTCGCCCTGTTCGACTCCGCACTCGGCACGGACCTGCCGGTCACCGTGCCGGCCCGGTTCGACCTCGCCGCACTGCGGCAGCGCGCCGCCGACACGGGCGTCCAGCCGCTGCTGCGCACCCTGGTCGGTCCGATCCCGCGCCGCAGCGCGCACACCGGGCCGGCCGACGAGCACGGACTACGGGCCCGCCTGGCCGGCCTCTCCCCGGAGGCCCAGGACCAAGCCCTGCTCGACCTCGTCCGTGCCCAACTCGCCACCGCACTGCACCACTCCGAGCCCGAGGCGATCCCGGCCCACCGCGGCTTCCTGGAGCTGGGTCTGGACTCGCTGACGGCTGTCGAACTCCGCAATGCGCTCGCCCGCGCCACCGGCCTGCGCCTGCCCGCGACCGTCGTCTTCAACCACCCCACGCCGACCGCGCTCGCTGCCTACCTGCGCGGTGAACTCCTGGGCGAAGGGCGGGACTTCGCCGCACCGGCGGCCACGGCGGCAACGCCCGCCGACCAGGAAGCGATCGCCGTCGTCGGCATCGGATGCCGGTTCCCCGGCGGGGTGACCACGCCCGAGCAGCTCTGGCGGCTGGTCGCCGACGGAGTCGACGCGGTCGGCGAGTTCCCCGAGGGCCGCGGCTGGGACATCGAGGACCTGTACGACCCCGACCCCGACGCCCCCGGCAAGACCTATGCCCGCCAGGGTGGCTTCCTCCACGACGCCGACGAGTTCGACGCCGAGTTCTTCGGCATCAGCCCCCGCGAGGCCCTCGCCGTCGACCCCCAGCAGCGCCTGCTGCTGGAGACCAGCTGGGAGGCCATGGAGCGGGCGGGAATCGCCCCGGACACCCTGCGCGGGACACCGGTCGGGGTGTTCACCGGTGTCATGTACTACGACTACGGCACCCGCCTGGCGGACCGGACCCCGGACGGCTTCGAGGGCTATCTCAGCACCGGCAGCGCCGGCAGCGTCGCCAGCGGCCGGATCTCCTACACCTTCGGATTCGAGGGGCCGGCCATGTCGGTCGACACCGCGTGCTCCTCCTCGCTGGTCGCCCTGCACCTGGCCGTCCAGGCGCTGCGCAACGGCGAGTGCACCATGGCCCTGGCCGGCGGCGTCACCGTGATGGCCACGCCCACCACCTTCCTGGAGTTCAGCCGGCAGCGCGGACTGTCGCCCGACGGCCGCTGCAAGTCCTTCGCGGGCGGCGCCGACGGCGTCGGCTGGGCCGAGGGCGCGGGCATGCTGCTGCTGGAGCGGCTTTCCGACGCCCAAGCTGCCGGACACCCGGTGCTCGCCGTGATCCGCGGCTCCGCCGTCAACCAGGACGGCAAGAGCAGCCAGCTCACCGCGCCGAACGGCCCTTCCCAGGAGCGTGTCATCCGTACGGCGCTCGCCGACGCGCGGCTCACCGCCGACCAAGTGGACGCCGTCGAGGCGCACGGCACGGGCACCACCCTCGGCGACCCGATCGAGGCGGAGGCACTGCTCGCCACCTACGGTCGGGCGCACGACGCCGAACGGCCGCTCTGGCTCGGCTCGTTGAAGTCCAACATCGGCCATGCGCAGGCCGCGGCCGGTGTCGGCGGCGTGATCAAGATGGTGCAGGCGATGCGCCACGGCGTGCTGCCCAGGACCCTGCACGTGGACGAACCCACCCCGCACGTCGACTGGGAGTCCGGCGCGGTCTCGCTGCTCACCGAGGCGCGCGACTGGCCGGAGACCGGGCAGCCGCGCCGCTCCGCCGTCTCCTCCTTCGGCATCGGCGGCACCAACGCCCACATCATCCTGGAGGCCGCGCCCGCCCCGGCGCTCATCGAGACCGGAACCGGGCCGGCCGAGGACACCCCGGACGCCGTGGCGCCGCTACTGCTCTCCGGCAGGAACGAGGCCGCACTGCGCGACCAGGCCACCCAGCTCGGCGCCTACTTGGCCGAGCGTGAGGGCGCGGATCTCGCCCACGTGGCACGCGCCCTGGCCTCGGGGCGGACGCTCTTCGCGCACCGCGCGGTGGTGTTCGGTGCGGACCGGGCGGAGCTGCTCACCGGACTGACCGCAGTCGCCGAGGGTTCGTCCAGCCCGCACGCCGTCCAGGGGACGGCACGCGGCGGCAAGCTCGCCTTCCTGTTCACCGGACAGGGCGCGCAACGCCTCGGCATGGGCCGCGAGTTGTACGACACCCAGCCCGTCTTCGCCACTGCCTTCGACGAAGCCTGCACCGCACTGGACCCGCACCTGGAGCGGCCGCTGCGCGAGGTCGTCTTCGGCGACGAGGACGCCCTCAACCAGACCCGCTACACCCAACCCGCGCTGTTCGCCCTGGAAACCGCTCTCTTCCGCCTCTACGAATCCTGGGGCATGACACCCGACTTCGTCACCGGCCACTCCATCGGCGAACTCACCGCCGCCCACGTCGCCGGAGTCCTCAGCCTCGGTGATGCGGCCCGACTGGTCGCGGCCCGGGCCCGGCTGATGCAGTCCGCCCCCGCCGGCGGCGCCATGATCGCCATCCAGGCCACCGAAGACGAACTCCGCGAACACCTCACCGACACCGTCTCCATCGCCGCCCTCAACGCACCCGACTCCACCGTGATCTCAGGCGACCCCGAAACCGCCGAGCGAATCGCCGCACACTTCAAGACCCTCGGACGCAAGACCCGCAAACTCACCGTCTCCCACGCCTTCCACTCCCCCCACATGGACCCCGTCCTCGACGCCTTCCGCACCGAGGCCGCCCAACTCACCTACCACCACCCCACCATCCCCGTCATCTCCAACCTCACCGGCCAACTCGCCGACCAGCTCACCGCCCCCGACTACTGGACCCAGCACATCCGCCAAGCCGTCCGCTTCACCGACACCCTCCGCACCCTCGCCGACAACGGCGTCACCACCTTCGTGGAACTCGGCCCCGACCCCGTCCTCACCGCCCTCACCCACACCACCCTCGACGAGGCCAACCCTCTCGCCATCAGCACCCTGCGCAAGGACCACCCCGAAACCCACACCACCACAGCGGCCCTCGCCACCCTCCACACCCACGGCCACCCCGTCACCTGGCCCACCCTGGACGGCACCACCGATGCCACCGACCTCCCCACCTACCCCTTCCAACGCGGGCGCTACTGGCTCCACCCCACAGCGGCAGCCGACCTCAGCACCACCGGCCTCGCCTCCGGCGGCCACCCGCTGCTCGACGTGGAGATCGAACTGCCGGACGGCGGAAGCCTGTTCACCGGAATCCTCACCCTGAAGCGCCACCCCTGGCTGGCCGAGCACGCGGTGTACGGCGGAGCGATCCTCCCGGGTGCCGCGTTCGCCGAGATCGCGCTCGAACTCGCGAACCGGTTCGGTCTGGACGGCGTCGAGGAACTGGTCCTGGAACAGCCGCTGGCGCTGCCCGAGCAGGGCGGTGTCGAGGTGCGGGTGTCCGTCGGCGCCGTCGACGCGGAGGGCGGGCGTTCGCTCACCGTCCACTCCCGGCCGCAGGTGGCCGACGGGCTGGAGCCGCACGACTGGGCGGGCAACGCCACCGGCCGCCTGGGTGCCTTGGCCGCACCGTCGGCACCGGGCGCGACCTGGCTGCCGGACGGCGCCGAGCCGGTGGTCGTCGAGGAGCTCTACGCCCGTGCGGAGGACGCGGGCATCACGTACGGAACCGCGTTCCGCGGTCTGACCACGGTCTGGCGGCACGGCGGGGAACTGTACGCCGAGGTCACCCTGCCCGCCGGGCTGGAGCCCGCCGGCTTCGGCGTCCACCCGGCGCTACTCGACGCCGCACTGCACCCGATCGCCATGCTGGACCAGGGCGGTACGGACGCCGGCGCTCCCGCGCTGCGGCTGCCGTTCGCCTGGAGCGGCCTGCGGCTGAAGGGCCGCGCGGCCGAGCGGTTGCGGGTGCGGATGTCGCCGAGCGGTCCGGACACGGTGGCGGTCACGCTGACCGATCCGGTCACGAACGCGCTGGTCGCGGCCGCCGAGGCACTGACCGTCCGGCCGGTCGACCCGGCGGTCTTCCGCCGCTCGGGTGTCTCGGACCCGCTGTACCGACTGGCCTGGTCCCCGCTCACCGCTCCGGCTCCGGCTCCGGCTCTGCGGCCCACCGCCCGGTACGCGGTCCTCGGCACCGTACCCGAGCAGGTGGCCGCGCTCGCCGCCGGTAGCGCAGCCCACCCGGACCTGGCCACCCTGGCGGAGGAGTTGGCCGGCGCCGCCGCCGACGTGCTGTTCGCCCCCGCCCCGACCGACGCGGCCGGCGCGACCGGCGCGACCGGCGCGACCGTCGATCCGGTGTCGGCCGCGCACGGCACGGCCGCGTCCGTACTCGCCCTGGTGCAGGACTTCCTCGCGGACGAGCGGCTCGGCCAGGCCCGTCTGGTGGTCCTGACCACCGGTGCGGTCGACGCACAGGATGCGGACCTGGCAGCGGAGTTGGCGCACTCGACGGTGTGGGGCCTGGTGCGCAGCGCGCAGTCCGAGCATCCGGACCGGTTCGTGCTGATCGACCACGACGGCACCGACGCCTCCTACGCCGCCCTGCCGGCGGCGCTGGCCGCGGACGAGGACCGGTTCGCGCTGCGCGCAGGGGCGTTGCTGGTGCCGCGGCTGACCAGGGCCGCCGTGGACGACCTCGACGTGAAGGCCGCCACCTTCGACCGGGACGGCACCGTCCTGATCACCGGCGGCACCGGCACCCTCGGCGCCCTCCTCGCCAAGCACCTCGTCACCACCCACGGCATCCGCCACCTCCTGCTCGCCACCCGACGCGGACCGGAAGCCCCCGGAGCCGCCGAACTCGCCGCCGAACTCGCAGAGTCGGGCGCCACCGTCACCATCACCGCCTGCGACACCACCGACCGCAAGGCAGTCGACACCCTGCTCGCCGACATCCCCACCGACCACCCCCTCACCGCCGTCATCCACACCGCCGGCATCCTCGACGACGCCACCCTCACCACACTCACCCCCGACCAACTGCACACCGTCCTCCGACCCAAGGTCGACGCCGCCTGGCACCTCCACCAGGCAACCGAACACCTCGACCTGCGGGCCTTCGTCCTCTACTCCTCCGTCGCCGGTGTCGCGGGCAGTCCCGGCCAGGCCAACTACGCGGCCGCCAACTCCTTCCTGGACGCCCTCGCCGCCCACCGCCGGGCCGCCGGCCTGCCCGCCCATTCCCTCGCCTGGGGCCTCTGGGCGCAGGAGTCCGGCATGGGCGGCACGCTGGACGCCCGGGAGCGGGAGCGTCTACGCCGGGCGGGGATCGCACCGCTGGCGACGCACCGCGCGCTGAAGCTGTTCGACGCCGCGCTCGGCGCCGACGCCCCGCTACTGGTGCCGATCCGGGTCGACACGGCGGCGCTGCGCTCCACCGGTTCCGTCCCGGCGCTGTTCCGCTCGCTGGTGCGTGTGTCGCCCGAGTCCGGTGACGGCGGACGGGCCGACCGGGGGGCCCTTCGGGACCGGCTGGCCGGACTGTCCCCGGCCGAGCAGTCCGATCTGCTGCTGGAAACCGTCCGGGCCCGGATCGCCGCCGTCCTGGGCCACAGCAACCCGCTCGCGGTGGGGGCCGACCGGGGCCTGATGGAGATGGGCATCGACTCGCTCACCGCCGTCGAGTTGCGCAACTCCCTCGGTGCCCTGGCCGGTCTCCGGCTGCCGACCACCTTCGTCTTCGACTACCCGACACCGAACGCGATGGCCCGCCGGCTGCACACCCTCCTCGGCCCGGACACCACGGCGGCACCGGAGGAGGACGAGGAAGCCGTCCGCAGGACCCTGACCACCATCCCCCTCGCCGAACTGCGAACGGCAGGCCTGCTGGACGCCCTGCTACGCCTCGGCCGAACCGCTACCCCGGCCACCACACCCCCCACCGCCACGGCCGACCACACCGCCTCCATCCGCGAGGCCGACACGGACGAACTGATCCGCATGGCCCTCGCCCAAACCGGAGGCACCGCCTGACGCACCCCACCCCCACCCGAAGGGGCGTGCCGCCACCACCGGCGCCACGCCTCTTCGGCCCCCCTTCACCCCCGACCACCACCGCTGTCTCCACACAACCGAGTCGGCCTTCCGCAGGGCCGAGATGCTGGCGATGGGGTCATTCCGCCCTCCCGAACGAACCGACCAGTAGGATGACCGTACGTATGCTGGCCGTCACTGGCCATCAGGGGGTAGGGGGCCACATGAACGACATCCACATCCGTACGGAAGTGCTACGGCAGTCTGCGGCCGGCCTCCAGGGGGCTGCGGCGGCCGTAGGACCCGCCGAGCACTGGCTGGACAACAGCTTCACCGCAGCGGCCACCATGACCGCCTGGGAGTCCGGACCGGCACTCAAGGACTGCGCAACCGCGTGGCAGACACACATGAAGTCTGCGCTCGACCAGCTCCACGCCTATGCGGAACAGCTGCGCAACTCGGCGCACCTGTACGACAAGGCTGAGCAGGAGGCCACCCGTCGACTCACCGCCGCCGTCACCGATCTCCAGGGGACCGGGCAGTGAGCATGAACATCGCAGCACTCAGGTCTGCCCGCAGCATCGACGTGGACGCGGCCGCCAACTCCTGGCTCGCTCTCTCCAAGCAGGCCTGGCAGGCCGTCAACGACATCCACGCCAACGGCGTCGACCCGCTCAAGGAGAACTGGAAGGACCGCGTCGGCGAGGCCGCCGGCCGCAAGCTCGAGGAGCACGCACGGATCCTGGAGGCCGGAGCGGACATCATGCGCGGTGTCGTCATGGTCCTCGACGCCCTCAGCGCCAGTATCACCCGGGCGAAGCTGACCATGAACTCCGCCCTCGACATGGCCAAGCAGTACGGTCTGACCGTCGACGAGGCCAGCGGCACGGTCCACTCCGGCTCCGGTGGCGCGGACGCCTCCACGGACAGCGCGGTCCAGGAGATCAACGTGATGCTCCAGGAGGCCCTGCGCGAGGCCGCCCAGGCCGACAAGCTGGCAGCGGCCGAACTCCGCAAACTCGCAGCCGCGACCTGCGAGACCGACCCTCGGAAGGCGCTGGACACCCTCCAGCGCGAGGCCTCCCAGGTCGAGTTGGCCATGTACACCGGGGGTATTCCCAGCGGTGAGGATCCACGCCTGGTCGCCGACTGGTGGAAGGCGCTGACCGACAACCAGCGCAAGCAGCTGATGCTCTCCGACCCGGTCACACTGGCCAACCTGCCCGGCATCCCCGACGACGTGAAGGTGGGCCTTCGCGGAGGCCCCAACGCCAAGTACGACCGTGTCAAGACGGTGCAGTGGGCGCTGGACCACTGGGACGACACGAGCATCGACGTCTTCGGGGACAACTGCACCAACTTCGCCTCGGAAGCGCTGCGCCAGGGCGGTCTCCACGCCAAGTGGGACGGGCTCTGGGGCTGGCGGGGAGACGACACCTGGGGGCGCAGCGAGGACGCCGGCGGTGACTGGCTGTCCCAGCGGGTCGACTACTCGAAGAGCTGGGCCGGCGCACAGAACATGCACGACTTCCTGATGCGCCACGGCAGTGAGGAGATTCCGCCGGATCAGGTCAAGCCCGGGGACATCGTCTACTACGAGGAGGACTCCGACCACGACGACCAGGACAAGAAGGGGGCCGTGCACCACACCGCGGTCGTCACGGCCGTGACTCCGGACGGAGACATCCGGTACACCCAGCACAGCGGCGGCCAGAAGAACGCCAGCGTCGGCGGGCGGATCGACGCCTTCCAGGAACAGCGCGGCCACCAGAAGCTGCACTTCGTCCGCGTCAACCCGGACTGGTACTAGCGTTGTCGGACGAACAGCACTCCCCCCGCCGGTTCCGGGCCCGGGGCCCACTGCTTCTCGCGTTCGCGAGCTGGCTGTGCACCGTGCCCACGGTCATCGCGGATGGCGACGTCCATGCGCTCGTCAGTCGGTGCCATGACAGTCCCGGAGCCCCGGCCTACGTCCTACCGCTGGCCTGGGCCGGCTGTGCGTTGGGGATCGGCGTGCTCTGCTGGGGTGGTTGGCAGGTCTTCGCCGCCGTACGGCGGAAGGCACTGCGGTTCAGCCTGGGGCACGGCCTGCTCTGCGTCCTCCTGCCGGTGGCGATCATCGGCGTCCCGTTCCAGTACGCCCTGGCACAGACCGCCGCCCACGACACCGGCCCGCAACGGAGCAGCTGCTTCGGGAATGGCCCGCTGACCATCACACTCGACGCGGCGGGAGTCGTCTCCCGAACACACCAGACGGTCTGACCTTCTTCAGTGCGTTCGGGGCCGGGCAGACCTGCTCGGCCCCGAACACACTGCCGTGGACCGGGCACGCAGGCTGCACCGTCCGCTCAGGCAGAGCAGCAGCGCAAACGTTCGTCAGCCGCACCTCCTGTCAGCGCTCCCGCCCGCGCGGCTTCAGCGGCATCGCGGGCAGGTCCGGGGCGGGCAGGCGGTAACCGGCGTAGCCGTGGACCTCGCCGAAACGGGTGCCCGTCATCCAGTCCGTGCGGGCCTGGGCGATGTCCTCCGTCGAGCGGCCGATGAAGTTCCACCACATACCAAGCGCGTGTCGGCTCTT
>NZ_JBVHHY010000066.1:0-9530 GCF_055560835.1 Kitasatospora sp. NPDC023120 | reverse complement strand
CGGCCCATTGCTCATCAGAAAGATCTCCACGCCCCACAGCGAAGATCATGAACGCTGCGGGACGTGACGACCATCAGTTCTAAAACACGGCCTAGTCCTCGCCAACAGCCGCCTGTGCCACGGCCGCACCGTCTACCGCGACGACCCCGCCGCCCCGCGACGGATGCTGCGCGGCCTGTTCACCCGGGACACCGCCGCGTGAGCGCCGACCTCGGCGCGCTGTCCGGCGCTAAGGCGGCCGTCGCCGCCCTGGCCCGCCAGCAGCACCACGCCGCCGCGACCCTCAACCTGATCCCCTCCGAGAACAGCGCCTCCCCGCTCGCCCGCTGGGCGCTGGCGGGCGACGCCGGCGGCCGCTACTTCTTCAACACCAGCGGCGACCCGGACGGCTGGGCATTCCCGGCGGCCCAGGCCGCCTCCGAGGTCGAGACCGGCCTCACCGTTCCGCTGCTGCGCGCGCTCACCGGGGCCCGGCACGTCAACGTCCGCCCGCTGTCGGGCCTGCACGCCATGACCCTCGTGCTGTCCGCGTGGGGCGGCGCACCGGGCACGCCGGTGCTCACCGTCCACCCCGACCAGGGAGGCCACTACGCCACCGCCTCCCTCGCCCGCCGCCTGGGCCTGACCCCGCACCAGGCCACCGGCCCCGACCCGCACACCCTCGACCCCGAGCTGCTCCACCACCTGGTCGCCACCCACCGCCCGCACCTGGTCTACCTCGACCAGTCCCACGTCCTGTTCCCCGCCGACGTCGCCACCGTCGCCGAAGCCGTCCGGACCGCCGACGAGCACACCGTGCTGTACGCCGACGTCTCGCACACCCTCGGCCTCGTCCTCGGCGGCGCCCTGCCCAACCCGCTCGCCGCCGGCGCCCACGCCTTCGGCGGCTCCACCCACAAGACCTTCCCCGGCCCGCAGAAAGGCATGGTCGCCACCAATCGGGACGACCTCACCGACACCCTCGCCCGAGCCCAGTACGACATGGTCTCCAACCACCACCTCGCCCCGACCTGCGCGCTCGGCCTGGCCGCCGCCGACTTCCTCGCCGCCGACCCCGCCGCCTACGCCACCGACACCATCGCCGCCGCCCAAGCCCTCGGCCAGGCCCTCCACAAGCACCACCTGATCCCCGAGGCCGCCGACCGCGGCTACACCGCCATCCACCAGCTGTGGCTCAACACCGCCCCAGCCGGAGTCGACGGCCGCGAGGCCCACCACCGCCTCACCGCCGCCGGCATCCACACCAACGTGCTCACTCACCTCCCCGGCCTGGCCGGCACCCCGGCGCTGCGCCTGGGCACCGCCGAACCGGTCGGCGCCGGGCTCACCGTCCAGGACATGGACCAGGTCGCCGAGCTGATCGCCGACGCCGTCCAGAACCACCGGCCCGCCGCCGCCATCGCCGCGGACATCGCCGACCTTCGCACCGCCCGCACCAGCCGCTGGCAGCTCCACCGCCACCCCGACGTCGCCACCTACATAGAGGAGAGCTTCGCGTGAGCACCCCGGCCCTCGACAGCATCACCGCCACCCGCGCCAGTCGGCCGCTGGGCGAGGCCGCCATCACCAGCCTGGTCACCGGCTACCTGGAAGGCCGCGTGCCCGACTACCAGCTGGCCGCCTGGCTGATGGCCGTGACCTGCAACGGCCTCACCCTGGAGGACACCACCGCCCTGACCCGCGTCCTCGCCGACACCGGCCAGCAGCTCAACCTACGCGTCCTGGCACCGTTCGTCGCCGACAAGCACTCCACCGGCGGCATCGGCGACAACACCACCCTGGTCCTGGCGCCGCTGCTCGCCGCCGTCGGCATCCCCGTCGGCAAGCTCACCGGCCGCTCCCTCGGCCACCACGGCGGCACCGTCGACAAGCTGGAGGCGATCAGCGGCCTGCGCCTGCCCGCCGACGCCGACGAGTTCACCAAGGCCCTGGCCGCCACCGGCATCGGCCTAACCGGCCAGTCCGACCACCTCGCCCCCGGCGACGGCGCCCTCTACGCCCTGCGCGACGTCACCGGCACCGTCGACTCCATCCCCCTGATCGCCTCCTCAATCATGTCGAAGAAACTCGCCGCCGGAGCCAGCGCCTGCGTCCTGGACGTGAAGACCGGCCCCGGCGCCGTCCTCACCGACCCCGCCCAGACCCTGGAACTCGCCCGCCTGATGGTCGACATCGGCAACCAAGCACACCTGCCCACCCGCGCGGTCATCAGCGACATGAGCCAACCCCTCGGCTACGCCATCGGCAACGCCCTCGAAGTCGCCGAAGCCGTCCACGCCCTGTCCGGCCGGCACGTCCCCGGCCTCACCGACCTGACCCTCGCCCTCGCCGAACTCATCGCCTCCCAGGCCTGGCCCGACCACACCACCGACCAGATCCGCCACCGCCTGCACACCGCGCTCGCCGACGGCAGCGCCCTGGCCGCGCTGCGCCTCTGGGTCGAGCACCTTGGCGGCGACGTCCTGCAGATCGACGACCCCGCCCTTCTCCCGGCCGCCGACGTGCGCGTGCCCGTCACCGCCCCGGTGGGCGGGACCGTCCACCGGATCGACGGCGACGAGCTTGGCCGCATCGCCGCCGAACTGGGGGTCGGCCGCGCCCGGGCCGACAGCCCGATCGACCCGGCCGTCGGCATCCAGCTGCGAGTCCGGGTCGGCGACCCCGTCCGGACCGGCGACCTTGTCGCCGAACTGCACCTGCGCACCGTCCACGACCAGGCGGCGCTGCGGGAGCGCACCGCGGCGGCGTTCACCGTCGCCGACGGGCCCGCCGCCGCGCCGCCGCTGATCCACCACACCATCTGACCCGCCCTACGCAGCGGGCCCCGGCCGACCCGATCAGGCGGCCGGGGCCCGGTCCCCGAGGAAAGGCACCACCCCCGACACCAGCGCACCACCGCCCCGCAAGGAGGCACCCGTGCCCACCACCGCCAACCGCCCCGCCGTCGACGGCCTGCTCGTCGACATGGACGGTCTGTTCCGCCACTGGCGCGACACCGGCGCCCGGCGCGGCGAACAGCTCGCCCACCTGCCCGCCGGCACCTTCGACGCCTTCGCCTACCGCCACCCCAGCTACCGGCTCGCGCAGCTCGGCGTGCTCACCGACCAGCAGTGGGCCGACGACGTCGCCCGGCGCCTTACCGCCGCCTTCGGCCCCCGCGCCCTGGACGCCATCGGGCTGTGGCGCGCCGACCGGGGCGAGAGCGACCCGGTCATGCTCGACCTCCTCGCTCAGGCCCGATGCCACGTCCCGGTCGGCGTCCTGTCCAACACCACCGACGCCTTCCGCGCCGACCTCGCCCACCACGGCATCGCTGACGCTTTCGACTACGTTTTCCCGACCGCCGAGCTCCACGTCGACAAGCCGGCCCCGCTCGCCTTCCACACCGCCGCGAAGAGGATGGGCATCGCGCCGGAGCGGCTGTTCTTCACCGACGACGAGCCCCCCTACATCGCCGGAGCCCTCCACGCCGGGCTGCGCGCCGAGCTGTTCACCGGGCCGCAGGCGTTCGCCGCCGCCCTCACCCGCCTCGGCATCCCCGTCACCGCCGCCCCGGCACTCACCCCGGCGGCCTGAGCCGTGCAAGGCCTGCGGCCCGGCGACCTACCGGACGGGCGCTCCGACGAGCTCCAGCACCTGGCCGGCCAGCTCCGCCGTCGGCAGCACGCCGTCCAGCAGCACGGTGTCGCCGGGCAGCAGGTCCACCGCCGCCGCGCATCGCTCGATCTGCGCCCGGCGCCACACCCGGGTCTCCTCATCCGCAGCCGGATCGTCCGGGGTGAAGGACTGCGCGTCGATCCGGGCGCCCAGCACCTCGGCCGGGGTCTTGAGGAAGACGTGGTGAAGCCGGGCGCCCGCGGCGCTGATCTCGCCGTGGATCTCCCGGAGGTACTCGGGGACGACCAGGGTCATCGGGACGATCAGCGGGCGCTCGTACTCGCCCAGCATCCGGATCGTCATGGCGGCGACCAGCTCGCGCCATACCGGCAGGTCCTGGTAGTCGCCGGTCGGCGTCTCCACCAGGCGCTGAACGGTGGCGCCGACCACCTCGGGGTCGAAGAGAATCGCGTCCGGCCACCGTCGGCTCAGCTCCTTGGCCAGCGTGGTCTTCCCGCCGCCGAACGGCCCGTTCAGCCAGACGACCGTGCGCTGCTCACTCATGATCTTGGTTCCTCTCCGGAGTCCCACGATCCCACAGTGCTGTACCGACGCTCGACAGTAGTCGCCCGGTTCCCCCGTGTCTCCGCGTGAGCGCCTGCGCACCCGCGCGACCGGTTCCGCCCGATATTGACCAGATAGGGACCACCCATGCGATCCGTCTACGCCGACATCGCGGCCGAGCAAGAGGCCATCCGCACCCGCTGGGGCGACCAGCACCACCCCACCGGCGCCCACCGCGGCTTCGTCCTGGTCCGGCGCCTCCTGCAATACCTCTGCGACCGGGCCGCCCGCCACGGACGCAAGACCTGGCGGCACATCCTCATCGAGGAGGTGTTTGAGGCCCTCGCCGAACCGGCCGACCGGGAGGCCATGCGAGCGGAACTCGTCCAGGTCGGCGCGGTCGTCGTCTCCATGATCGAAGACCTGGACCGGAACTGACCCAGATGACCCTGCCACCGGAAGTTCGCCGGACCACGACCACGTTCCTCACCGCCATCGACGACTCCGCCCCCGGCCTGGTGGAGAGGCTCTACCTGCACGGCTCCCTCGGATTCGGCGAGTTCTACCCGGGTCACAGCGACATCGACTACGTTGCCGTGCTGGCCCGGACCCCCGACGCCGCCGCGACCGCCGCGCTCGCCGCCGCCCACCAGGTCGTGCGCGAGCAATGCCCCCTACCGGACTTCGACGGCTTCCACCTCCCTCTCCAGGACCTGGCCCGGCCGCCGGAGTCGTGCCCGGACCTCCCCTGCACCCAGGGCGTCGTCTTCCAGGAAGCAGGCAGGTTCGACGTGAACCCGGTCACCTGGCACGAACTCGTCCGCCATGGCGTTGCCGTGCGCGGCCCGGCGCTCACCGAGGCCGAGGTGTGGACCGACGACGCGGCCCTGCGGGCCTACAGCCACGGCAACCTGGCCAGCTACTGGAGTACAGTCGCCCAGTCGCTGGTCCAGCACCCGGACGAAGCGTCCACCGCCGAGGCCACCGAGTGGTGCGTGCTCGGCGTCAGCCGCCTGCACCACCTGCTCGCCACGGGCAACCTCACCTCCAAGAGCGGTGCCGGCCGGTACGCCATGACCGCCTTCGAACCGCGCTGGAAGCCGATTGTCACCGAAGCCCTGCGCATCCGCGAGACCCGAGGAGCGCGGTCCTCCTACGACGGTGCACCCGAGCGCCGAGCGCGAGACACAACCGCATTCACCTCCATGGCAGTTGAAGCCGGTCTGGCCCTCGGCTCTCACCCCGGCTGACCCGCCCGACCGGCAGCAGCCGCCGAAGAGGGCTGAGGGCCGGGCACCCTGGTGTGGCCCGGCCCTCAGCCCTCTTCGGCGGCCGAAGCCAGGGCGCAGCTCGCTGCACTGACGGTCGCCCAGCCGCGGCCGATGACGGGGTACAGCCGGGACCGCTTCCCGCACTGGAACATGCAAGGCCAGGGTTGTGATACCCGGGTTATCCGCACGGCTGTCCCGGGCGATCCGCGTGCAACCAGTGGCAATTCAGCACCGTACCGGACGGTTGCTGGCCGAGGCACGTGAGGGACAACAGGGAAGGAAACTCAGTCGCTGCGGTCCCGGACCACGGACCAGACTGAACCGGTGGACACCCGACGCCCCTGCCCCTGCTGCGGTCACCTCGTCTTCGATACCGAGGATGGCTGGCCGGGCTCGTACGCGATCTGCCCGGTCTGCTTCTGGGAAGACGACCTTGTGCAGTTGCGCTGGCCCTTCAGCCCGGGCGGCGCGAACCAGGTCTCGCTTGCCGAGGCCCAGCAGAACTTCCAGGCTTACGGAGCCTGCGATCAGCGCGGCAGGCGCTTTGTTCGGCCGGCCGCGGAAGACGAACCGCTCGACGCCGGCTGGCGCCCAATCGATCCGCTCTCGGACCTGTTCGAGGACTGGGACAGTGAGCCCCGTCGCCCCTGGCCCGACGACCGATCGGTCCTGTGCTGGTGGCTTCCGTCCTTCTGGGGATGTCGAGACCAGCCTGAGCCAGACGTGGATCGACGCGTGGTCATCGACGTGAGCTCGATCCAGGACGAGCGTGACCTGCACGGCGTTCTGAAGCGCGAGCTCGGCTTCCCTTCGTTCTACGGCATGAACTGGAACTCGTTCTGGGACGCGATCACCCGACTCGTCGTGATGCCCCGTGAACTGCGCTTCACCGGCTGGCCCGAGTTCGAACGCCGATGCCCCGCAGCCGCCGCTGAGCTGCGTCGACAGTTCACACGGTTCGGCAACGGTTCGCCGAGGTCCAACGTGACTTACGACCAATAGTTCGGAAGCGTCGGCAGGCACGCCCGTGGGGATGGCGGTTGCGAGTGGATGACCAAGGGCAGGAGAGACCTAACCTCATCGCCTCCATCCGTTCACATGGACAGCGGGTCGACCGGCGGCCATGGGTAGCCCAGTTGCTCGGCATCATGCGAACCTCCCCAGACCTCGGCGGTGGCACGGGGATCGCCTGCAGCCAGACGCGCTTCAAAGTGCTCGGCCTGGTCCGATGGGTCGTCTCCGGAGATCGGGAGGGTCATCCCGAACTGGAGCCAGGGGCGATCTGCATCGGCGCGGTTACGGGGATGCATCAGGACGACATGGATTCGATCGGGCTCCTTGCGGGAGGCCCAGACGCCTTCCAACTCGCAGTCCCATTTGACCAGCCAGTCCCCCCTTCCCCTCAATCCCGCCTCAAGCAGCCGCGCAACTGCTCCAGCCGGCCACTCCCAACCGCGGTCCTCCCCGGCTCGCAGGACCTCGGCCTCGTACTGACCTGCGGTAAACCGAAGCCCCGGCAGGTCGAAGTCCTGATTGGCCGGGTCGCGCCAGCTCTCCCAGACAACATGCTCCCCGTCACGCCTGACCGTCATGTACAGGGCGCCGCAGCACTCCTCCACGCCACAGCCAGACCAAGCGATACGGGTCTCGTGGGGTGTCGCAGTGGCGTGCAACGGCCCTTCCCGGCCAAACAGATACCGGGGGCCCACTCCCGCGTACCGGGAGCCTCCCACGCCACCGGGAACCACGTCGGCCAGAAGATCCCGGCCATTGACGATCGGGCGGACCTCCACGGCGCCCTCCTCGGGCGGTGGGCACACGATGCTCAGGCTAAGAACGTCCGGTTCCGTGGTCATCGGCCAATGATCGCGGACCCAGCCGCGGCCTGCACATGAATTCGCGCGGCCTCGGCCTCGGGGCGGTGGTCGGCATGCTGTGAGGCACGCTGGCCTCCTGACACCCTCCGGAACGAAGGGATGGCAGCCCGGGGAATTACATGACCGTCCACAGGAGGGGAATCTCGGTGCTGCCCGCCAGTCACCCGGCCGACAGCACATCGCAGGAGAACGTGCTGGTTGATTACCGTGCCGGTGGCGGCACGGCTCTGATCGACCGCGTGAGCGCTCTGCGGACTGCGGTGACCTCGTCCTCCAGCTCGGAGCGGTTGCAGGAGACGGGGGTGCCGTCGTCGTCGAGTCGGTTGTCGAGGAGCTCCGGGATGCTGTCAACCCAGTCGCGGAAGACCTTGGAGGAGAAGTAGTGCGGGGTCAGGTACCTGACCTTCGATCTCCTGGTTGCTCCGGGTGCGGGGAAGAGCCACTTCTCGCAGCCGGGCATCTCCGGCAGGCTGTCGCGACGCTTCTGCCACTGCTTGATGTGCCGGGCGGTCTCCGGGCTGATGGGAAGGCGCCGGCCGTGACGTCGGCGCTTGCGGTTGTCGTAGATCAAGGTGGGTTTGCCGTCGGTCCACTGCAGGCAGTCGCGTTTGAGGGAGGTGGCTTCCTCGGGGCGGCGTCCGGTGTCGCGGATGATGCGGTAGACCTCCTGATACATGGCCGCGAAGTCTTCGGCCTGCCAGCCGGCGCCTTGTCGCGTGGGAAGCCGGCGGCCTTGATCCGCCGTTCCGACCGGCGGCGGGCCCGGGCGTCGCACTCGGCCATCAGCAGCTCGAAGAGGAAGCCGAGGGTAGGACATCTGCTCGCGGGCGGCGTTCGCGGCGAGTTCGGGGAACTGGGCGCGGATGGTGGGCAGCCTCAGCATCCGGCAGGCCTGGTCGATGGCGGCGGTGGCGGCCTGCTCGGTGATTCCTCGCTGGCGGGGGAAGGTCATGGCGTTCTCCTTCAAGTGGTTTGGTTCGGTCGGCGGTGTCGCAGCAGTTGGTCGTAGTGGGCCACGGAGGGCAGCGGCCTCGTGTCGGGCGGAAGCTGGGCCACGCCCCGCTCGGTGAGCGAGGTCGCCGTTGCCCGGTCCGTGGCGGGCGGCTCCGGTTCTGCGGGAGTCATGCTGTCGGCTTCGGCGGCCTTGCGGGCCTCCAGCGCGACCGCGTCGGCGGACAGCGCGCCGGCCCGGAGGGCGGCAGCGGAGGCCGGCGACGAGGTGCTCGTGGGGCAGGTGCCGGCCGAGCAGGAGGACCTCGATCAGGGCCCGGGTGCCTTCGCGCTCGCCGTGGGCCTTGCGGGCGACCGCCCACCATGCGTCGTGGACCGGGGTGAACCTGCCGGCCGAGCGGGCCTGGTCGAGCGCGGTCGCCCCGGGCAGGGCGCCGGGCTTGCGGACCAGGGCCTCCAGGTAGTGATCCAGATCAAGACGGGTGCCGCCCTTGGCGATCAGCCGCTCGTGCCGGGCGACCTCCTCCCGGCCGTCGAAGACGACCAGCTCAGACGCGTGCAGCATCACCCTCACCGTCCGGCCGATCAACCGCACCGGCACCGAGTAGCGGTTGTTGCGCACCCCGACCTGGCTGTAGCGGTCGACCCGCGGGGTGAATAGCCGGCCCGTCTCGAACGGCTCGTCCGGCAACGGCGCCAGCAACGGCCGCTCGGCGGCGAAGTACTCGCCGATGGTGCGGGGCCGGGAGCGGATCCGGCGGGCCTCGTCCTCCTCGTCCCATCGGTCGATCATCGCGTTGAGGTCGGCCAGCGTCGCGACGTCGGGGACGGGGACCAGGTGGTTGCGGCGGAACCAGCCGATCTGGCCCTCGACGCCGCCCTTCTCGTGGGCGCCGCCGATGCCGGGCTGGCAGTAGAGGACGTCCAACCGATCTTCCGCGAGTTCAGAGATTCTGAAGTACCGGCCGGGCGAACCCACGGAAGCTCGGGCGGTATTGCGGGATGAAGGGGCCGAGTTCGGGCCGGAAGAAGCCGGAACTGGTGGGTTGGTGCCCGCGTACCCATCTGAGTGCTCAGCTTGGCATCCTGCCCTTCGCCCGGCTTGTCAGAGGGATTACCTAACCTCGC
Source organism: Kitasatospora sp. NPDC023120 (assembly GCF_055560835.1). NCBI lineage: Bacteria > Bacillati > Actinomycetota > Actinomycetes > Kitasatosporales > Streptomycetaceae > Kitasatospora > Kitasatospora sp. NPDC023120. The sequence continues at coordinate 142 of NZ_JBVHHY010000066.1, read as the reverse complement.
GCTTTCACGAAGCGGGCTGTCCGGCAGGTGATCAGCAAAGCAGAAAGTGAACCGCCCCGGGTTCGGTAGAGATCTCAGGTTGTGGTTGTGACCTGCGGTTTTGTGGTGGCAAGGTAGTAGTCGGTTTCGTACTCGACTGGCG
>NZ_JBVHHY010000065.1:0-9674 GCF_055560835.1 Kitasatospora sp. NPDC023120 | reverse complement strand
GTCATGCTCGACTCCACCCGCCTGGACGTCATGGCCGTCTTCGCCGACGGCACCACCGGCCGCCCGGAGCTGACCATCGCGCTGGATGTCGCCACCCGCTCCATCCTGGCCGCCGTCCTGCGCCCGGCGAGCACCAAGGCCGTCGACGCGGCGCTGCTGCTCGCCGAAATGGCCGTCCCGCACCCGTTGCGCGTGGGCTGGCCCGACGCTCTGGCCATGTCGCGCGCGCCCGTGCCGTACGAGGACCTCCTGGACGCGGACAGGCGCCTGGAGGCCGCCGCAGGCCGCCCGGTCGTGGTGCCGGAGACCGTGGTCGTCGACCGCGGCCGGATCTTCCTGTCCGCGGCGTTCCTGGCCGCCTGCGAGAGCCTGGGCATCAGCGTGCAGCCCACCCCGCCCCGGCGCCCCACCGCCAAGGGCCACGTCGAGCGCGCCTTCGGATCCATCAACACCCTGTTCTGCCAGCACGTCGCCGGCCACACCGGCTCCAACGTCCTGCGCCGCGGATCCGACAGCCAGCACGAAGCCGTGTGGAGCGTCGCCCAGTTGCAGGACATGCTCGACCAGTGGATCACCGTCGAGTGGCAGAACCGCCCCACCGAGGGACTGCGCCACCCCTCGATGCCCGCCACCGCCCTGACCCCGAACGAGATGTGGGGCGCCATGCTCGGCGCCACCGGGCACGTGCCGCTCCCCCTGGCCGGTGACGACTACATCGAACTGCTGCCCGTGGCCTGGAAACCGATCACCGAGCGCGGCATCCGCCTGAATCACCGCACCTACGACCACCCCGCGCTCGGCGACTACCGCGGCCAGCCCTCCGGCACCACGGCGCAGCAGGGCCGGTGGGAGGTCCACCACAACCCCCACGACGCCCGCCGGATCTGGGTCCGCCTCGGCGCCGGCGGCTTCACGGCGGTCCCGTGGATCCACGCCGACCACGTCCACCAGCCCTTCGGCGACCAGCTGTGGCAGCACCTCAAGGACACCGTCACCCGGCGCGGCGAGCGCGACCGGCACGAAGCCGACCTCGCCCAGGCCCTCGACGACCTCCTGCGCCGCGCCAGGAACGGCACCGCCCACCCCCGTGAACACGCCCTGATCACCCGCCACGCACCCGCCGCCCTCCCCCAAGACACCGACGGGCCCGGCGCCGTGGAGGATCCGGAAGCACAGGCCCGAGGGCGCAAGACCAGGCAACACGGACGGCCAGCCTCTGCGGGAGACGCTGGCCCCGGGCAGCAGCCGGACGCTCGAGGGCACGCAGTTCCGGGGCCGCGGCGGGCCGGCGTCGCACGGGCCGGGACGGCGGCCGGGGAAGACGAGGCTCCCGCGGTGCTGTTCGACGCCGCCGAACCGTGGCCCACGCCGATGTCACCGCCAGGAGGTCCGCACTCGCGTGGTGAGGGTGAGGAGGACGAGGACGGTCTCGCCTGGGACGACGAGGACGAGCTGGACGACGAGGATGCGGTGGACGCCGGCTTCGGGCTGTTCGACGCGGCCGAGGAGGCACAGCAATGGTGACCCCGACCGCCGGCCAGTCCGCTGCCCAGGCCGGGACCGCGACGCCCACCACCTGGGAGGAATGGCGGCGCTTCGTCGACCGCAAACGGCCCACACCGCCCTCCCCCGAGGGGCCCCGGCGCAGCCCGGCCCAGCGGCTGGCCTACCACTCCCGGTTCGTCGTCGTGCGCACCCCCGTCCTGGACCAGATCACCACCACCGTGCGGTCCCTGACCCTGCTCGGGCGCCACCAGGAGGGCACCGCCCGGCCCGGAGTGATCGTCACCGGGCCGCCCACCACCGGCAAGAGCACCGCGCTGCTCGAGGTCGGACGCGCCTTCGAGCTCCACACCCAGCCCGTGCGCGGCCCGATGCCCGGGCGCACCGCGGTCGCTTACGTGCTGGTCCCGCCCGGCGCCAGCGCCAAGACCCTTGCCGCCGAGTTCGCCCGCTTCATCGGCCTGCCCGTCACCCCGCGCATGACCCAGGCCCTGCTCACCGCGACCGTGTGCAGCATGTACGCCAGCGTCGGGGTGCGCCTGGTCCTCGTGGACGAGATCCACCGCCTCAACCCCCGCACCACCAACGGCTCGGAAGCCGCCGACTTCCTCAAAGACCTCACCGAACGGCTGCCCGCGACCTTCGTCTACGCCGGCATCGACGTCGCCGACACCCCGCTGTTCTCCGGGGTGCGCGGCGCGCAGCTGGCCGGACGTACCTCGCTGATCGACTGCGACCCCCTGCCCGCCCGCCTCGGCGACCAGACCCCGTTCCGCTCCACCGTCGCCGCGTTCGAGAACGCCCTCGACCTCACCGCCCACCGCCCCGGCTCCCTACGCCGGCTCGCCCCCTACCTCCACCAGCGCACCGCGGGCAGGATCGGGAGCCTTTCGCGTCTCATCCGCCAGGCCGCGATCACCGCGATCCTCGACGGCACCGAGAAAGTCACCAAGACCTCGCTGGACGCGATCACCCTCGACCACCTCGCCGAACAACACCACCGACCGGTCCGACCCGCGGCCAGGCGGCGGTGAACCATCCGACCCGCACCCGACACCGCCACCCAGCCGGTCGCCACGAACGCCGATGGCAGCCGAACACACCGGCACCGGCCACAGCACGCCCGGGGCAACTCACAACCCGCTCCCGGCCACGCCCCCGCCGCCATCGGCAGGCAGCGGCACCAGGGCGAGCGAGACGGCCGGCGAGACGCCCGACCGGGCCGGTGAGAGATGGCCGGTACCGGCACCCAGCCTCCTGGACATCCGGCCCCTGCCCACCGAGAGCACCGCGTCCTGGCTGCAACGCGTCGCCGCCGCCCACCACCTGTCCCAGGCCCACCTGCTGGACGGCCTCGCCATCACCGTGACCGGCCGCCCCAGCCGCACTCCGGGAGGCAGCGAACTCCACCTCGACCACCCGGCGCAGCACCGCCTGGCCGCGTTCACTCGCCTCCCCCACCACCACCTCACCCACGCGCTGCCCTATCTCGGATCTCCCTGCCCGGACCCCGCCGACCCCGGCCACACCCCCGCGGGCCACGGGGGCGGCCACGCCTCCTGGCACAGGCTCGACCTCCGCCACGCACCGAGGCGGGCCTGCCCCTCCTGCACGCTTCGCCGCACGGGCGGCACCACCAACCACGCTCTCGCCTACCTGCCCGACCACGCACGCCTGTGCCCGCGCCACCACCGTTGGGCCGCTGCCCCCCACCAGAGCCTCAATACCGCCGCGCTCCCCGAACTCACCCACGCCCACGCTGGCCACCGGCGCCTACGACACCGGCCCGGCGCCGCGGACGCGTGGACCTGGGCCACCGCGATCACCACCCGCTGGCACGACCACTCCACCCACACCGCCCTCGCCGCCCGCTGGCAGCACCGCCGACGGCTCCTCCATGCCGCCAACCCCGGTGTACGGCCCGTGACCGGCTCCTGGACACTCCTGGCCCGTGACGCCGTCACCTACCCCGAAACCGTCACCCTCGCCCGGGCCCTGGCCACCACCGCGCTGTTCCCCGCCCCGTTCCACGGACGCCCCCACCCAGCCGTCCACGCCTTCCTCGACCACACAGCCACCGCGCTCGACCTACCCCGACTCACCACGCTGCCCGGTGACCTTCTCACCACCTGGACCCGACACCACACCCACTAAACCCCAGGCCAACCGGGCGCCAGCCACCCCCAGCCCACCCGGCACATACAGGGCTCTCATCCAGACTGCGGGAATCCCCACTACTTCTCACGCGACCTGCAAGTTCTCAACCAACCACCAAAACCAGCAGGTCAAACCACCCTGCCACCTCGCCGGCAACACCCCTGCAGAACCAGCCCCACCCGAACACGCCCCCACCACGGCCTGGTTCTTCTCAACCAACCCATGAACCCCCAGCCCGAAAACAAGGCTCCTCAGCCGATCACCGACCCGCCACAACACCAACAGGTCACACCCGACGGCCCCTCGCCGGGTAGAGCTTGGCGTGCAGCACGCGGTCCTCCCACCAGGGGTCATCCGGGGTGGAGACCAGCGCGGCCACCAGCTCGCGTTTGGTCGGGACCGGCAGCACCAGCGGGCCCAAGTCCTTGACGGCGCGGTCCTGTTCGCACTGCGGGCACTCCAGCCGGTCCGGGCTGGCCTTCTCCCGCAGCTCCAGCTTCGAGCCCTCCTTCCCGCCAATCGAGCCCCGGCACGTCCAGCACGGGCGCAGCCCGGCGTTCGCCGCCCGGGCGGCCTCCAGTTGCTCTTCGGCCTCCCGCTCCAGGCGTTCCTTGCGTTCCTGGTGGCAGGTCCAGCAGCGGCCGCCGGGCTGGCGGGCCCACTCCATGCGGCGGCCGTCGGGGCCGTAGTGCCAGGTGCTCTCCTTCTTCGGGACGTTGCCGCAGTCGGCGCAGGCGAGGGTGCGCATCCACTCTCGGTGCTCCTGGCGGGCCTTCTTCTCCCGGGCCTTCTGGCGCCGGTTGTAGGCGGCGCGGCTGTTCGGGTTCTCCAGCGCGTCGAGCAGACAGTGCCGGCCGGGGCGGCCGAAGCACCACCAGACCGGCCCGAGGGGGCCGTGTTCGGCCAGCAGCTCCAGCGTGGTCGCGAGGATGGGCACGGCGTCGTCGTGGCGACCTTGGGGACGCCGGTGGTCCGGATTCGGGCGCTGAAGCTGGGCTGATTCACCTCTCGGGCCCGAGGAGGCCGGTACGGGCAGAGGAGGCGGAAACGGAAGCGGTCCGGCGCACCACCCTCGACACCCGCGAAATGGAACACCACCCGAGGCGACGACGCCTGAAGCGCCGACGGCACCCACCCATCGTGCCCGGCCGCTACGGGGTGGAAGCGCCCATCTGCGCAGGTCACAGCATGCGACAGCACCTCGCGCTACGGAAGGGAAGACAGCCTCGAAGCCGGTCCCCGGGGTAGCCCGGGGACCGGCTTCGCTGTGGGATCAGTGGCGCTCGATCCACCACACGATGAGCCCGATACTGGCGGTTCCTGCTGCAGTGGAGGCGCTCCTGACCGCGTTTTCCACCGCCTGCCGCGCGATCCGGCGGACCCAGCTGGGCTTTCGGCCGGGGTCGGGCGACGGCTGGTCGGTGCGTTTGTTCGTAGACTCGGACACGGAGACCTTCCTCTCGGTGAGGGCTTCACGCGCAGGAGCCCGTCCCGGCCAAGCCGGCAAGCATCCGGCCGGAACGGCTTCTGCGGCGCGCTCAACACGGTAGAGAAAGCCGCCGAAGGAGCAGCCCGGCTACCGGCGGGGGTTCCCGTGTGCACCCGACCGTGTTGGTGCTGCTCAGAGTCGGTGTCACCCGCTGACGGCGATGCTCGTAGGCGTAGCAAGCCCCGAGGAAAAGTCGACCTGCGAGCGCCTCGGGTCCCGTAAAACGGCTGGTCAGTGCGGGGCCGGCCGCTGGTACCGAGGTTGCGGCGGGGCGCTTGGGCGGGTCGTCCCAGGTGGCGTGCGGCAAGCAGGATCCGTGCCCTCAGAGGGTCTCAAGTGAAGGAAGACCATCTCCTCGGGGTGGGCGTAAGTCCCCTGGCTGCTGTTCACCCGCCCCTGCGGTCCTTCCCCGGGCAGAGCTTCGTGTGAAGCACCCGGTCCTCCCACCACGGGTCATCCGGGGCGGAGACCAGCGCGGCGACCTGCTCGCGCCTGGTCGGAGCAGGCAGCACCAGCCGACACGACCAAACCGACCTCCGGCCTCTCCCACACGGCCGACCGCACGCTGTGGCGACACCTGTCCGCACACGCCCGCGGGGACGAGATGGCACTGCAGCAGGCACGCCACGCCACCGCCCACCTCGCCGGGCGACGTCTCCGCCTCCCCAACACCCCCCGAAGGCCGGCCCCTCCGCCAAGCCCTCGACACCTACACCACCGCCCGGAACAACACCCCCGACGACAACCGATAACCACCACGGACACAGGCCCGCAGCAGAACGGACAGGCAGAAGGACGCGCGCACCGAAGGCGGGCCCAGTTGCGGAAATTGGTGTGCGGCCCAGCGTCCGCTCATGCAACGCTCCTTGCGTGGAGAACCCAGACATATCGCTGGCAGAGACGGCCAAGGGAGCGCACCGCGCCGTCGCTCATCTGGTCGCGCTATTCAACGACGTCGGCTCCGGCACCATCAGGGTGGACCCGGACGTCCGCGACGTGTTCCTGGTCGGCTGGGGATGGTGGGCCCGCGTGATCCGCAGCGGGCAGGCCGTCAGCCTCCTGTCGCTGAACAACGTAGGGCACGAGAGCAGCCCCGTCGTGCGCAGCATCGCGGAGCACACGATGCGACTGGTCTGGCTCGCCGACTCCGGGGACGAGGCCGTCGCGGCGCTCACCGAGGAGCACGAGGCGAACCGCAACGCCCTGATGGAGAGCCTCAAGAAGGCGGAAGGCTGGCATATCCCCGACGGCACGGAGAAGCCGGTGTTGCCGCCGCCTGGTGATGAGCACCCGCTCCGCGCCGAGCTCGCGTTCGAGAGGCTGTGCCAGCTCTTCGACCAGCCCGACCTCTACGTCGCCTACCGGCTGCAGTCCGGCTATCTGCACCCCAGCCTGACCAGCTCGGAAGCGTACATCCATCAGGATGCCGAGTCCGGGGAGACCAGCATCGCGACCGCGCCATCGCCCTCGGACACGGAGATCATCCACGCTGCGCTCTGCATGATCCAGGCCACACGCGTCATCGGCACCCTGTGCAACGACGAGCGCTTCGACAAGGCCGCGGACCACGCCGGGGAACTCCTCGGTCTCGTTCCCGACCTGCCGACCCGGGTGCCGACCATCGCGCCGGTCGAGAAGCCGGTGCGGCTGCAGTTCGAGATCAGAGCGCCGCAGCTGGAGACCGCCGAGAAGCTGGCCGGCATCGTCAGCAGGGCCCTCGCCTCGTCCGGCCTGGTGAAGGTAGGCAGCCCCCAGCCTTCGGAGAAGAAGAAGCGGGTCCTAGTGGACCTGACGGACCTCCAGCCCCTCCCCTAACACCACGCCGCCGCCTGGACGGGGCAGGCCCGGACGGCAACCAGCGCCCGACTGCGGCCAACACCCGAGGACGGCCAGCAGACGGCGACCGACCCCGGGAATCCAGGCCCGGCCGGGGCGGCGAGCAGCACCGCGGCCGGGGCCGGGGGCGGGGGCGGGAAGGTCAGAGCCCTCCCCTCGCGGCACCGGGAAGACCAGCCCGGCGGGCAGCACCCGGCCGAGGCCAGCAGCGACACCGGGAACGGCGAGGAGGCGACAGCGCGGCAGCACAACGGCAACCGGACCGGAGTGCAAGGACCAGACCGGGCCGGGAGGCCCCGGTCCTCCCGCGCGGCACCGGGACCACCAAGGCGTCCCACAGGCCGATGCCGCGTCACCACCCGCCCGTGACACAACCGCCCGACGCGGCCCGGACCGAGCCGGCACGGGAAGGCCGGACCGGCAAGCAGCACCAAGCCGAGGCCGGCAGCACCACCGCCGAACCGGGAAGACGAACAGCACCTCGGCCAGACCGAGCCGAGAAGGCCGGGACGGAGCGAACCGGGGAGACCGGGGGCAAGCAGTCAGAGCCCTCCCTTCGCGGTACCGGTAAGAGTGGGCCGACTGGCAGCACCCGGCCGAGGCCAACACCCGCGGCCGGCGGGCGGCGGGCGGCAAGCAGCGCCGTCGTCCGGCACCCGGCACCGGGCCGGGGCCAGCAGGCAGCGGACCCGACTGCAGGCGGCAGACGGCGAGCCGGAGGGCGGGCCGGGGCCGGGACGGGAAACCGGGCCCGCCCGGACCGCGAGCAACACCGCAGGCGGGGCGGGCGAGGAGGAGGCAGCGCGGCAGCACGACGGCGGCCGGGCCGAACGGTCAGGACCGAGCCGGAACGGCGAGCAGCACCGCAAGCGGGACCGGGCCGCGGAGGGACAGAGGACCGGGGATGACAAACAGCACCGCGAGCGGAGGACGGCGCACCGGTCCGGAGGCCTCTTTGGAGGGCGCCCGCCGGCGATGGCCCGTGGTTGTGCGTCCCGGGTCCGGCGGGCGCCTTGGGGGCAGCGTAACCGGACCGGCGGGAGCCGTTCTCCCGGTCCGCTTCGGTTCAGCTCTGTTCCATGCCGAAGAGCGCCTCGTCTGGCTGCCGAGCAGCGGGGAGCGCCCTGGTGCTGGAGGGGTTGCGCAGCTGGGGTAGCTCCATCATCAGGGTGATCAGGTCAACGGGCGGGGTGTGGCCTCCGGTGCGCTTCCGGAGGAAGTCCTTGAGGAGGATCTTCCGGGCCGGGATCGTGCGGGCCCCGTCGAGAGCACCGCTGGCGAGGACTTCGTCGGCGAGTTCGGGCAGCTGGGTCATGTACTCCGTGTAGATGGCGTCCGCGACTTCTTCGATGGCGCTGATGGCCTCGTGGATCGCCCGGGTCCGGATCCGGTCGGCCTCGAAGTCCTGTTCGTCAGGACGTGGCACCAACCGGTCGGCCGCGCGACGTTGGGCGCGGTAGTCCTTGGCCTCGCGGAAGGACGGGTCGTCCTGCAGCAGCCGCGCGATGCGGGTGATCTCCGCCTGTTCGCCGTTCGTCCGACTCGTACGGATCTGGTCGGCCAGGGCGGCCTTTTCGTTCTGGGCCTTTTCGGCGTCGTCCTCGAGGCCGGTGGCCCATGGGGCGTAGCGGGACCAGAACACGGCGACGCCGTCCAGGACGGCGCACAGCTCCACTTCCGCGATCTGGCCGTCGTGGCGCCTGGCTCGACGCCGTACCCGTTCGATCGCCGCCACGCTGGCTGCCTCGGGTCCCGGCGGGGTGTCAGGGTCGTCGTCCTCGCGGAAGGCCTCGTCCAGGAAGGCATCGGCGTCGAATGTCGTCGTGCGGTGGAACAGCACCTGGGCGCCGGCCGCACGGGCGAGGCCGCAGAACTCCTCCGCCGTCATCGCCTCGCTGTCCACATCGGCGCGACCTGGGTGCCCCTCTGGTACGGCTGGAACCATGTGCAGGCCGTACTCGCCGGCCAGGACAGGCAACCGCTCACACAACCCCACGAGAACAGCGTCCTTCACCTCTACACCTTTCCTTGATCACTCAGCGCATGCTTTCCATGACCATAAGTGAATGGTCTGACACTACGTCACCCATTCAGCGGGCAGCCGAGGGGAGGAATGCCGAGGGGAGCAATCACGGGCTCGGACCGCCCGGGCCCGAAGCGGCCGCCCGCCAGGGCCCGTCTGCAAGCCGCAGGCCCACCCGACCCGACAGCGCATCACCACCACCAGGAGATCAGGGGCGCGCAGAGGGTTGTCAGAATTGCCGGCCACCTTGGTGGGCCCTGTGAGCTGGGCGGATGCCATCCCGGCCCCAGGGCCGGGGTGCCGGCATCAGGAGCCGCATCAGAAGCCGCATCGGGAGGGCCGTCCCTCCGCGGGGCGGCCCGCAGGCAGTTAGAGGCCTTCGGGGTGGCATCCACCACCAGAGCCACCGGGATCGGCCGCTGGCACCGTGGCGGCCGACCTCCGTGGCCAGCGCGGTGCCGTCGGCGACCTGGTCGGCGTCCCAGCCGGTGACGAGGAGACCGTCGAGGGACCGCCGACGATCTCGCGGTACGCGCGGTCGGCCGCGTCCGTGCGGTTCGTCAGCGCGGCAGCCGGCAGGCCGAAGGCGGTCAGCAGCGCGGCGCGCAGCTGCGGAAGGGCCGGCTTCACCGCCACCTGCGCCAGGCGGACCGGCACACGGCGCGG
>NZ_JBVHHY010000064.1:0-9811 GCF_055560835.1 Kitasatospora sp. NPDC023120 | reverse complement strand
GCTCCACACCTACAATCACCACCGCGGACACACCGCGCTCCGGGGAAAGCCCCCCGTCAGCCGCGTCACCAACCTCACGGGTCAGTACAACTAGGTCGGTCCCATAAATGATCAAGTACGTGCTTCCAGGAGCTGGTAGAACCGGGGCACATGTGGCGCCGAGGCACCGCGCCGAGCTGGGCGTCCTGGCGAAGGAAGGCCGGCGGCGGGGGAGAGTCCGCCGTGGCGTCCTGAGTTTGAACCGGGGACTACAACAGCTGCTCGAAGTGAAAGGAGCGGATGAAGCAGTCTCGCGGTTGGCCGATCGCGAAGAGGACGCAGTCGAGGACGGACTGGGCGGTCAGCGGGTCGTCTGCGGTCCGGGAGGCATCGTCCCAGTTGGAGTGGAGCGGGTCGCCGTCCGTGAAATCCGGCGGGTAGAGCGAGATGACTCGGATGCCCTCGGGGCGGAGACGATGAGAGAGGACGTCAGCGAAGCCGGCCTGGGCGGCCTTGGCTGCGTAGAAGGCAGGGTGCGCCTGAGACCGGTGGTTGCGGGCTTCCGCAGCTGAGGAGACCAGGTTGACCACGTCCGCACCCTCAGAAGCACGCAGCAGGGGAAGGAAGTGCTTGACCGTCAGCAGTGTGCCTGTGGCTCCGGAAGCGATGGTGTCGGTGATCGCTTCGTCGTCGGCGTCCCACAGGTCTGGGCCTTCCAGGTATCGGGCACCATTGTTGACCAGTACATCCACCTTGGCGGTGTAAGTGGCGACCCCATCCGCGAAGCCTCGTATGGTGTGCGGGTCAGCCAGATCACAGGCGAACGCATCCACTTGCGCACCGCCTTTGTCGGCTGCCACCTCCACTGCAACCTTTTGAGCGGCAGCCAGCGTGCGAGCGGATACGAACACGCGCGCACCCATCCGGCCGGCGTGCAACGCAAACGCCCTCCCGAACCCACGCCCGGCCCCGGTAACCACCACCGTCTTCCCGGCGAGATCCATACGCGCGTCTCCTTCGACCTCTTATGTTGATCACGGTGAGCGTAGTTGCGGCTACGAACACACCGTCTCCCCCTCGGTTGACACGCAGGCGAGGAGACCCGCCGAGCACTCCGGACGGCGTGCTCCCCCCATCCGCCACCGTGGCTCACTGCCTGACCGCCGTGGGGCGGCACCGGAACAAGACCGCGACCCATGCACCGCCAGGCGGATACGACGTACCGCGGTCGCCGCCATGTTGTGGTTGCTGTCTGCTGTGCTGGGTCCGCTCAGTGCGCCCAGCGCAGCAGCGCCGTCACCACCGCCGCGCCCACCATCACCACCGGGAGCGGGGCCTTGCACAGCCGCAAGGCGATACCGGCGGCGACGCCGCCGGCCACCGTGAGGTCGAGCGCGGACCAGCCGGGCCCCGCCAGGTCGACCATGACGAAGCCGGCGAGCAGCGCCGGAGCCATGAGCGCCATCACCGAGCTGGCGCGGGGCGGCAGCTCGGTGTCGCCGAAGACGGCGGGGCCGACGGCTTTGAGGGCGAAGCCGAGCAGGGCGACCGAGGCGATCGCGGCCCACATGTGTGCCGTGGTCACCGGGCCGCCTCCTCCGCCCGGCCGGTCCGGCCCGCACGCGCGAGCGCGACCAGCGCCGCCGCCCCCGCGCCCGCGACCAGGGCGGGCCCTGCCGAGACGACAGCGATGCCCGCGCCCGCGACTCCAGCGCCGATGCCAGCGGACAGCCACCCCTCCCGTCCCCGCCTCAGCTCGTCCAAGAGCAGGACGGCGAACAGTGCCGGGGTGAGGGCGTCGAGGCCGAGGGTGTGCAGGAGTCCGGGATCAGGGGCGACGGCCACACCGATGGCCGTGCCCGCCACCCAGGCCGGCCACTGGACCACCGTTGCGCCGAGGAGCAGCGACCTGTCGAAGCGGCCACCGCCCAGATGGGCCGCCGCCCACGAACCGTCGACCACTGCCTGGCCCTCGAGTGCCCGGCGCAGCCGTCCGCCCCGCAGGTCCCCGGCGATGGCTATGCCCATCGGGACGTAGCGGCTGTTGACCAGTGCGGCGGCGATCACGGCGGCGAGCGCGTCGCCGCCCGCGCCCAGGGTCGCCACCATCGCGAACTGCGCGGAGCCGGAGAAGACGACAAGGGAGCAGATGACGGGGGCGACCGGGCCCCACCCCTGGGCCTGAGTGAGCGCACCGAAGCTGATGGCCAGCAGGAACGAGGCGGCTGCGAGACCGGATCCCGTGCTGAGCCCGGACCGGAAGCTCCTGGTGCTGTCGTGGGGGGTGCTGGGTTCGCACCGCGTTGGGCTGTCCATCCCGGCACCCTAACAGGCTATTCCGCTTTTGCTCGTTAGGTTCCATGCGGGGCCCGTTAAGGTGGAGGCGTGAGCGACGAGCGGAAACCCATGGCCAGGACGACCGGCATGACCGGCACCACCGGCACGACCGGGAACATCGAGCCGTCGCACATCGCGGGCCACCCTGTCCTGGACTTCGTGAACACCGTGGCCTGGCGCACCGACGACAGCCGTCGAGTCGAGCGCGTGCCGAACGCCGCGGCCTGGACACGCTGGGCCGCCGCAGCCGGGCTCGGCGCGACCCCGCTCCCCGACGAGACGTCCCTGCACGGCCTGCGCGAGGCGCTCACGGCGGCCCTGGACGCCCTTGCCGACGGCACCGTGCCCCCGGCCCACGCCTGGGACGCCCTGCGCCAGGCCGCACTCGCAGCCCGCGAGGACGCCGCGCTGCCCCGCAGCTTCCCGCTGCGCCCGGTCCCGGCGACCATCGCCGGCAAACTCGCGCTACTGGCGGAGGAGTTGCTGGGCGACGCCAGTGCGCTGCCCCGTGTACGCCGCTGTGCGGGGCCGGGCTGCGGCTGGTTCTTCCTGGACCGCAGCCGCAACGGCGCCCGCCGCTGGTGCAGTTCGGGCGACTGCGGCAACCGGGACCGAGCCCGGCGCCATTACGCGCGCACCCGACAGGGCACCTGAGCGCACGTGGCGAAGTGCCTGTCAGGGGCGCAGTCCGAACGAACCCGGAGCACTGAACCTGTCCGGAGCCACCGCCACAGGCCGAGCGAGCCATGCCCGCGTCGCTCAACGTCACTCGAGCTGGGTGACTCCGAAACTCGTTGCTGGGGGTGTGGTGGCTGCGCCTGTCCGTGTGCGCAGGTTTGAGCTTTGCCCCGTGACGTGGACACCCTGACACTTGGATCTTGTCGATCCAGGAAGGGAAGTCCAGGTGGGACGTCCGTCGAAGTACTCGGACGAGTATCGTCGTGATGCCGTCGCGCTGTACCGGGCCTCGGAGGGCCGGCGCACGTTCGCGGCCGTCGCGAAGGAAATCGGGGTCAACCACGAGACCCTGCGGAACTGGGTGAGAGCCGCCGATGCCGAGCCGTCGTCGACCGGGCAAGCACTGAGCGCCGGCGAGCGGGCCGAGCTCGCCCGGTTGCGCAAGGCCGAGCGCGAGTGGCAGGTCGAGAAGGAGATCCTGCGCCGGGCAGCGGCCTATTTCGCGCGGGAGATGAAGTGAGGGCCCGCCGCTGGGGCTTCATCTCCGCCCATGCCGCCGAGTTCGGCGTCCAGCGGCTGTGCGAGGTCCTGGGCGTCGCCCGTTCCGGCTACTACGCCTGGCAGGCCGGGGCACGTGGCCGGACCGAGCGGGCACCGGCCGAGGCGGCACTCGTCCACGAGATCCGCCAGGTCCACCGGGAGGCCCGGGGCGCCTACGGGGTTCCGAGGGTGCACGCGGAACTGCGAGCCCAGGGCCGGGTGGTCAACCGCAAACGGATAGCCCGCCTGATGCGCGAACACGGCATCATCGGCCGTCACCTGCGCAAACGCTGCCGAACCACCGTCCAGGACAGGAACACGCCACCGGCGCCGGACCTGATCGGACGCGATTTCACCGCGGGCGGCCCTGATGTCAGATGGGCCGGCGACATCACGTATCTGCCGGTCGGCAGCTCAGTGAGGCTCCGCCATCTTCGAACATGCTGGTTGGACGGGCTGGTCGGACGGGCTGGTGTGACGGTTCTCCGGGGTACTCGTGCTGGTCGCGGGCAGGAGTCTGCGGTCTTGATCGTCTGACGGGGCGGGCCGGGGCAGCTTCCCGGTTCCTCCGCGTCGTGGGCCCGGTGCCGCCTACAATCCGGTGCACGTTGCGTGGAACGCACCCGCGTACTGCGGCTCTTGAGGACGGAGCTGCAGTACGCTACGTGGCCCACGGCTCCCAGCTCTCCGTCCAAGAGACCGGCGGCTCAGCTGAACGTATGCTCCGCGTCGCCGCGCGCCGGCCAGGCCCTGTCATCGGCCGCCAGCCACGGCTCGTTCGCGGCGGCGGTGGGGGTCGTCCCGGTGAACGCGCGGACGTCGTGGTGGAGGTGGGACTGGTCGGCATAGCCACCCTCCACGGCCACCTGCACGGGGGCTGCCCCCGGACCAGGCGGTGAACGGCGTGATCGAAACGGACCAGCATGGCGGCGCGTTTGGGCGTCAGGCCGATCTGGGCGCCGAAGCGTGACCACGTGCGCTGCCGGCTCCACCCGATCCGGCCTGCGAGATCGCTCACCCGGGCCTGTCCGTGGCTGGCGACGATCTGGCTCCAGGCCCAGGCCACTTCGGGATCTGCCTTCCGGCCCGCATGGAACCGGGTCATCAGTTCCATGTCGATCAGCGCGAAGCGCTCCGGCCAGGTCCGCGCATGGTGAAGCCGCTCCCGCAGGCGCGGCGCGGCGCGGCCCCACAGGCCGTCGAGTGCGATGACGCTCCCGCGCAACTCCGCGAGCGGGAGTCCGAATACGGGGTGCGCGACAAGCGGGGACAGGCGTATCTGCACGCACTCAAGGTCCTCGGCGTGCACCTCGAACGCGTTGAAGGCGAGCCCGGCAGTCAGGCTCTCCGACCGCATCCGGCCGACCGCGCCGTGAATATCGAACGGGCGTCCGCCGAACTCGACAGCCACGGTGACGGCCGGGTGGGGAATGGCCCGTAGATCGATCGGGCTGCCACCCCGAATGCGGAACCCGGCCATGTCGACACCGGGCTGCGCGGCCATCCGCGACGGTCGCGCGATCTCCCAGGCAGCGGTGGAGTCTGCCGTCCAGCGAACAGGTTGCACACCCCGACGGTACGAGCAGCTCGGCGTCGGGATCAACCACCGTGCAAGGCGCGACATTTCTCCAAGACGCCCCGCGCCCGCCACCGCGAGAGTGATGGCACCCCGCACCTGACCGACGGAGGAACCGTGAACGAGACGACCACCCCGCAGGATCAACACCCACACAGCCGCCCGGACCCGGCACCGAACGTCCCGCGCAGACGGCGGGCGCGGACCCGCCGGTGGCGGATCACCGCGCTGGCCGCCGGCATGCTGGCCCTCCTCCTCGCGGGAAACACGGTGTCCGTGCTCAGAGAGACGGCCGAGGCCTCCGTCGAGCAGATCGTGCGCATTCCCGGCGGGGACCTCCACGTCGTACAGGACGGTCCGTCCGGCGCGCCGACAGTGGTGCTCCTGCACGGTCTCGGCGGCTCGACGGCGTGGTGGGACCCGGTCCTGCCGGCCCTGCGGGACCTGCACGTGGTACGGGTGGACCTGCTCGGGCACGGCGGGTCGGCCAAACCGGCCGACGGCTACGGCATGGCGGAGCAGGCACGCCGGGTCGCAGCCGCGCTCGACCAGCTCGGGGTGCGCCGCGCGACGGTCGTCGGACACTCCACCGGCGGCGCCGTCGCTACCTCGCTGGCCGAGCAGCGCCGTGACCTGGTGGCGGCGATCGCACTGATCGACAGCGGCCCACGGATCGACGCGTACATCGGCGACAGCTTCGTCGCCCACCTGGTGACCACGCCGGTGGTAGGGCAACTCCTCTGGCGGCTGCGCACCGACGGCACGATCCGCAACGCGCTCAGCACCGCGTTCACCCGCGACGTGCAGGTCCCCGACCGGCTCATCGCCGACATCCGGGGCATGACCTACCGCAGCCTCACCGCGACCGACGCGGCGTCCAGCGCGTACCTGAAGGAACGGCCCCTCCCCGACCGGCTCGCCGGCCTCGGCTTGCCAACCCTGGTGATTTTCGGTTCCCAGGACCGGCGATGGCAACCCTCCTCCGCCCAGGACTACCGCCGCATCCCCCACGCCCGCATCGAGATCCTCGACGGCGTCGGCCACACCCCCATGTTCGAGGACCCCGACACCACCGGAGCCCTCCTCCTCGGCTTCGCCGTCGAAACCGCGTCACGCTGATCACCCGTCGTCGAGCGGACCGGTGCCATGCAGTGCATGCAGCTGCGTGCCAACCCCGAACACCTGTGACGTGCTCCGGATAGCCTTGAGGCCTCGCCATCCTCGAACGCGCCGGTCGGAGGGGCTGGCGTGATGCCCCACGGTGGAGCCGCTGCGGGGGAAGCTGTCCAAGCTTGCCGGGCGAGGCTGGCTTCGCAAGCTGCCCGGCAGCCGCTTCCGCGCACCTCCCTGACCGGAATCGGATGGCCGACCTGGGCGGACGGGGGCGTAACCGTGGTGCCCTTGGCGGGTGCCCGAGCCGAAGCCGAGCTCCTGCGGAAGCCACACCCACTGGATCCCCATGTCCAGGACGAACAAGATCCCTTGGAAACACATGCGGTCGTCCAACGGCAACCGGCCGGGGAAGCGCCGACGCCTCCTCCGTACCGGGAGCAGCGGCTCGATCCGTCCCCACAGGTACCACCCTGGAGGTCCTGGCCGAGCACGGCCCGCTCGGCCCCGTCGGTGGCGCTTCGGCCGCCCCGGCCGGCACCGCTGGGTCGTGGAGTGGACCGTGTCCTGGCTGTCCGGCTGCCGCAGCCTGCACCGCCGCTACGAGCGCAAGCCCGAAACACGTCCTCGCCTTCACAACCATCGCCGCGACCCTCATATGCCACCGCAGACTGACCAAGTGAAATGGCGTCTAAAGCGCCGGGGCTGTCACTCTGACAATTCCGGACTCCGCCACTGCTTGGCGTCAGCGCGCCCACGCCCTCCACTGAGAGATCGCCTCTTATTGTGCATCGGTCGCGGACGGCCGCAACTGGTTGCGATCCGTCCGCGGCGCCTCAGCACACGAGTGGGTGCCGTGCTGCCGGGTTCGGCCGTGACGTTCCGCCGAATCACGCAGTCGGCGAGTGGCGAGTCCCCCGATGTCCGAGTCCTGAGGCTCTGCCACTGGGCCTCCGGTCAGCGGAACCAGAAGGCGCCTACGCCCAGGTTGCAGTGATACCGGACTTGCCACACATTGGAAACGAAGGTTCCATCACTCAGATCATGGAGACGTGAGCCGACGCAGAGGATCGCAACATGACCCAACCCACCCCTCGGATCAGCGTCCATGCCGTCAACGATATCCCCGGCGAAATCCCCCACCGTCATCCTGTCACTTCACTCATAGTTGAGGGTGAGGACTTCACGCCGGGCGGAACGGCTCATTTTGTGTTCAGGGCAGAGGGAAGGACCTTGGCGCAGGGGACGGCGGACGTGAAACAGAACGGATTGGTCCGTTTTACTGCAACAGTAAGGCCCACACTTGAATGCAAAGAGTCGGTGTCCGCAGTGGGAGAGGATCTTAGTTCCGGCAAGAGGACCGATCACGTGTCCGCCGAAGTAGTGTGCCCCCAGGGCCCGTTGCAAGATTGAAGATCGTTCGGTCCGCGCATCCGCCCGCGCACCGCCCGCCGAGCCACCCCTGCCCACCGCTGCTGCGCCGCCACCACCTCGGGCAGGCCGCGCAGGTCCAGGGACTCCAGCGCCTGGTTCCTCGTCCGCGTCCAGCAGCCACCGCCCGTGCCGCGTACACACCCGCTCCCACCGCGCGCGTACCGCACCACCCGCACCGGCTCCCCGGACCGCCGGGCCGCGCACGCCCGGCACCCGAACGCCACCGGCCCGATCACCGCACCGCCCACCCGCCACACCGCCCCTGGGCGGCTCCCACCCGCCCGCGGGACCGGCTTCTCGTCGTTCAGCCCCCACGCCGGCAACGCCCGCCCCAACATCTCCTCGCCGACCCCGCACAACCCGGCCAGCACCCGCCGCCCGGCTCCATCCAGCAGCACCTCGGCATCCGCCCGCAGCGCACCGCTCTCATGCTGCGGGCGATGGCCGTGCCACTGCCACGTCAACAAGGCGGCGTCGTCCAGCCCGTAGCGGGCAGCGACCCGGCCAAGGAGCGAGGAAGTCGTCTCCCCGGTGAAAGGAGACACACGGAAGATCCCGGGAACCATGGCCCCAGCCTCGCGGAGAACGGCAGAACCCGAAGGCAGTTCTCTCCTTCCCGGATCCTGCCCGTCTGCTTTCCCACCCTGTCGACCGAGACCACCCCATCGATGGAGTCGCCCACCCGCCGCTGCCCGCGCTGCTCCTGCCCGGCCGATCCGGCTCGCATCGCCGGCTCGCTGCTCTCGGCCGCCGCGTGGACGTTCGCACTTTGCCCGCCCCGGCGTGCCTCCAAAGCCGTTGTCGGCGCTGCAGACCGGGCCTGCTGCGGAAGGCGGGGGAGCCGGAGGCCGGGATCGACGCCGTGGCGACCTGGATCAGCGCCCCTGTTTCACGCCCGCGGAGCGGGTCGCGCTGGAGTTGGTCGAGCCGTCCTGACCCCGCCCCCGGCCGGCACCGAGCGGGTCACCGGCGAGCTCTACGCCCGGGCCGCCGGCACTACGACCCGAAGGCCCTGGCGACGCAGACGATCGCGATCGGGCAGGTGAACTTCTTCGTCCCGCTCGCCCTGGTCGGCAAGCCGGTCCCGGGTGTGAGGCCAGCGGAGCAGTGGACCTGAACCCGGCCCGACCGGCTCCGCACCTGGCTGTCCGACCACCCGGCCGGCCACCCTTGCCCCGGATCGAGGCGCATCCCCTAAGGTAATCGGGTGCGTTCAACCGGGGGAAGGAAGCAGCACATGATGAGACGTCTTGTTCCATTGATCGCAGCGATGTTGGCCCTCGCCGCCTGCAGCTCGGCCGGGTCGGCCGGCCGACAGGTCAGCAGCGACGGCGAGCTGGCCTGCACGCTGGTGCGGATGCTGCCCGACCGGATGCCCGACCAGCCGGCCGATGGCTCGTCGGACCACTCCTGGGACGTCGCGGTGGGCCGGCTGAACACGGCCGCAGAGCTGGCCCGGGTGGCCGCCCTGGAGGACACGAAGTACCAGCCGCTCGCCGACACACTCGCCACCGCCCGGCAGACGTTCTCCACCACCTTCGACATCCACCGTGCCGAACCGGGCATCAAACAGGCGCGCACCCACTGCTGACCACCACCAGACCACCGCCGAGGAGACCGCTGTCAAGGCGGCAACCGTCCGCGCTGCGCGACGTCGGCGTCGATCCCTACCCGGAGCCGCCGCGCGGCGGCTGTCCGGCGGTGGGCGGCAGGACGGCCTCCCGCTCATCGAGGGTCCAGGCAGGCCAGGCCGATCTCGTCGAACGGTGGATCACGTCGCGCACCGTGGCCTCCTCGGCCTGGACCAGCTGGGCGATCACCGGAACCCGGTTCCCGCCGGCCGAGGCCAGCAGCATCATCGCCCGCCGGTGGCGCACCGTATTCGTGCTGCCCCGACGCACGATCCGCTGTAACTGCCAGCCTTTCTGGTCCGCGAGCCTTCGGACCCTGACCGGCTCTGCCACTCGCCTCGTTCCTCCGAGTTGAGACGTCTCGCGACATCCAACCGGCTCAAGCCCTGCCAGCGCCAACCCGGTGAACCTTCTCGGTCAGAGCACTAGACGCAATACCGGTGACTTTGGTGGGCTTTGGTCGTTGGACGGGTTGTGCCAAGGCCCGGTCAGGTGAAGTCGTCGGTGGGTGAGCGGTTCTCGGATC
>NZ_JBVHHY010000063.1:0-11958 GCF_055560835.1 Kitasatospora sp. NPDC023120 | reverse complement strand
ACCACCGGCACCCCCGTCACCTGGCCCCTCCCCACCACCCCCACCCACCCCATCGACCTGCCCACCTACCCCTTCCAACGCGACAGTTACTGGCTCAAGCCCGCCCCGGGCGGCGCCGGTGCCCGGGCGCTCGGCCTCCGGCCCCTCGACCACCCCCTCCTCGCCGCCGCCAGCGCCCTCCCCGACGGCACCCATCTCCTCACCGGCCGCATCAACCCAGCCGACCACGCCTGGCTCGCCGACCACACCGTCCTCGACACCGTCCTCCTGCCGGGCACCGCCTTCCTCGACCTGGCCCTGCACGCCGCCCACCACACCGGGCACCCGCAGATCGCCGAGCTGACGCTGCACCACCCCCTCGTCCTCGGCGACTCCGCCACCGTCGATCTGCACGTCACCACCGCGCCTTCCCCGGACAGCACCGACCAGCACACCCTGACCATCCACACCCGCCCCACCGACGCCCCCACCCAGGCCTGGACCCTCCACGCCACGGCCACCCTCACCGCGCGGACGCCGGCACCCCCCGCCGGCCACCTCGCGTGGCCGCCCGCCCACGCGGTCCCGCACCCGACCGCCGACTTCTACCCCCGCCTCGCCGCCCACGGGTACACCTACGGCCCCGCCTTCCAGGGTCTGCACACCGCCTGGACGAGCGAGAGCGCCACCTACGCCGACGTCGCCCTCCCCGCCGGGACCCCCGTCGACGGCTTCGGCATCCACCCCGCGCTGCTCGACGCCGCCCTGCACGCGATCGCCCTCACCGCGGCCGACGACGACCAGGCGGCCGGCCCGCTGCTCCCGTACAACTGGGACGGCGTGACGCTGCACGCGGTGGACGCGCGCGACGTCCGGGTGCAGGTCGAGCGCACCGGCACCGACCAGGTCTCCCTGCTGGTCACCGACGAGTCCGGCCAACCGGTGCTCACCGTCGAGACGTTGACGCTGCGCCGGATCACGCCGGAGCAGCTGGCGAGCGCCGGGAGCAAGCCGTCGGGCGACGCGCTGTTCCGGCTGGACTGGACTCCGCTCACCAACCCGGAGACCACCGGCGCACCGCCCGCCCTCGCCGTGATCGCCGCGGACTGCGGTCCGGGCGCCGAGAAGGGCGCCGCGGTGGGCGCTGCGGTGGGCGCCGCCGTCCACCCGTCCCTCGCCGAACTCGCCGCCGCAGGACCGCTTCCGGAGTTCGTGCTGGCCCCGGTCAGTGGTGCCGCCGACGGCGGCGCCGACCCGGTGCAGGCCGCCCACGACGCGGGCGCCCGGACCCTCGCCCTGCTCCAGGAGTGGCTGGCGGCCGGCGTCGACGGGGCGACCCGCCTGGTGGTGCTCACCCGCGGCGCGGTCGCCACCCACCCCGCGGAGGACGTCGCCGACCTGGCCGCGTCCACCGCCTGGGGCCTGGTCCGCACCGCCCAGAGCGAGAACCCGGACCAGTTCGTGCTGCTGGACGTCGACGGCCTGGAGACGTCCTGGCAGGCCGTCCCGGCCGCGCTCGCCAGCGGTGAACCGCAGCTCGCCGTCCGGGCCGGCCAGGTGGTGGTGCCGCGCGTCGCACCGGTCGAGGGGGCCGACATCCTGGCCCGCCCGGCCGGTCCGGAGGCGGTCTGGCGCCTGGACAGCACCGGAAAGGGGACGCTGGAGAACCTCGCGCTGTGCACCACCGCCGAGCCGACCCGTGAACTGGCCGCAGGCGAGGTCCGGATCGCGATCCGCGCGGCCGGCCTGAACTTCCGCGACGTGCTGATCGCCCTCGGCATGTACCCGGGTGACGCACCGATCGTCAGCGAGGGCGCCGGCGTGGTCGTCGAGGTCGGTCCCGGGGTCGCCAACGTGGTGCCCGGCGACCGGGTGATGGGCCTGATCGGCGGCGCCGCCGGGCCGGTCGCGGTGACCGACCACCGCTGGGTGACGCCGATGCCGGCCGGCCTGACCTTCCAGCAGGCCGCCGCCCTGCCGATCACGTTCCTGACCGCGTACTACGCCCTGGTCGACCTCACCACGGTCAGCCCCGGCGAGCGGATCCTGATCCACGCCGGGACCGGCGGCGTCGGCATGGCCGCGATCCAGCTGGTCCGGCACTGGGGCGGCGAGATCTACGCCACCGCCAGCCCCAACAAGTGGCACGTGCTGCGCGAACTCGGCATCGACGACGACCACTTCGCCTCCTCCCGGGACCTCGGATTCGAGGCGAGGTTCCTGGCCGCGACCGACGGGGAGGGCATGGACATCGTGCTCAACTCGCTGGCCCGCGAGTACGTCGACGCCTCACTGCGGCTGCTGCCGCGCGGCGGCCGCTTCCTGGAAATGGGCAAGACCGACCGCCGCGACGCCGACACCGTCGCCGCCGACCACGCGGGCGTCCGCTACCGCGCCTTCGACACGGTGGAGGCCGGCCCGGACCGCATCCAGGAGATGCTGCTCGACCTGGTGGAGCTCTTCGACCGCGGCGTGCTCCGGCCGCTGCCGATCCACGCCGTGGACGTCCGGCACGCCCCGCACGCCTTCCGCCACCTCCAGCAGGCCCGCCACACCGGCAAGCTGGTGCTCACCCTGCCGCGCGACCTGGACCCGGCGGGCACCGTGCTGGTCACCGGCGGCACCGGCACCCTGGGCGCCCACACCGCCAGGCACCTGGTCCGCGAACACGGCGTCGGTCGGCTGCTGCTGGTCAGCCGGCGCGGCCCGGACGCCCCGGGGGCCGCCGAACTCGCCGCCGAGCTGGCCGAGTCCGGCGCCGAGGTCCGGATCGCCGCGTGCGACACCACCGACCCGGCGGCTCTCGCCGCACTCCTCGACACGATCCCCGCCGAGCACCCGCTGACCGCCGTCTTCCACAGCGCCGGCGCCCTGGACGACGCCACCGTCGCCGCCCTCACCCCGAAACACCTCGAAGCGGTCTTCCGCCCCAAGGTCGACGCCGCCTGGCACCTGCACCGGGCGACCGAGCACCTCGACCTGGCCGCGTTCGTCCTGTACTCCTCCGCCAGCGGCACGCTCGGCAGCCCCGGCCAGGGCAACTACGCCGCCGCCAACCAGTACCTGGACGCGCTCGCCCAGCACCGCCGGGTCCGCGGCCTGCCCGCCCTCTCGCTCGGCTGGGGCCTGTGGGAGGAGACCAGCGAACTCACCGAGTCCGTCGACCGGGCGTCCCAGCGGCGGATGGCCCGCAACGGCGTGCTGTCGCTGACCACCCCGCAGGGGCTCGCGCTCCTCGACGCCTCGCTGCGCGACGCCGCCGACGCCGTCCAGCTGCCGATCCGACTCGACCGCGGCGCACTGGCCCGGGCCTCCTCCGTGCCGCGGCTGCTCAGCGCCCTGACCGGCCGCCGGGTGCTCCGCAGCGCCCAACGGGCCGCCGCGGTCAGTGCGGACGGCCTGCGCGAGAGGCTCGCCGGGCTCACCGAGGCCGAGCAGGACGCCCGGCTGCTGGCCCTGGTCCGCGGCCACATCGCCGCCGTGCTCGGCCACGCCTCGGCGGAGGAGATCGACCCCGACCGGGCCTTCCAGGCCATCGGCTTCGACTCGCTCACCGCCGTCGAACTGCGCAACCGGCTCAACACCGGCACCGGTCTGCGGCTGCCCGCCACCGCGGTCTTCGACCACCCCACGCCCGCCGCCCTGGCGGCCGAACTGCGCGTCCGGCTCGCTCCCGCGTCGGCCCCGGCCGGGGCCGCGGCCGTGTTGGCCGAGCTCGACCGGCTGGAGCGGGCGGCCCTCGAGGTCTCCCCCGAGGACGCCGAACTGGCCGTCCTGGCAGCCCGGTTGCAGACCCTGGCCCGACGGCTCGGGGCCGGCGGCGACACGCTGACCGAAGCCGAGGTGGCGAAACTCGCCACCGCCTCCGACGAGGACCTCTTCCGCGCGCTGGACAACGAGCTCGGGACCACCGAGGCATGACCCGCCACACCGCCACCAGCCGCCGGAGCGGACCGTCCGGCCCCGGCACCACGAACCGCACCACGACCGTCATCAACCAGGAAGGGGCCTCGCGGTGAACGAGGAGAAGCTGCGCGAGTACCTGAAGCGCGCGACGGCCGATCTCGTCCAGGCCAACCGCCGCCTGCGGGACGTCGAGGCGCGGGACAGCGAGCCGATCGCCATCGTGGGCATGGCCTGCCGGTTCCCCGGCGGGGCCACCACCCCGGAGGGCCTGTGGCGGCTGGTCGCGGACGGCGTCGACGCGGTCGCCGAGCTGCCGGACGACCGCGGCTGGGACGTCGACGACCTCTTCGACCCGGACCCGGAGGCCAGCGGGAAGACCTACTCGCGCAACGGCGCCTTCCTCGACGGGGTGGACCGGTTCGACGCCGACTTCTTCGAGATCAACCCCCGCGAGGCGACCGCCATGGACCCGCAGCAGCGGGTGCTCCTGGAGCTCGCCTGGGAGACCCTGGAACGGGCCGGCATCGCGCCCGACAGCCTGCGCGGCAGCCGGACCGGCGTGTTCATCGGCACCAGCGGCCAGGACTACCTGCGGGAGCTGCCGGAGCGGCTGGAGGGCGTCGAGGGCTACCTCGGCACCGGCAGCGCGCCGAGCGTGACCTCCGGGCGCGTCGCGTACGCGCTGGGCCTGGAGGGGCCGGCCGTCAGTGTCGACACCGCGTGCTCCTCCTCGCTGGTCGCCCTGCACCTGGCCGCCGGATCGCTGCGGCGCGGCGAATCCGCGATGGCGCTGGTCGGCGGCGTCACCGTGATGGGGACACCCAACGTCTTCATGGAATTCAGCCGCCAGCGCGGCCTGGCGCCGGACGGCCGCTGCAAGCCCTTCGCGGCCGCCGCGGACGGCACCGGCTTCGCCGAGGGCGCCGGACTGGTGCTGCTGGAGCGGCTCTCCGACGCCCGGGCGGCGGGGCACCACGTGCTCGCGGTGATCCGCGGCACCGCGATCAACCAGGACGGCGCCAGCAACGGGCTCACCGCCCCCAACGGTCCCGCACAGCAGCGGGTGATCCGCGCCGCGCTCGCCGACGCCCGGCTCACCGCCGACCAGGTGGACGCGGTCGAGGCGCACGGCACGGGCACCACCCTCGGCGACCCGATCGAGGCCCAGGCCCTGCTCGCCACCTACGGGCAGGCACACAGCGCCGAACGGCCGCTCTGGCTCGGCTCGTTGAAGTCCAACATCGGGCACCCCCAGGCCGCGGCCGGCATCGGCGGCGTGATCAAGATGGTGCAGGCGATGCGGCACGGCGTCCTGCCCCGCACCCTGCACGTGGACGAGCCGACCCCGCACGTGGACTGGACCGCCGGTGCGGTCGAACTGCTCACCGAGGCGCGGGACTGGCCGGAGACCGGCGAGCCGCGCCGGGCCGCCGTCTCCTCCTTCGGCATCAGCGGGACGAACGCGCACCTGATCCTGGAGTCCGCCCCGACCGTCGACGCGGAGGAAAGCGGGACGGTCAACGAGGTCAGCGGGGTCAACGAGGTCCGTGGGGGCGCCACTGCTCCCCTGCTGCTCTCCGGCAAGAGCGAGGCTGCGCTGCGCGAGCAGGCGGCGCAACTGGCGGAATTCCTGACGGATCATCACAAGCTGGAGCTGACCGAGGCAGCGGGCGTCCTGGCCTCGGGGCGGTCCCACTTCGCGCACCGGGCGGTGGTGTTCGGTGCCGACCGGGCGGAGCTGTTGACCGGACTGGCGGCTGTGGCCGAGGGGTCCACCAGCCCGCACGCCGTCCAGGGGACGGCGCGCGGCGGGAAGGTCGCCTTCCTGTTCACCGGACAGGGCGCGCAACGCCTCGGCATGGGCCGCGAGTTGTACGAGAACCAGCCCGCCTTCGCCGCCGCCTTCGACGCGGTCTGCGCCGCACTGGACCCGCACCTGGAGCGGCCGCTGCGCGAGGTCGTCTTCGGCGACGAAGACGCCCTCAACCAGACCCGCTACACCCAACCCGCGCTGTTCGCCCTCGAGACCGCCCTCTTCCGCCTCTACCAGTCCTGGGGCGTGACACCGGACTTCGTCACCGGCCACTCCATCGGCGAACTCACCGCCGCCCACGTCGCCGGAGTCCTCAGCCTCACCGATGCGGCCCTACTCGTCGCGGCCCGGGCCCGGCTGATGCAGTCCGCCCCCGCCGGCGGCGCCATGATCGCCATCCAAGCCACCGAAGACGAACTCCGCGAACACCTCACCGAAACGGTGTCGATCGCCGCCCTCAACGCACCCGACTCCACCGTGATCTCAGGCGACCCCGACGCCGCCGAGCGGATCGCCGCGCACTTCAAGGCCCTCGGGCGCAAGACCCGCAAACTCACCGTCTCCCACGCCTTCCACTCCCCCCACATGGACGCGATCCTCGACGCCTTCCGCACCGAGGCCGCCCAACTCACCTACCACCAGCCCACCATCCCCGTCATCTCCAACCTCACCGGCCAACTCGCCGACCAGCTCACCTCCCCCGACTACTGGACCCAGCACATCCGCCAAGCCGTCCGCTTCACCGACGCCCTCCGCACCCTCGCCGACAACGGCGTCACCACCTTCGTGGAACTCGGCCCCGACCCCGTCCTCACCGCCCTCACCCACACCACCCTCGACGAGGCCAACCCCCTCGCCATCAGCACCCTCCGCAAGGACCACCCCGAAACCCGCACCACCACAGCGGCCCTCGCCGCCCTCCACACCCACGGCCATCCCGTCACCTGGCCGATCCCCACCCCCTCCGGCACCACCGATGCCACCGACCTCCCCACCTACCCCTTCCAGCGCCGCCCCTACGCACTGGAGACCGGCTCCGGGCGGGGCGACGTGGCCGGGGCCGGGCTCAGCGCCGCCGGCCACCCGCTGCTCGCGGCCGTCGTCGAACTGCCCGACGAGGGCGTGGTGTTCACGGGCCGACTGGCACTGCAGGCGCAGTCCTGGCTGGCCGACCACCGCATCCTCGACTCGGTGCTGCTGCCGGGGACCGCCTTCGTCGAGCTGGCCCTGCACGCCGCCGGGCAGCTCGGTGGCGAGCACATGGTGGACGAGCTGGTGCTGCACCAGCCGCTGGTACTGGGCGAGCAGGACGCCGTCCAGCTTCGGGTGCGGATGGGCCGGCCCGACCAGGACGGCGGCCGTTCGCTGGCGGTGCACTCCCGCCCCGCCACCGGGGACGAGGAGGCGATCGTCTGGACCCGCCACGCGTCCGGCGTGCTGCGCCCGGCCGGGACGGCCGAGGAGGTCACGGGCGAGGCGCTGCCGACCGCCTGGCCGCCGGCCGGAGCCACCCCGGTGGCGACGGAGCACCTGTACGCGGACCTGGCGGACCTCGGGCTGGCGTACGGCCCCGCGTTCCAGGGTCTGCGAGCCGTTTGGCGGCACGGCGAGGAGCTGTACGCCGAGGTCGTGCTCCCGGCGGAAACCGCCCCCGGCGCGGACGAGTTCGGCCTGCACCCCGCTCTGCTGGACGCCGCGCTGCACGCGCTCGTCGCGGCCAGGATCGAGGCCGGCGAGCCACTCGACCGGGTCAAGCTGCCGTTCGCGTGGGAGCGGATCCGGCTGGACGCGAAGGCCGGCCCGGAGCTGCGGGTCCGGATCTCGCCCAGCGCCCGTGACGCGGACAGCGTCGCGCTGACGATCGCCGACGCGGCCGGCGACCCGCTCGGCTCGGTCGGGTCGGTCACGATGCGCGCGGTGTCGTCCGACCAGCTCGCCGCGACCCCGCGCACCCCGCTGTACCGGGTGGACTGGACCCCGCAGGCCGCGCCCGCCGCCACCGAGGATGCCGCCGTCCCAGGCGAGGGCTGGGTGCTGGTCGGCCCGGACGCCGACCCCCGCCTCACCGCCGCCCTGCCCGGCCTCGGACGGTCGGCGGACTTCCCCACCGTGGCGCTGCTCGACACCACCGCCGGCCCGCACGGTTCGGACGCCCCGGGGGACCAGGACGACACGGAGAACCCGGTCGGCGGCTCCGCCGCGGTCGACCGGAGCCGCCGACTCCTCGCCGTCGTACAGGAGTTCCTCGCGGACGACACCCTGGCGGGCGCGCGGCTGGTGGTGCTGACCGAGCGCGCCGCCACGACCGGGGTCGAGGACCCGGTCGAGGACCTCGCGGGTGCCGCGGCCCGCGGTCTGCTGCGGGCCGCGCAGTCGGAGAACCCCGACCGACTGGTGCTGGTCGACCTCGACGGACAGGACGCCTCCTGGTCGCTGCTGCCCGCCGCGGTCGCCACCGGGCGGCCCGAACTTGCGCTCCGCAACGGCACCTTGCTCGTCCCCCGGCTCACCGCCGCGGAGCGCCCGGGCACCCTCGCGGTGCCGGCCGAGGTGTCCGCCTGGCGGCTGGACGCCACCGCGAAGGGCACGCTCGACCACCTCGCGCTGGTCCCCGCGCCGGACGCGACAGCACCGCTGGCGCCCGGGCAGGTCCGGATCTCGGTGCGCGCCGCCGGTGTCAACTTCCGCGACGTGCTGATCGCGCTGGACCTCTACCCGGGCGAAGCGCCGATCGGCGGCGAGGTCTCCGGCGTGGTGGTCGAGGTCGGTCCCGAGGTGGCCGGGCTGGCGCCCGGTGACCGGGTGATGGGCCTGGTCGCCGGTGCGATCGGCCCGGTCGCCGTGACCGACCGCCGCTGGGTGGTCCGGGTGCCGGCCGGCTGGTCGTTCGCCCAGGCCGCCACCGTGCCGATCACCTTCCTCACCGCCCACTACGCGCTGAACGAGCTCACCACCGTACGGCCCGGCGAGCGCGTGCTGGTGCACGCCGGCGCCGGCGGTGTGGGCATGGCCGCGATCCAGCTGGCCCGGCACGCGGGCGCGGAGGTGTTCGCCACCGCCCACCCGGCCAAGTGGCCGGTGCTGCGCGGGCTCGGCCTGGACGACGCGCACCTGGCCTCCTCCCGCGACCTGGACTTCGAGCAGCGCTTCGGGGCGGACGGCGCCCCGCTGGACGTCGTGCTCAACTCGCTGGCGGGCGACTTCGTGGACGCCTCGCTGCGGCTGCTCGGCGCGGACGGACGCTTCCTGGAGATGGGCAAGGCGGACATCCGCGACGCCGCCGAGGTCGCGGCCGCCCACCCCGGGATCGCCTACCGCCCGTTCGACCTGACCGAGGCCGACCCGGACCACGTCCAGCGGATGCTCCTCGGCCTGGTCGACCTGTTCGACGCGGGCGTGCTCCACCCCCTGCCGCTGCGCGCACTGGACGTCCGGCACGCTCCGCAGGCCTTCCGGCACATCCAGCAGGCCCGGCACGTGGGCAAGGTCGTCCTGGAACTGCCGCGCGGCCTGGACCCGGACGGCACGGTGCTGATCACCGGCGGCACCGGTACGCTCGGCGGCCTGCTCGCCCGGCACCTGGTGAGCCGGCACGGCGTGCGCCGGCTGCTGCTCACCAGTCGGCGCGGGGCCCGCGGCACGCAGGAGCTGCTCGCCGAACTGAGCGGGCTCGGTGCCGAAGTGGAGGTCGCCGCGGTCGACGCCGCCGACCGCCGCGGCCTGGCCGAGCTGCTGGCCGCCGTCCCGGCCGACCGGCCGCTGACCGCCGTGGTGCACGCGGCCGGTGTGGTGGACGACGCCGTGGTGTCCGCCCTGACGCCGGAGCGGCTGGAAGCCGTGATGCGGCCCAAGGCCGTCGGCGCCTGGAACCTGCACGAGCTGACCCGCGGTGCCGACCTCGCCGCGTTCGTGCTGTTCTCCTCGGCCGCCGGTGTCCTGGGCTCGCCCGGCCAGGGCAACTACGCCGCCGCCAACAGCTACCTCGACGCGCTCGCCCAGCACCGGCGCTCCCAGGGCCTGCCGGCAGTCTCGCTCGCCTGGGGCCTGTGGGAGGAGCGCAGCGCGATCACCGGCTCGCTCACCGACCAGGACCGGGCCCGGATGCGGGACTCCGGCGTCCTGCCGCTCGCGACCGAGCAGGCGCTCGGGCTACTCGACCGGGCGCTCGGCGGCGAGGAGGCCGCCGTCGTGCCGGTCGCCCTGCACCTGCCGGCGCTGCGGGCCAGGGCCGGCGCGGGGGCGGTGCCGGAACTGCTGCTCGGCCTGGTCGGCACGCCCGCACGCCGGGCGGCCGGCGGCTCCGGGGCGCCGCTCGCCCGGCAGCTGGCCGGGCTGACCGAAGGCGAACAGCTGCGACTGCTGCTGGAGCTGATCCGCAGCCACATCGCGGCCGTGCTCGGGCACGCCGGACAGGAGGCGATCGATCCGGACCGGCCCTTCCAGCAGCTCGGCTTCGACTCGCTGACCGCCGTGGAGTTCCGCAACCGGCTGGCAGCCTCGGTCGGCAGCCGACTGCCCACCACACTGGTCTTCGACTACCCCACACCGGCCGCGATGGCCGGGCACCTGCGCGAGCTGCTGGTCGACCGGGACGCGCCGGCCGTCGCAGCCCTCGCCGTCACCGGGCCGGTGGACGGCGACCCGATCGCGATCGTCGGCATGGGCTGCCGCTACCCCGGCGGCGCGAACTCCCCGGCGGGCCTGTGGCGGGTGGCCGCCGACGGCATCGACACGATCGGCGAGTTCCCCGGCGGGCGCGGCTGGAACCTGGACGAGCTGTACGACCCGAACCCCGCCGCCGCGGGCAAGACCTACGCCCGCCACGGCGGCTTCGTCTACGACGCGGACCGCTTCGACGCCGGGTTCTTCGGCATCAGCCCGCGCGAGGCCAGCGCGATGGACCCGCAGCAGCGCCTGCTGCTGGAGGTGTCCTGGGAGGCGCTGGAGCGGGCCGGCCTCGACCCGCAGTCACTGCGCGGCAGCCGTACCGGCGTGTTCGCCGGCGTGGCCGGGGTGGGGTACGGCGCGAACGCGTTCAGCAGCGCCGAGGCGCTGGAGGGCTACCTGCTGACCGGCACCACCACCAGCGTCGCGTCCGGCCGGATCTCCTACACCTTCGGTTTCGAGGGTCCGGCGATGACCGTCGACACCGCGTGCTCCTCCTCGCTGGTGGCGATGCACCTGGCCGTCCAGGCGCTGCGCAACGACGAGTGCTCGCTCGCCCTGGTCGGCGGCGCGGCCGTGCTGGCCACGCCCGGGCTGTTCATCGAGTTCAGCCGCCAGCGCGGCCTGGCGCCGGACGGGCGGTGCAAGCCGTTCGCCGGTGCCGCCGACGGTACGGCGTGGGGCGAGGGCGCCGGTGTCATCCTGCTGGAGCGGCTCTCCGACGCCCGGGCCAACGGTCACCGGGTGCTCGCCGTGATCCGCGGCTCCGCCGTCAACCAGGACGGTGCCAGCAACGGCCTCACCGCCCCCAACGGGCCGTCGCAGCAGCGGGTGATCCGCGCCGCCCTGGCCGACGCCCGGTTGACCGCCGACCAGGTCGACGCCGTCGAGGCCCACGGCACCGGCACCACCCTCGGCGACCCGATCGAGGCCCAGGCCCTGCTGGCCACCTACGGGCAGGATCGGCCGGCGGGCCGGCCCCTCTGGCTCGGTTCGGTCAAATCCAACATCGGGCACACCCAGGCCGCGGCCGGCATGGCCGGGGTGATCAAGATGGTCGAGGCGATGCGCCACGGCATCCTGCCCAGGACCCTGCACGTGGACGAGCCCAGCCCGCACGTGGACTGGGAGGCCGGCGCCGTCGAACTCCTCACCGAAACGCGGGACTGGCCGCAGACCGACCACCCGCGCCGCTCCGCCGTCTCCTCCTTCGGCATCAGCGGCACCAACGCCCACATCATCCTCGAAGCCGCACCGGAAGACCCCGAGCCCGAGCCCGCGGAGACCGGGACGGACAGCGCCGGGGACGCCGTCGCGCCCCTCCTACTGTCGGCGAAGAGCCATGGCGCCCTGCGCGAGCAGGCCGCCCAGCTGCACACCTACCTGACCGAGCACCACGACACCGAACCCGCGGCTGCGGCCGCCACCCTCGCCGCCCGGCCCCAACACCCCCACCGCGCCGTCATCCTCGGCGAGAACCGCGACGAACTCCTCCACGGCCTCACCGCGCTCGCCGACGACCAGCCCTCACCGGCCGTCGTGACCGGCCGTACCGACCACCCCGGCCGCACCGTCTTCGTCTTCCCCGGCCAAGG
>NZ_JBVHHY010000062.1:0-12107 GCF_055560835.1 Kitasatospora sp. NPDC023120 | reverse complement strand
TCGCCTGAACCCGAAGGCCGATCCCACGAAAACCAGACAGTCCATCCTCGGGTTCCGGCTGAGAACCCTTCAGTTTCCATGAACCCGCGGACCTCTCGGGGTCCAGCCAAGGTGCGTGCAAAAGGGGCCATGACGTGATCTTGGAGTGGTGACACGCCAGTTCACGGGCGCTCTTGGGCCTGTAGTCGGTCGCGCTGTTCGCGGGTGACAGGCTGGAGCACGCGGGCCGGGCGAGGGTGGGGGATCTCTTCGGTTTGGAGGGCGGCGAAGTCGGCGTGGGCCTGGGCGACGGCTTCGGGGTATGTCTGGCGCTTCTCGTGTTCGGCGAGCGCCCGGTAGATGCTGGCCAGGCCCGGGTTCTGGCCCTTGCGCTTGCCGGTGGGGATGATCAGGTCCGGGCGGATCTGCTCGACGGACTCGCCGTTTGCCCGGCGGCGGAGCACGGTGTGCAGCATGTCGTCGGTGATGACCGGCGGCCGGCCGCCGTGCTTGCCTTTGCGGGCGGCGGCGTCGAGTCCTTCGAGCGTGGCTTCGCGGATACTCTCCCGCTCGGTCTCAGCTATGGCGGCGAAGAAGCCGAAGAGCATGCGCCCTGGGCCGGAGGGGTCGTAGATGCCGGGCAGCGGGCCAGCGAGCATCTCCAGGACCAGGCCGTGAGCGGTGAGGTGGTCGGCCAGCGCGGTGAGCTCAGCGGCGTCGCGTCCAAGCCACTTCATCTCGTAGACGGTGAACAGCACGCGGCAGTGCGGGGCGTGGGCCTTGATCTCGCGGGCCAGGGCGAGAGCTGCCTCGAATTGGGGGCGGACGCGGATGCGGCTGCTGATCTTCTCAGAGAAGATCTTGTCGCGGGGGATGCCGTGCGCGCTGAGCGCGTCCAGCTGTGACTGCAGTTCCTGGGTGAGGTGCGAGCACCGCGCGTACCCGATGCGGATGTCCGCACTCGGGGTGTCCGCTGCGGGGGCGGCGGGCGGTGGGTTGCCGGGCCGCCAGGGCTGGCCGGGGCTGCGGCCGGCCGGGGTCGGCACCCGCAGCAGCTTGGCGAGCCGGGGGACCTTCTTGAAGCGGCCGGTGTGGTAGATCCCGGCCACGGCGCCGGAGCGGGATCGGCAGGGCGAGCCGGGCTGGGCCAGGCAGCGCGGGCAGGCGTGGCGGTGTTCTGAGGGGCCGTCACGCTCGGAATCCTCTCACAAATAATTCCCAGAACAGAGGTCTGGCGCCGATCGCGTGAGAACGAGTTCCGAGAACGGATCGGGCGGCGGGGCCGCCCCCGGCGACCCTTTTCGATCTTCCTCTCGGAAAGGGTCGTTTGCGGGAGTAGCTGGACGTGGCGGAGGCGGCTCTCCGCCGCATGGCGCCCGTGCACCCACCAGGGCTCTCGATCATGCCGCTTGACAGGCCCTCAGTTCGTCAGTTCTATAGTGCTAGGAAGCTAGATAAATGAGGTTACGGTGATCGAGTTTCACATCGAGGCCCGGTCCGGTGTCGCGCCTTACATGCAGTTGGTCCACCAGGTACGCCAGGCCCTGCGGCTGGGTCTGCTGTCCGAAGGGGATCGGCTGCCGAAGGTCAAGGACGTCGCGGCCAAGGTCGCGATCAACCCCAACACCGTGCTCAAGGCTTACCGGCAACTGGAGAACGAGGGCCTGGTCTCCCCCAAGCCCGGGGTCGGCACATTCGTCACCGGCACGCTCGGCGACACGCCGCGATCCGAACACGAGCCGCTGCGTCAGGAGCTGCAGCGATGGCTCGCCAAGGCCCGTGGCGCCGGACTGGACGAGGAGAGCATCGAAGCCCTGTTCCTCAACACCTTTCGCAGCCCCACCGAAGAGGAGAAATGACCGCGATCATCGAAGCAAGAGGGCTTGGCAAACGCTATGGCCGACGTCAGGCGCTGTCCGACTGCACGCTGAGCGTGCCGGCCGGGCGAGTCGTCGGGCTGGTCGGCCCGAACGGCGCGGGCAAGTCGACCCTGCTGCAGCTGGCCTGCGGCATGCTCACCCCGACCTCCGGCAGCATCGAAGTCCTCGGCGAACGCCCCGCGTCCACCACCGCGCAGTTGACCAGGATCGGCTTCGTAGCCCAGGACACACCCACCTACGCCGCCCTGTCGATCGCAGACCATCTGCGCCTGGGCGCCAAGCTCAACCCCCGCTGGGACGCCGCTCTGGCCGAGCGCCGGATCCAGCAGCTGGGCCTGGACCCCGCGCAGCGGGCCGGCCGGCTCTCCGGCGGGCAGCGGGCTCAACTGGCGCTGACGCTCGCCGTAGCCAAGCACCCGGACCTGTTGCTGCTCGACGAGCCCGTCGCGGCGCTTGACCCCCTGGCCCGGCGCGGGTTCCTGCAGAGCCTGATGGAGTTCGTGGCCGAGACCGAGGCGACCGTCGTGCTCTCCTCGCACCTCGTCTCGGATCTGGAGCGGGTCTGTGACCACCTGATCGTCCTGGCCGCCTCCCGGGTCCAGGCCGTCGGCGAGATCGACGACCTGCTGGCCACCCACTTCCGGCTCACCACAGCCCGCCGCGAGGCCGACTCGCTGCCCGCGGGCATGCAGGTCGTCCAGGCCGACCACACCGACCGGCAGAGCACCTTCGTCGTGCGCGCCGACGCGGCTGTCGACGATCCGTCCTGGGTGATGGAGCCGCTCGCCCTGGAGGACCTCGTCCTGTCCTACATGACCCGGGCCGGCGCCGCCGGCGCCGACCACCGACCCGTGCTGGAGACACAGCGATGACCTGGCTGACCTGGCGCCAATTCCGTACCCAGTTGCTGGTGGCCGTGGCCGCCCTGTCCGCTGTCACGGCATACCTGCTGATCAGCGGCTTCCAACTGCACGACGCCTACAACACTGCCCTGGCCGGCTGCCCGAACGGCGGCTGCTCGCCGGTGTCCCAGCTGACCACCCAGTACCGCTTCCCGTACTACCTCGGCACCGGCCTGGTACTCCTGGTACCGGGCCTGATCGGGGCCTTCTGGGGCGCGCCGCTGATCGCCCGCGAGCTGGAGACAGGCACGCACCGGCTGATCTGGAACCAGAGCATCACCCGCACCCGCTGGCTCGCGGTCAAGC
Organism: Kitasatospora sp. NPDC023120; assembly: GCF_055560835.1. Taxonomy (NCBI): domain Bacteria; kingdom Bacillati; phylum Actinomycetota; class Actinomycetes; order Kitasatosporales; family Streptomycetaceae; genus Kitasatospora; species Kitasatospora sp. NPDC023120. Next base: position 9,040 of record NZ_JBVHHY010000062.1, on the reverse strand, counting down.
TCCTGTTCATCGGCCTGGCCGCCGCGGTCACCACCGGACTGCTCAGCCTGCTGGTGTCCTGGTTCGCGAGCCCGCTCGACCGGATCAACAACAACCGCTTTACCCCGCTGCTCTTTAGCGCCCGAGGCGTCGTCCCGCTCAGCTACGCCGCTTTCGCGGTGGCCCTCGGAACGTGTGTCGGCCTGCTGATCCGGCGCAGCGTGCCCGCGATGGCGGCCACGCTGGCGGTCTTCGCCGCCGTCCAGATCCTTGTGCCGCTGGCGGTTCGGCCGCACCTGGAGTCGCCCGTCCGCGGGGACGTGGCGCTCACCTCCGAGGCGATGAAGTCCGCGTCGCTCATCGGGTTCACGAACCGAACACCCGCTGCCCCGTTCGTGGCGGATCTGAACGTACCCGGCGCCTGGGTCCTTTCCAGGGCCGAACCGGTCAGGACCTCGTCCGGTCAAGCGCTCACCATGGCGACCCAGCCCTGTGCGACGGTCTCGGACGCGGCCGCTCACGACGCCTGCCTTGCCAACGCCGACCTGCACGTTACGGTCTCCTACCAGCCCGCCGACCGTTACTGGGCTTTCCAGTGGTCCGAGACAGCGATCTTCCTTGCGCTCACCGCCGGCCTGGTTGGCTTCAGCGCCTGGTGGCTGCGCGGCAGGCTCGCCTGACCCGGGTGGGGCAGTGACACGAGCAGAACACCGCGTGGGGCGGCCGAAGCCATCGCAACTGGCTTCGGCCGCCCCACCACCATACGAGCCCGCATCGACCCGAAGTGAGGTTCCCCCGAGGAGGCACGGCGCACTTCGTCCAGCGCCCGCGACCGGAAGGTGAACCGGGCACCGTCATCGAGGTGCTCGGCGTGATCGGACAACGCGAACAGCCGGTCCAGGGCCGCCCTGGAGGTGCCCCACTCGTGCCGCACCTCGGTCATCGCGAAGTGCAACGAGGCGAGCGCCTCGAACTCGGCCCCGCTCAGGACCGCCAGCTGCTCCCTGCTGGGAAACCGCACGGCCTACCCCTCCCCGTCGATCAACATCCCGCGGCCGCCCACGCTACCCGCGCCGGCCGACTCTGCTCAGCGGCAGGGGGACGGCTCCGAGCGCTCAGTCGGCAGGGGTGATGTTGACCGAGTCGCACCAGTAGCAGTTCCACTGCAAGGGCAGCTCGTAGCGGATGGTGAGGAACCCTTTCGGCTCGCCGTAAACGGCGTTCGTCTCCCCGCAGTACCAGCAGTCGTACTCGAAGTCCATCGACACCCCCCTGTGTCCAGGATCGCGACTCCCAGGGCGTGAGGCCCCCACGACGCAAGTGTCCGCCCAACGTCCGGTCAACGTCATGGTGGCGGGCTGCCGCTGACACAAGGATGGTGTCGAGCCGGCCCGTCAGCCGGTTGCCACAACGGTCCGACACGAGGAGAAAAGCAGATGGCTCGTCGCAAGATCACACGAACCGGTGCCGTGGCGCTGGCGGCCGCGACCCTCATCGGCGGCAGCGTCCTGGCGGCCTCGCCAGCCAGCGCGATCGGAAGCGTGCAGTGCCCGGGCGGCGGCGCGGAGGCGTACGGCATCGAGCTCTGGATACACGACAACAGCGGCTACTGGCAGCTCTGCTACGCGGGGAGCGTCGGCACGACGTACCCCGGGGTCGCCGGTGTGTACTCGGTGACCTCGCAGTGGAACAACGGCATCATCACGGCGAACGGTACCGACTACAACCTCTACGCGGGCGGCAGCCTGAGCCTCAACAACGCCTACGTCTCCCGGGTCTCGATCGTCTGACGTCCAGCCGGGTGGCGGGCGCCGCTAGGGCGCCCGCCACCCCTCTCCCGGGAGGGAAGCAGTCCGATGCCACCGCGGCTCCGCATCTCGCACGCCACCGCCGTCCTCCTGGTGGGGAGCATCTCCGCCTACTCCTCGGGACTCGGTTCGAATTCCGCGGCACGGTGGCGCCGTGCCGGGCTTCCTCCGGGCTGAGCGTGACGTCGGTGTTGAGGTCCTTGCCGCGCCGGGGCACGTGGCGGCCGTAGTAGCGCTCGCCGATCTCGTTGAGGGTGGTATGGGCGTCTTGGGGCGGTCGTTGGGGTTCTTGTCGAGCAGGCGGGCGACCGGGTCCCCGAACCAGACCCTGCCGTCAGTCCTCCAGCGCCAGTTGCGAAGACACCGAATGGCCCCCGCGCACCGCCGATGCCGAGTGGAAGCGTGCGGCCGGGTCTACGGCCGGGGCCGACGGTTGCGCACTGCCGTGAAAGTCTCGGGGTGGTAGATCCCCTTGATCCCGTACGGCAGAAGGCTCGGGTCGAAATCCACCGCCCGGCTGGCTAGCACCCGGAGCTCGGCCGGGGCGCTCCGGTGCCATTTCGGCCCGTAGGTGTCGGCGAGGTGCACGCGCAGCAGCTGGCGCGCCGCCTCCCAGTCCCGGGCCTCGTCGAAGGTCAGGTCGTGGTCGAGCATCCAGACGGACATGCGGCGCATCATGAGGGGCGCCATCAGGAACTGCCCGAGGGTGGGCAGCGGGTGCTTCGAACGTTTGCGCATCAATTCGCCTATGCTGCAAGGTACTTACGAGGCTATACACGCCCCAGTGAGGCACGCAGATGGTGGAGCACTTCGAAGACCGGGCTGCCAGCGTCCAGGTCCTGCTCGCTCACGTACGTCCCCCTCGCTGCTGACCGCTGCGGCCCGGGCCGGGGCCGGCAAACGGGTCGTCGCGGCCACCCTGCCGCCCACCGCCGAGGGTCCAGCCGTGGGCGGCGACCAGGGCGAGGAAGACGTTGGCGACGGGCACCGGCTCGCGGGGCCGCGCCGGGGCGAGGTTTGCACGCAACCACCGTCGCCGAGCTCTACCGCGAGTCAGGCTCATCTGGTGTGCCAGAGGACCGTGAAGAAGAAGAAGAGGGCTACGAGAAACACGAAGGCCGGCAGCACGCGCCTCATGCCGTGAGCGTCGAGGCCCAAGTAGTCGCGGATGGCAACCGGCACCGTGCGCTTGGGGGCGCAGGTGGGGTACGCGCGCGGTGGTGCGGCCGCGATCGGATCCTGAGGAAGGGGTTTTGGGACGGCCTGGGGACGGTAGGCCGCTCCCGACCCGGTCGGCGGCGATACTGGCGGCGGGAGTGGTAGTTCAAGGGGAAAGCTGTCGGGAAGCTGCAGGGGTGCGGTGACCACGGGGCGGGGGGCGGGAGGCCCGCAGGCTCTGCGGGGGACGGTCCGGGCTCCTGCGACCAGGTGCCAACGGCCGTCTCGGCTTGGGCGGGCACGGTCGCATCGTGTCGCTGCTGCGCATCGACCAGGGCAGTGCGCCAGATGTCGCGCGTCGCTTCAGGCAGCTTTCCCAGGAGGTCCTGGGCCTCGGCGTACAGCGCGTTCGGGTTGGCGGCCACCGCTTGGGCGGCTGCAACGGCCAGGGCGGGATGGCCGACGAAGCCGCGGCCCACGATGGCCAGGCAGTGGCGGCGCTGGGACGGCGACAGAAGCGGGCTGGACAGGGTCCGGGCGAGGAACGTCCCGCTCTCAGGCTCGCCGCCGCTGTTCGCCTCCACGTCGTTGACGAGTTTGGCGGTCAGCGCGTCGGGGCCGATCCCGCCCCAGTAGGCGTGCCCCGTTGGCGGGTACACGGCTTAAAGGAACCGGCGCTGGGCCCGCACCATGTCCGATGTCAATGGCGGTGCGGTGGGAACGTCGCCGTAGTGGGCGGCCCATGCCGCGCGGATCGCAGCGTCGGCTTCCTTCTGATCTGCTGCGCTGGCAAGGCGCTGCACGGCGATCAGTGCCTTTCGGTATTCCGGGTCGAGGGGCTGCGGGAACAGCGCGGCCGAGGCCCGGTCCCAGTACCTCTCCTCGTGGTACAGCAGAACTTCATGCGGGTCGAGGTCGCCGTCGATCGGCTTGTCGACCAGAACGCTGGCAAGGCTTTCGATCTGCAGCGACAGGACGGTGGCCGGATCGTCCTCGGTTTGGCCCTCGTGCGGGGGCGCATGGTCGGCGACCCGGTCGAGGAACTCCTCGGCGTCCCAGTCGTGGGGTACCCCTGACCATTGCAGGGCGGCAATGCGCCGGGTGAACGAGATCCGCGCACGCTCGCGCAGTTCCTGCGCGTCCACCTGGCGCAGCAGGTTGTCCGGGGCGAGTACTATCTCGGTGCCGCTGACCATCGCGGGGTGCCGGGCCCGCAGCTTGGGCCACCACTCGTGGGTGGAGCGAGCGACCAGGAGGACGCGAATACGGTGTGCCGGGGCACGGTGGTTCACCAGGGCTTCCAGCAGCGCCCTGACCTGGCCAAGGTGGTACTCGGCGTAGTCGACGATGATCAGGGCAGGACGGATCAGGTGGCGCAGCATCTGGTAGGTCTGGTCGGGGGCGGTCTTCGGGTCGAGGAATCCTGCTGACCACGCGAAGTTCGTGGCGTCGGGGGTCGACTCGGCTTGCGGCCTGCGATCGGCCAGGCGCCTGGCCAGTTCTACGGCCAGGCGTGTCTTGCCGACTCCTCCGGAGCCGCGTACGACGGCGACGTCGACAGCCTGCGGGCTGTGGCACCAGGCGCGCAGGAGTTGCAGTTCCGTGTCCAGGCCGGTGAACTCGACGGTCTCGGAGCGTGCGGCCAGGAGGTAGGAAGCGGCGGCGACGGGCTGAGGGGCACTGTCGAAGAGGGTGTGGAGGTCGGCGGGTTCCCAGTTGCGGGCGCGTGCCGGACGCTCGTTCCACGATGTCGCAGAACTCGCGGTCGTCCAGGAGGCGACGAACGGGGACAGCCTCCAGGCGGGCGGCCCGCCCGGGCAGGGCCTGCTGCACCGTGGCGATGAGCAGGTCCTCGTGAAACACCCCGGCACCGGACATTCCGGCCCACGGAGAGGTGCCGGATGCGGATTCACCGGACGGGACCACGCTGTCGGCTTGGAGGCTGTAGAAGTTGCCGCCCGTGTCGACCGCGTTGATGTGCCCTTCCACGGCCTCGGGTTCGCGCCGGTCACCATCGCGCTTGGCCGCGTCGGGAAGACCGACGGCGACGCAGCGCGCCTGCCGCGACGGGCTGATGCACACGAGTTCGCCCCACCGAACCGGAGCGAATTCGCGCGGAAGGTCAGCCGGCCGAAACCGCAGCAGCGCGACGTCGTCCAAGTGCCAGGCCACCTCGGCCGCCGCGCGCCCGCGTCCGCCGATGAGTCTGACCGTGCAGCGCTCAAACGCCTGGCCGGACCCTGCGGGCTTCACGACGTGAAGTGCTGTCAGGACCAGGCCCGGCGCGACCACGCACCCGGCGCCTTCGAAGCCAAACTGGTTCACAGGACGCCGGGACGCCGAGGACAGGCAGCCTTCTTTCAGTGGAAGCAGGCCCTAAGCGACCATCAACGCCGCGCTGCGGAAGCCTAGTCGCAAAGGAGACCAACCGCCTGGCCCTCGCGCGTGCCATCGCCGTCGCCGAGGTCGCCGCCTTCGCTGGCAACCAGTCGGAGGCTGGCCGCCTCCTCGACCTCGACCAGTCCACTGTCAACAAGCTGGTGAAGAAGGCGAACGCGGCTCCGAAGGGGGACGCGTGACCGGCGTCCAGCCGGAAGAGGACGGCCGGCTGGAGTGCCTGGAGTGCGGGAGCTGGCATCGGCTGCTGGCCCCGCACCTAGCCTCCGCCCACCGCATGACCAGCGCCGAGTACCGCGAAACCCACCAACTGCCCCGCAAACTTGGCCTGCGCGGCCGGGACCTGGCCGAGTGCGCCCGCGAACAGGGCCGCAACCGCTACGCCACCCGCCCGGACATCCGCGCGGCGATGGCCGAGGGCCGACCGGGCGGAACCCCCACCACCGCCATCCACAGCAGCCAGGAGACCGCCCGGCGCCCCCTTGTCCGCGAAGCCCGCCGCCGGGGCGGCCAGGGCAAGCGCGCCGCCGCCCGGCGCCGCATGGACGAGGCCGCCCAGGCGCTCGGCCACACCGACATCGCCGCCTATTTCAACGCCCGGCAAGGGATCACCTCTCGGCGATGGCCCGTGAACTAGGAATCCCCCGCCCCACCGTCTCCAACAGGCGGCACCGATTCGCAGCTGCGCCCCTGCATCCGGCCGCCCGTGACTCACGTGCCTGACAAACCCCCAGACACCTCACGGTGCCAAGACGTCAAGCCTGGGCGCGCGGGAGGCTCGGTGTTCGAATGCCCGGGTCAAGGGTTGCTATCGAGTGTGGCTTCCGGAAGGAGTTGGACCACGCCGACCCAGGCGCCGTCGCCGGCCCACTTGTGGAACGCGCGGACTCTCCAGCGTCCTGCGGTCACTGGGACCGGGGCTTCGTCCGGCTGACCTCTGCCGTCCGGGTAGGGCACGCCGAGGTCCTTGCTGGCCTCGGCCGAGTCCATGAGGACTGCGGGGCCGTCGGTCTCCCAGACGCCGCACTCCTCCCACGGGGTCGCCGGGTCGTTCAGTACGACCTCGGCGGCCGCGAGCAGCTCGATGTCGGAGTCGGCTGCGAGCCACCTCATGAAGGCCCGGTGTTCGGGCAGGTAGCAGGTGTCATCGGGCGTGTCGCCCAGCACGAGAGCGGTGGCGGACTCGGTGCCGCGCAGGCTGATTACCCCGGCGTAGTCTGCGACCGCGCAGGCCCGGTCGTAGTCGTCCGGCTGGTCGGTGTCGCCGAAGATCACGCCGTCCTGGGTGCAGCCGCTCCAGTTGTGCAGTGCGGGCGCCGGGACGACGATCAGCGGACCGCCCATGGACCCGACCCAGGCCAGTTCGAGTCCAGTGCGGGCGGTGTTCGAGGTATCGCTCATGCGCGCAGTGTGCCGCTGCCCTGTGACAGACAGGGAAGCCGGGGCCGTTCACTCCGCTGGGTGAGGTCGGGCACCGGCTCGCCCAACGGTCTATGCCACAGCCGCAACGGGCTCCTGTGCGGCCGGAAAGGCGATGTGTTCGTCGAACAGGCGGCGGTTCTTGAGGCAGTGGTAGAGCTGGCCGAGCATGCGGTTGAACAGGTTGCGCTGGGCGGCGGCGTGCCAGTCGCCGGCGTCGTCGCGGCGTCGTCGGTAGTGGGCCATGGCTCCGGGCGAGTTGGTCAGCGCGGCGAAGGCCCACGGGTAGCCGGCGTGGTTGAGCCGGTCGTTCTTCACCCACCGACGGGTGATGCTCGACTTCTTGCCGCAGGCGCGGGTGACGGGTGAGGCGCCGGCGTATGCCTTCAGGCCGCGGGCGTCGGCGAAGTGGCTGCGGTCGTCTCCGATCTCGGCCAGCACCCGGGCGCCGAGCTGGTCGCCGAGGCCCGGGAAGCTGAGGATGATCTCAGCGTCCGGGTGCTGAGGGAACGCCTCCTCCACCGCCTGGGCGAGGTCGTCAGCTGCGGTGCAGGCGGCCGTGAGCTGGCCGAGCAGGGCCAGCTCCGCCTCCACCGGCAGCTGCGCCCAGTCGACCCGGCCAACGAAGCTCCGCCGACAGCGCCGCCAGGCCCCGGGCGAACCGGTCGGCACGCGCGACCTTGGGCTTGGCCGCGACCTCTGCCCGCGCGGTGGCCAGCTCCGGGTCCTCCTTGATGCCGAGTGCCGCCAGCAGGTTCCGTCCAGCGGGTCTCGGCGCTCCCAGCGCCCTGTTCCGTCGTCCGTTGCCGTCGCGCCGTTCGGTGATGTCGGTGTCATGGCGGCGGTGGGCCTTGGGCGCTGCGAGGGGAGGCCGGTCGCGTTCGGGGGGTTACGTGGTGCGGCAGGTGGGGGGGAGGGGTGGTGAGGGCCTGCCAGGTGGCGGGGCCGATCTTGCCGTCGATGGTGATGCGGGCGCAGGTCTGGAGTTGGCGGACGGCTTGGTCGGTGGCGGTTCCGACGTCCGCGTCGAGGGCGAGGTGCTGGCCGAGGGCGGTGTTGAGGAGGCATTGGGCCTGGCGGACGGCGGGGCCGGTGCTGCCGCGGGTCAGGATGGCGGTGCGGTCGGTGCTATAGGTACAGGGAGAGGGCGATGGCGTTGTGGCAGCCGGAGCCGGAGGACTCGGCGCTTTGGTGGTGCCTGCTGGTCTGGTGGCCTTGGCCGTGGAGGTCGAAGAAGGGACTGCGGGCCGTTTACGGCTCGGGCTGGGAGCGGTTTGAGAAGGGGACCCGGCCGGGCTCACGAGCGCGGCACTCCTCCTCACAGCCGGTATCGCGACCGCATGCACCAGCCAGGACACCCAGCCCCACGGCGGAGACGGGCCCTGGGCACTGGACGGCCTCGTCGCCACATCCGCCGGCGCGGCGATCCAGCGCAGCATCGACGCCCCGGCCTCCAAGGGGACCGCCAAGATCCTGGGCATCGCCGGAGTCGCGGACACCGACGTGATCCTCTCGGTGAAGGACAGCGTGTGCCAGGTGACGCTCCTTCCGGCCTCACTGACCGAGCCGACCGCGACAGCTCCGACCGTCGGGGCGTCGCGGCCTGCCGGCCACGGCTCCTCGGACAACCATCAGGAATTCCCCGGAATAGTGCTCGACGGGAAATACACTGTGGCGTCCTCCCGGCTGCAGCCCTTTCAGTTCGCGACCATCGGCTGTTCCGAAAAGGCAATGGCAGTCCAAATAGAAGGGGTGGGCGAAGCGGTTCCGGTGAAAAAGTCCGGTGATTCGCTGCAGGTCTGGCGAGAAGGCCAGAACGCTGTGATCGCCGTCGGCCTCCCCGAGGCCATCCACGGCCAAGCCCCGCAACAGAGCACTTCCTGACCACAGGGTGAGGGTGCCCGCCACAGGCGGGCACCCTCACGTCGTTCCCGGCGCCGGTCAGGTTTTCGGAACAGGACCAGGCGGCGCGCGCTCGACGGCCTCAAGGCCGGCTCGCGGGTCTCCACTGACCCTTCAGGGCGCCGGGGGCAGAGCCGCCGGGTCAGGGCAGGCGGCCCGGCCGGCCGTCACGGTGGCGTCCATCGTGGCGGCCAGGGCGGGCAGCTCGCGCTGCGGTTCGCCGAGCACCGTGCGGGGCATCGCCGCGGCCAGCGCGCAGACCGCGGCCAACGCGATCCGCTAGCCCATCGTCGCGACCACCCTTCAGCTGCTGGCCGAGCACGGGCCGCTCGGGCCGGTGTGGTGGTGCTACGGCCGCTCGGGCTGGCACTCCCTCA
>NZ_JBVHHY010000061.1:0-12805 GCF_055560835.1 Kitasatospora sp. NPDC023120 | reverse complement strand
GCCCCGCTCCCGTACCGCTCGTCCAGCACCTGCCTCGTCAGCTGCATCAGCCCCTTCACGGTGCCCTTGGAGCGGCCGCGCTGGCGCCGCAGCGCTTCCAGCACTGCGGCGACGACTTTCTCGTCGGCGCGCCCGGTACGGCTGGCGGGCTTGGTCGTGCGGTGGTCAACCAGCCCCCACAGCCATCACGGCGGCCATGCGGAGGGAGAACCTGCGGATCGCCGCCGTCTTCCGCGCCCACAAGCGCGACCTTGCCCAGGCCCACAGCGCCGCCGCGGTCGACGAGGTGACCAGAGATCGCTCGTGAATGGCCTGCGGGCGCTCCTCGCGGGGGACCGCGCCGCCCTGCTGACGGGAGCACCGTCCGACATCGTGATCCCGGGCCCCCTGGCACGGTGGATGCCCCGCCTGGCACCGGCCGCGGTATTCGCCGCAGCCGCCGTCCTGCTGCCGATGGTCCCGCTCATGGCGGACAGCCCCGGGATGGCCACGAGCCTGCGCTGGACCTTCGCCGTGATGGCCGCCGTCTCCCTCGCCACGATCCGCCAGGACGTCGCAGCCCAGGTCAACGAGGTCTTCGCCCGCGCCGTCCCCTGGGAGAAGTAACGCACCTGGGCGGGGTCGCGCAGCGCCTGGACGGCCTCGAATCCGTGATGGGGCACGGGGCCGCCGTTGCTCGCGGTGCCGAGGCAGAGGACGGATGCGTGCTGTTCGTGCCTTTCAGGGGTTCCGCAGGCCGTTGGCCACCCGGAGGAGCTCGGAGGGCGAGAGTGCCGCGTGGTGCGGGTCGATGCTCACCACGGTGAAGGTGCTGACGCCGTCGGACCAGGTGAGGGCGCGTTCGGAATCCGTGTCGCACACGAGGGATGCGCTGTGGCCGTTGACGGACATCGGTGGACCGGCATGGGTGCCCGGTGCCGGGTCGTGGGTGCCGGCTGCGGGGAGGTTTTGGGTGATGCTCAGCGCGGGTTTGCCGACGGTCGCGTAGTAGCGGGTCCAGGAGGGCACGGTGTCGCTGCGGTTGTACGGATTGGGAGTCCAGGGTCCGGCCACGGAGCCGAAGACCTGTGGGACGTCCGATATCGCGGTGAAGCCCGGGGGGAGGTAGCCGACGTCGGCGAGCCGGGCGGCGGGGAACGGGACGAAGGGCTTTCCCGTGTTGGCCTCCGACAGCTGTCTGGTCCCCAGAGGGGCGTGGAGTGTGAGACTGACCAGACGGCCGGCTGAGGGGCACTCGTGGGTCTGGTCCACGGTGCGCCCGGTCTTCAGATCCGCGGCGACCGTCTGCGGCGTCTCGCGCGCAAACAGCCGCGGTTCGGCCTCCTGGCACGGTGCCCACATGACCGGTGTTGTGAGGGTGCGGCCGTCGGCGCTGAGGAGCACCTGGCTGAACAGCCCCGCGTCAGCTCTGGGCTCGCGGTCCGTATAGCGCACCACTGCGGACAGAGCAGCCAGGGTGACGACGGCGCCAACGACGAGGAGGGCCTTGCGGCGCCCCGGTGATGGCATTCGACCACTCCACGTTCGACGGCACGGCCTGTCCTGTTCGACCCGATGTCACCACAGTTCCAGCGCTTTCGCGGTGGCCCGCCCTCCGGCGAGCGACCGTGACACTGTTGGGTATTGGGCGCGTCGGATGATAGTACACACGTCCCCGTGGAGCGCCCGGCGCAGGTGTGCCGGGGCGGGGGGAAGGCGTTCGGTGCCGCGGTCGACCGTCCCCCGTGGACGTGGCGCCCGATGGTGTGCACGCCCGCCCGGGATCCCCTTCTTCCCGGCCCTGCCACGACAGTACCGCACCCGCCTTCGACCCGGCCCGGCGAAGCGGGCCCCACCGCACCCGCCGTCACCTTCCATACCGCCCACCGCTCCGCACGGCCCGCCGACGTGCCCGCGATCTCCACCACGGCCCAGGCGGCTCCTCGAGGCCCGGCTACTACCGGCCGGCTGGAGGACCGGGGCCGCCCGCCGGCACCGTCCGGCGGGCCGCACGTCCATGACCACCAGCAGAGCCGCCCACCCTGGGCGGCCGGGAAGGAGAACAGTGTGAGCCGGGAGATCGACGAGGGCCTGGAGCGGGCCGAGCGCACCAAGCCGATCCCGCAGTCCGTTCCCGCCCGGATGCGGTTCCTGCTCAAGGGCGCCAAGGGCTCCACGAAGAAGCTCGCCCAGGACCTCGGCGTCAGCCAGCGCACCGTCCAGCCCTGGCTCAAGGGCCAGGGCACCCCCAAGCCGGCCGCCGCCAAGGCCATCGAGCAGAAGGTCCGCGCCACCTGGCAGCCGCGGGTGAAGCAGCGGGTGCGCCGCGACGCCGAGAAGAACGGCTTCATGCTCCACATCCAGGCGACCTTCGGTTACAGCGCGGCCGGCGGCTCCACCGACGACCCGCGCGAGCGCACGATCACACCAGAAGATGCCCGGCTCGGTCGCCCAGCGGCTCTACGCCGCCCGCGACGCCGGAGCCAGCCAGGACGAGCAGGAACGGATCCTCGCCGAGGGCCTGCGCGAGCACTACTTCAAGGACAACGGGCACCGCGCCCGCGGCCTCGACGTCGAGCTGAACGACATCGCGTGGATGGACGTCGAGCTGTAGCTGCCTAGAAAGCGCACGGGCCCGCATCGCGCTGATGCGGGCCCGCTGGCGTCAACTAACGCCGTGACTCGGGTGGCATCCCGACTCGCTCGCACAGTTCCTGTGCGATGGAGACGGAATGCGTGGGGACGTCGCACCCTCTGTCGACCTTGAATAATCCAGAAATAATCACAATTACAAGCGACAAAACAGCAGCCCAGAACTTCAGGCGGCCAGTCCAGCTGAGACGCCCAAGCGCCCAGTGGCTGCCAGTAGCCGCAGGCGGCGTGCTGGCATCTGTAACGATCTCGTCCTGCAAACGCTGCGGCCGCATCATACGTACTACGTACCGCAGAGGCCGCGCCAAAGGCGCAGCGGTGCTACTTCGATCGCGCTTTCGCTTCTTCATGCGATGGCCTCTCTTGACTTTTCAAGGACTGCCGAGGCGTCCCCCTCGGCTCCTACAGAGTGCCAGCGATGCTTGAACATCACAAGCCTCAGCTACTCACGTAGAGAAGCTTGTTGACACTCCGTTACATCGCGGACGTCGAAGGCAGGGTCAAGGGTCGAGGCAGTGGCGCCATGAGCGCCCCGGGTGATCCGGCTCGGCGCGGTGGACGTCGATTCCCGCGGCCCTGCCTTGCGGCCATCCTGGGCCCGGGTGCCGGGCGGCCCTGGCCGCCGCGGTGCCCGACAGGCCCGTGGAACCAGGGCCGTCCGGCCTGCAGTATCGCCGCGTCGCCGAAAACCAGAATTTCCGACCTCCCCGGAGCGGTCGGGAATTTCTCATTTTTGGCCGTTCGGAAATTCCGGAATGCGGGACTTCCTTTGGGTTGCCTCGGCGCCGGGCTGAGTCGGGATCAACTGGCCGCGACTGCGCCGGGGTGGCCGGCCTGCTTGAGCTTCATCTCGGCCTTGTGCCGGTTCTCCACACCCGCCCAGTACGGGTGCGTCTAAAGCTCGGCGCCGACCGTGGTGAACGCGGCCCGCTGCTCCTCGCCGGGGTCGGCGGCCCAGTCGGCCTCGGCGGTGTACCAGCGGCGCTGGAGTTCGAGCAGGTCAGCGGGGAAATCGGTGTCGGACACCGGCCCATCGTAGGTCGCACACCCGTGCGGCCGACGGCACGGCACCCCGAGGGCGGGACGAGGCGGCCGGGGCGCTGCCGACCGGAACGGCCCACAGGCCGGCCCGGGGCGGCTACCGTGGGAGCGCGGGTGCCCGGCCGGACACCCCAAGAGCCGGTGTGGAGGGAGGCGGACCGTTGAGCGCGCAGCCGATCGCGTACGCGGACGTGAACCACGAGGCCGCGCTGAAGTACGCCGTCCAGCTCATCGACCACCGATGGGCCCAGGTCATCGAGGGGCGGATCGTCCTGGTGTCACCCACATGGGACCACGAGAACGTCGCCGCCAAGATCCGCCGCCAGCTCGACCGGCGCGTCGACGAGCTCGGCTGCATCAGCGGCTCCGGCAACCTCGACCTGCCCGGCTCCCCGAACTGGTACATGCCCGACCTCGCCGTCATCCCCGAAGACCTCGCCAAAGGCGCCGGCGCCCTCACCCCCGACCAGACCCTCCTGGTCGTCGAAGTCACCTCCGACTCCAACGGCGACACCGACCGCCTCACCAAACGCAAGCGCTACGCCCAGTACGGCGCCCCGCTCTACCTGCTCGCCGACCGGCAGAACCGCACCTGCACCCTGTTCTCCGAACCCCACGACCTCGGCTACGCCGTAGTGGACGGCCCCCACCCCTTCGGCGCCCCGATCCGGCTGCCCGAGCCGTTCAACCTCGTCCTGGACACCACGGCGTTCTGACCACCGCCGTCCCAGCCATGTCCTAGCGCACCCGCTATGTCCGTTTCGCTAGGACGTCGCGACCCGTTGCCCCAGGTGACCGTGTTCCGCGTCGGACCTGGGACATAGCTGGGACAGCTCGCCGCAGCAGGCCCGTTTCGCCTGGTGAACGGGCCTCCTGTGGCACCTGTAGCACCTGTGTCCGGGCGGGCGGACCGGTCGGCCTCGACGGCGGCCTTTCCGCAACGAGGGACCGAACCAATAGACCCCGCCGCTGACCTGAATCAAAACCGTTCGGTCGCTCGCGCGTCGCCGGTCAGCGCGTACCGGCGGCATGCGAGCAGTTCCTCGGCGCTGCTGCCGATCTCCTCGCCCAGGACGTGCAGGACCTCCTCGGCGTCCCGCTCGGCGACATACCCGGGCACCACCCGAAGGGCCAGCAGCCCGAGCTCGCGCCGCACGGCCAGCCGCTCCTGGGCCAGGCCGTGCCCCTGGGCCACCAGCGCCCGCCACGCCTCGACCGGGTACCCGTCCGGGCCCGGCGCGTTTTCCAGCTCGGCCGCCGGTACGTCCGGACGCTCGCGCAGCTCGGCCACCGCCGCCGCGACCACCGCGCTGATCCGGCCCGGTTCCAGCTGCGCGCCGCCGACCTCGGCGCGGGCCCGCGCCAGGTGCTCGGCGACCAGGTCCGCGAGCTCCGCCAGGCGCCCGCGGATCTCGACCACCGCCCGCACCGGCAGCACCAGGGGGCTGTCCCACGCGTGGGACAGCTGCAGTCCGGCCTCCCGGCCGACGACGTCCCCGATCGCCTCGGCGACGGCCGCCAGGTCCAGCAGCCGATACGCCGTCGACCGGGACACTCCCAGCTCCCCGGCCGCGTTCCCACCCCACAACGGTCCGACGGCCAGGCCGCAGGTTGCGTTTTGCCCGATAAGCGGGCAGCTCGCGCTCCAGGTCGCCGAGTACCGAGGCGGGCATCGCCGCGGCGAGCGCGCAGACCGCGACCAGCGCGATCCGTTCGCCCATCGACAGCTCCGGGAGCGCCTGGGCATGCGGGCTGCCGGTGACGATGGCGGCGGTCGTACGCCAGCTCCTCGGCAAGCTGCCCGTCGCCGCCGGGGACGACTTCCCGGCCGGTCGCCTGCTCGATCGCGTCGGCGGTCCGCTTCGGCACCCGGCGGTGCCGCTCCTCCGCCTGCCGGGCCGCGAGCTCGCGCACCCACCCGGCCGCCCGCCGGCCCGCCTCGGACGCCTCGGCGAGCACCTCGTTCACCGCGTGCTGGCGCTCCCGCTGCTCCTGGTCCTCGCTGTCGCCGGTGTCCTCGACGCGGGGGAAGGTGGTCAGATCCGTCATGACGGGTGAACCGGCGCGGCCCCACCACGGTCACGGGCAGACTGTGATCATGACTTCCGCCCGCCGCCCGCTGTGGCAGCCCTGCGCCGACCCGGCCACCCACACGCCCCCGGCCGAAGCGCAGCGGCTGCTGCCGGCCGAGCGCCTGCCGCTCCCGGAAGCGCCCGCCGCGCCCCGTCCGGATCGGTCCCGGGCCGAAGGCGGGCGCCGACCGCTCGGCCCGGGAGGCCTCACCTTCACCGAGGCCGAGTAGGACCGGCCGCGCCACGCACCCCGGCCGCTGCGCATGCGCAACCGCCGCCCGCCGTCCTTGTCTACGTCGCTGCGCATGCGCAAGCCGTTCCTGCGCATGTGCAGCGGCCAGCCGTACGCCACCGGCGGCACCGCGCTGTCCGGGTGGGCGAATACCCTCCCGATCATGAAGACGGAAAACGACGCGCGAGGAATCAAGGCCGGCGGGGGAATCGACGCGCGAGGAATCGAGGTGGAGTCACAGGCGCGGGGTTGCGCCGAGTGCGGCGCCGAACTGCGCACCGCCGGGCCGGGCCGACGCCCGGTCTACTGCGGTCGGGCCTGTTCCTCGAAGGCGTATCGACGCCGGCGGGCGGAGCACCAGCAGGATGCCGTCGCCGACGCCCTTGTTACCTCGCGCGTCGAATTGAGCGACACAGAGCCCGGTGACGAGGCCGGCCACCGCGAGCTCCTGGAGCTCGCCGCCGCCGTGCAGCGCAGCACCGCCCGCTTCCTGGAGAACCTGGAAAAGGCCCGCCGCGGCGAGGGCGACGACCCGCGCTGCAACCAGGCCCTCGCACTGCTGGAGACCAACCTCACCGGCGCCACGCAGCGGATCATGCGCAAGGCTCACGTGTTGCGCTACGAGATGACCTCCACCCGGCTCCGCGCCGAGCAGGCCGGCGCCCAGGCGCCCACCCCCGAGCCCGCCGCTGCCCCGCTTGATTCCCCGCGCGTCGAAACCGACGGCCCCGCCGTCAACGTTGACCCCACCCCGTCGACCGCCACCGCGCAGAACCCGGCCGCCGTTCCCGGGCAGCTGCGCCTGGCGCTCGCCGCCGAGCCCACCACCCACTCGCCGCTCGCCCGCGGCCTGGGCGCCCCGCCCAACACCTGGAGCATCGACGGGAGCGACCTGGTAGTGGAAGGCTGGAGCAGCGCTCCCGACCTGTTCGCTGTCCGCGACCCGAACCGCCGACTGCTGGGCTGGATCGAGGCGCTCGGCGACGGCTGGGGCGCCTACATCCAGGGCCGCCTGATCATCGACGCCACCGACGGCGACCCCTGGCTCTCCACGGACGCGCCCCACGCCGTAGCCCTGCTCCGCGCCGGCCGGGACCAGCAGCTGACCTGACCCGCGCCGCCAGCGGCCCGGCGTTGATGGCGCTCGTTGAAAAGCCCACTCTGGACCAGCTTGGCCGCACCTGCTATCTCGGCGTTCTGCCCCCTGCGGAAGACGGTGACGCTAACCTGAGAATCGATCATGTCCATGGCAGGGTTGGATGCCTGGCATGGCTTCGTTCAACGAGAAGGGCGACACGATGGCGACTGGAACGGTCAAGTGGTTCAACGACGCCAAGGGGTACGGGCTCATCACCCCGGAGGGCGGAGGTGACGATCTCTTCGCCCACTTCTCGGAGATCAGGACGGAGGGGTTCAAGACCTTGCAGGAGAACCAAAAGGTCGAGTTCGAAGTCAAGACCGGCCCGAAGGGCTTGCAGGCTGCGAACATCAAGCCGCTCTGACACAGGCATCCCTTGCGCTCCGCCTCCTGAGTCCGCGTCGACGGCCAAGGCCGGTACGGCGGCCGACCCGGCGACCTGTCCGCCCCGGCTGCTCGGTCCCGGCTGGGACCTGGTGGTCTGGAGCCGGGCCCCGGCCTGTTCTACGTCCGCGAGGACGGCCGGGCGCTCGGCTGGATCGAGTACGGTGCCGGCCGCGTGGACGGCTGGGCCGTGCTCGACGGCCGCTACTCGACTCCAAGGCACCCAGCCGCCCGCTCGCCTGCGACACCGCCGCCGACGCCGCCCTGATCGTCCGCCAAGCCCTGGACCAGGGCCTGATCGACTGTGACTGGTCGAGGTAGTTGTCACCGGGGCGCCCTACGACCTGCGCGTTCGCCTCACCGTGGTCGCGCTAGCTGTCACCAAGTGGTCGAGATTGTTGTCACCTGCCTCGCCTGGTCACGGCGGTTGTCACCGCCCGGGGCAGCGAACCGGCTGGTCAAGGCCGGCGCTCCAACCTGGCGGGTGACGACCGCCGTGTGCATCACCAGAGCACTACGCCGGCCTGACGCCCCAGGAGACGCAGATCGTCCGCTTCGCCGCCCAGGGGATGTCCAACCGGGACATCGTCGCCCAGCTCTTCCTGAGCTCGCGAACGGTCGGCTACCACCTCTACAAGGCCTATCCGAAGCCCGGCGTCGGCTCGCGCGGGGAACTGGCGGCGCTGGTCTGACGGCGTTGGTCTGACGGCCTTGGTCTAAAAACCGGTTGCTAGGGAGCGCGGCTCAGATCACGATGTGCGGCATGTACCTGTGCTGACGAATGCCACGTAGCAACTCACCCCTACGCGATCGACCTCTGCGCCGGGCCACCGGCCGCGCGCTGAGGCGACGACACGCGCGCTCACGCGATCGACCGCCCTCGGCGCTCGGCCATGTGGCCATGTCCCGAGGCGATGAGACGCGCTGTCGCGAGTTGCCACGGAGAGACACGACCTGTTGCGCGATCGACCTCGGGACGCCCGCCATGCGGCCACCCGCCCCGAGGCGATGACACGCGCCCTCGTGAACACTCGTCAGATCCCAGGAGCCCCGGCCGATCCAGCCGATCCGGCCTGCGCGCGTTCCTGCTGAACCAGGAAACAGACCACCATGCATACCGAACGCAAGGCCCGCTGGGCCGTGCGCCAGTCCGCGCTGCCCACCATCGTCCGCAGCTGCCCGGACTGCTCCAGCAAGCGGCACCGGCCCTCGGGCAAGATCCGTGTAAACGCCAACGGCAAGCTCCTCGACGTCTGGCTGCTGCTCAGCTGCGCGGGCTGCGACCGGACCTCGAAGGTGCCCGTCCACGAGCGCGTCCACACGTCGTCGCTGGAACCCGCCCGCAGGGAGGCGTACGAGAACAACGACCTCGCCGTGGTGCGGGAACTGACGATGAGTGCGTCGCTCGCCGCCAAGAACGGCTACAGCCTGGACTGGAGCGGCACCTGGGAGCTGGAGGCACGCACGCCGCTCCACGCGATCGACGATCCGACCCCGCTGACGGTGCTGGTGAGCTTCGAGCTGCCGGTCCCGGTCCGGGTCGAACGCCTGCTCATGTCCGGCCTCGGCCTCAGCCGCAGCCGGGTCCGCCGGATGGTCGCGGACGGCCGCATCCGCCTGCCGCTCGCCCCGGACGCCAAGACGCGCCGCGACTTCGAGCTGACGGTCCACGCCCCGGCGGCGACCCTGGCTCAGCTCGCGGCTCCGGTCGCGGCGACGCGGCGGGAGGCGGTGCGCGAACTCGGCGCCGCCGACGCCGTCGAGGCGCCGCTGCGCATGTCGCGCGCGGTGTCCGGGGCGTAGGCCGAAGGCTCGGTGCGGGGCGGTACCCGCGCGCGGCTCACGGACTCGCCGTTTGTGAGCCGCGCGGCGGGCTCCCGCGTGGCAGGTCCAGCCTCCTCCGACGACGCAGTCTGGGGTGCCGCAACGGTGGCGGCAGGCGATGATCGGAGCGTGACCGGCACCCCGAGCGTCCCCACGCCCGACGGCAGGATCGTCGCCATCGACGCAGGTCACCAGGCTGTGTGCTTCTACCGTCACTACCCGCAGCCGGTGGCCGCGGTGTGGCGGCACCTGTCGCGCCCGGCACTGCTGCGGCGCTGGCTGGCTGCCGCCGACCGGTTGGATCCGGCTGAGGGCGGCGCGGTGGTGCTCCGCTGGCTGGCCACCGATCCCGATGGCCGCACCGTGATCGCCTCCGGCGCCGTCACGGCCTACGATCCGCCGACCCTGTTGGAGCTGGACCTCGACCCGCACGGGCGGGTCCGGTTCGACCTGACCGACGAGGGCGGCGGCACGCCTCTACCTTCAGCGCCAAGCTGCCCGCGCCCTCCTCGGGGAGGGTTCCGGGAAGGGGGTGGTGACAGACATCGCGACCAGGTGACAACTACCTCGACCAGTCACAAGGGCCCCGACCACCACGAGGCCGCTCCCAGCGCTTGAATGGGAACGCCTGTTCGATTTATCGTGGGGGGGTGACCAGCGCAGTCCCGTTCTCCTGCTCCCGCCCCAATCACCCTGAGCACCAGCCGGGTGATGCCGAGCGGGCGCCGCGTGAGCTGATGTCCGGGCCCGGCCGCTGCTGGAACGCCGAGCCGCGCTGGCGGTGGGTGGAGATCCGCCTTGGCGACCAATGGCGGCCCGGCCGAATCGAGAGCTGGCGCCTGCACCAGGGCTCCACCACCTGGGTCGCCCTGGTCCACTGGGGCCCCGATTTCGACGACTGGGGCTGGTACCTCCACCACCCCGACACAATCCGCCAGACCCCCCAGCCGACCGACCCGAACGGCCCGGCGAGCTGGTTAACGGCGACAACGAGGGCGCGGCCGGCGACCTTGCCGACGCCCTGCAGGAGTTCGCCGACCACGCCGCCGCGCCCAACGCCAGCGCCAACGTCTGGTTGACCATCGGCACCCCGTACGAAATCGAACAACGAACCGTCCGCCTCCCCGCCGGCGTCGCCGACTGGATCACCGAGCTGCTCCGCGACGAGACCCAGATGCTGGCATCTGGCCACCGGGCCGCAGACCCAAAGGAGGACGACGAAGTCGAACCGGCCTGGTGGTGACCCGGTGCCCGACCACGACTACAGGGAACTGGTCGGTGGCCCGCCCGACAGGCTGTTGCTGGACGTCACCGGCTGGGACACCGAGCAGCTTGCCGAGGGCGCCGCGCTGATTGCCGAGACCGGCCGGTACGGTGCCGGCGGCCGCGCCCACTACGAACCGAGGCCCGCGGACCCGCGCCGCCGGGACTGGGCTGGCGACACCCCCTTGACCGGCCCGGACTGCCCCGCGTCGCCACTTCCTCGACCACGTCGTCGATACCGCGAGCAACCGAGCCCGAATGTGACTAGACGACTTGCTGTCCCGTCAGCGGGTCGAGCACGCGGGGCCGACGGCAGCATGGCTTCCTGACAGCGTGGACACCACTCACTTCCGCCTTCTTCTTGCCAGCTGCGTGGCCGAGCGCTTCGACGTACGCAGCAACGAGCCCGCCCGGTACCACCTGTCCGTCACGGCTGCGGGCGCGCTGGCCGAGATCCTGACACGTACGCGAGGGCGGTCCTCGACGGACTCGTCAGGGAAGAAGAACGCAAAGGCGGTCCGTTGCCCGGCCTGGGCTTCGTGCGGTACTTCGACAGCGCCCTCACCCGAGCCATCGGTGACCTGGACGACCACGGAGACGGCTTCCACGAGGCCTGGCACACCATGCTGCTGCTGCGCAGCATCCTGCCCGGCGGTGAATTGGCCGCGTTCATCGAGTGCGTGCTGGATGCACTCAACCAGGCCAGGCCCGGCCCAGACGCTTCAAGGGACCAACAGCTGCGAACGGTGAGCCACCCTGTGCCGTGAAGGCATCTGGCGAAAGGCCGCCACCCTGATGGCGACGCCCTCGGCCGTCTGTGAGCGGAAACCGGACGACCTGCAGAAAGCCTTCGAGTCCGAGGACGTCCTCCCGGTGCTCAGCCGCCAGCTCGTCAACACCAGCCAGATCGTCTGGCGCAAGCACCGCTTCGTGCAGTATTCCTTCGCCGCCGCGGGCACCGGGGCGCTGTTCGTCTTCGCCGCCTGGATGCTCTCGTGAAGCCGGTCGGCCAGCCGCGTGCCGCAGCCAGGCACCTCGCTCCGGGGTATGAAAACCCTGGGACGCCGGGCCGTATAGCAGGCGCGGCCCGATCCTCCTTCCCGCGTCAGCGTGTGGTGCGGCCGACGGCGACCACCGTCGGACCGGCACCCGCTGCAGGACGAAGTTCACCGACGCGCGGTGGGCGGAGCGCGAGCGGGCCGCCGCAGAGGCTGCGGCAGCCGAGGCGAAGCGCACCCGCTCCTGGTGGCGCCGCTCCTGATCCCCGCCAGTCTTTCTTACGACAGCGAACCTGGACCGATTGCCACCGAACTTGGACCGCCGGTCGTTCGTGCAGCGAACTTGGACCGCCGCAGGTCAGACCCTGGGAACATGTCTCACCGAACACCCGAGGGTCTGGGCGCCGTCCGCCCGTCCTGCCGCCCCTGGTCAGTGACGTCGTCGGCTTCCGCTTCGCAGACTCCTCCGAGAGCCAGGACTTTTCATCGGCACCACCGGTTCGGCGCCGGCGCGCTCGTGGTGCTGGCCAGGCGGCTGTGCGGCGCTTTACTCATACTTGAACGCGTTCAGTTTTTCT
The DNA here is from genome assembly GCF_055560835.1 of Kitasatospora sp. NPDC023120. NCBI lineage: Bacteria > Bacillati > Actinomycetota > Actinomycetes > Kitasatosporales > Streptomycetaceae > Kitasatospora > Kitasatospora sp. NPDC023120. The sequence goes on along the minus strand of NZ_JBVHHY010000061.1, from coordinate 644 downwards.
GCCAGTGTGTGAGGGCTGGCGGCGAAAGTCCGCCGAACGCGGGGGTGGCACAGTGCTAATGATCGTCGACCTGTTTGTGATCGGGCTGGGATTCCTGACGCTGCCCGTCTTGGCTGGGGTACTCGCGGCCGCAGGCAGCCGCCGGTGGCCTTGGTACCTGCGCATCCTCGCGGTCATGGTCGGCCCCGCCGCAAGTGGACTCCTGATCCGCGCCATGACGGGAGCTGTCATCAGCGTCGCGGGTACGGTGATCGCCGCCGAGATGGCCGGCCTCTTGGGGGCGCTGGTGGTGCTCCAGTGCCAAGACCGGAAGCGGATGCGAGCGACCCACTGACCGCGCCTACTCGCCCCAGACAGGTGTCCGGGGACGACGAAGCGCGGCGCACCGGCTTGGTGCTGCGGCGCTTCCGCGATCGGAAGCGCGCCGAGGGGCAGGAGCGCCACACCCAAGCCATCCACGCCCTGGCCCTGCGCCCCGGACGCCTGCTACGGCGTCGCATGGACCCTGCTGCACCTCATCGAGACAGGCCCGAATACGGTCCTGACCACTGAGTGGTGTGCATCGTGAAGTGGCAGGTCGCGGGCCTGGTGTGCGTCGGCGTCGGGGTGCTCACGCTGGTTGCGGGCGGATGGCTTCGGTGAAG
>NZ_JBVHHY010000060.1:0-12919 GCF_055560835.1 Kitasatospora sp. NPDC023120 | reverse complement strand
CTTCACCGAAGCCATCCGCCCGCAACCAGCGTGAGCACCCCGACGCCGACGCACACCAGGCCCGCGACCTGCCACTTCACGATGCACACCACTCAATGAACTGCTGGGACTCTCGTGTCACCTATGTCTTGAGGCCGCACACCACACGACTTGAACGTGAACCACGAGACGTTGCGTGCGTGGGTGCGTGAGGCCGAGGGGGCGGGCACCCCGGGCGGCGGGCCGCAGGCCGAGAGTGCGGAGGCGGAGCTGGCTCGACTGCGCGCGGAGAACGCGCGTCTTCTCAAGGCGGAGAAGGAATGGCAGCTGGAGCGCGAGATCCTGCGCCGGGCAGCCGCCTATTTTGCCAAGGAGATGAAGTGACGTCCCGCCGCTGGGACTTCATCTCCGACAACGCCGGCGAGTTCGGCGTCCAGCGGCTGTGTCGGGTGCTGGAGGTCTCCCGCTCGGGCTACTACCGATGGCAGGCCGGCGCCGAGGCCCGCGCCGAGCGCCGACTTGAGGAGGAGGCCCTGGTGGCCGAGATCCGCGAGATCCACGCCGAGCACAAGGAGACCTACGGGGCCCGGCGGGTCCACGCCGAGCTTCGCGGCTTCGGGCACACGGTCAACCGCAAGCGGGTGGCGAGGCTGATGCGCGAGCGTCACATCGTCGGCCGCCACCTGCGGCGCCGCAAGCGCACCACGGTCCCGGACCTGGTCGCGCCGCCCGCCCCGGACCTGATCGGCCGGGACTTCACCGCCGCCGGACTCGACCAGCGCTGGTGCGGCGACATCACCTACATCCAGGTCGGCAGCAGCTGGCTCTACCTGGCCTCGGTCATCGACATGTGCTCGCGGCGGGTGGTCGGCTGGTCCATGGCCCCGCACATGCGCGCCGAGCTGATCATCGACGCCCTGGAGGCCGCCGTGGCCACCCGGGGCGGGAACGTGACCGGGGTGATCTTCCACTCGGACCGCGGCTCGCAATACACCTCGGCCGCGTTCGCCGAGGTCTGCGACCGGCACGGGATCCGCAGGAGCATGGGCCGGGTCGGCTCGAGCTACGACAACGCCCTGGCCGAGAGCCTGTGGCAGGGACTGAAGCGAGAGGTGATGTACAGGAAGCTGTTCTTGACGATGAGCCAGGCAAGGCTGGAGATCTTCCAGTGGCTGACCTACTACAACGCCCGCCGTCGCCACAGCACGCTGTCCTACCTCTCACCGATCGAGTTCGAACAGCAACACCACACGCACGCTAGACTCTCACTCGCAGCATGAACCCCTGTGTCCACGTTCCGGGGGTCACCTCACCCTGCTCGGCATCGCCCGCCCGCACAATCTCCTCCATGAGGACCAGGAGCTGGTGGCCGCGAAGGCCGCCGCTGAGGCGAAGCCGAAGGTGGTGTCTCGCACCGACCGGTTCGCCCAGGGCTTGGCCGCGCTCGCCCAGTTCGTCGAGCGGGAGCGTCATCCCCGGGTGCCCCGCCCGCACAAGGAACCGGTGGAGGCCGTGGAGGCCGGCCCCGGCGGCGAGGACCAGGTCGTGGTGTCGCACTTCGCGCTGGGCACCTGGCCCCTGCTGATCGGCGGGCGCGGCGGCGGAGTACGGTCTCGGGTCATCGTCCAACGAATCGTTGGACACCCGTGCGCCGCGCCGCCGCAACCTGCCTGCTCGTAACGCCGCCGCCCTTGCGGGCTGCGCGAGCAGCACCCCGTGACAGCCCCGCGCGGGCCTGGGCGCTGAACTCTCCGCAGTACAGCGCCGTAACCAGCGCCTTCATCCCCATGGCCGCGACCATGATGAGCGCACAAGGGGACACCGCGAAGGTGGGCAAGGACTGCACGGCCATGGCCAAGACGGTCAACGGTCAGCGACCGGAAGCGGGCTCACCAGCAGAGTGGGGCCGGGCCCTCGGCGACCTACAGGAGGCCGCCACGCTCTGCGACGCGGTAACCGCCGCTGACGCCGACGCCTACGACCAGCTGCAGGACGAATTCTCCAGCGCCGTGAACCACCTCAAACCGCTGACCGACCAGATCTGAACGGTCCCCACTGGCCCCGGCACTTGTTTGCCTACCCATCGATTGGCTGGTATCCCAACTGCTCTCCCCCCGCCATCCGGAGGGTTGATCTCATCCTTGGGGCCGATCGCTCACCAACCGGCACCAGATTTTACCCATTCATTACCATATAGAGGCCGAAATGTTCATTTTGTCCGATGCAAGCATGATCTAATCGACTCAAGAATTCTTCCGGGGGGATGAATTGGCGGCACTGGCCGCAGGGGATTTCGGCGGACATCCGTCTTTTGTACTGCTAGTCCTCCTTGGGGATGAATCCGTCCATTTCTATGGACTGCGAATCCATCAGCATGCCATGAAGGGGGAGCAATATGGCGATCTCGCGATCCATCCGCGCTGTCTTTGTTGGTGCCATAGCGACACTGGCTCTGGGGGGCCTTGCGGCACCTGCCGCGCAGGCGAACGGTGCGGACAACCACCAGTCGCCGCTGGCGTGTGCCCCCCACACGGAGGCCGACTACTTCAAGTTCACTCTCTGGTTCAACTCGTCGTACGCCGGGGCGCACCGAAATTTCTACACCCCTGTCAACGACTTCGGAGATGAGTACTACGGGGGAGATGATCCGCACACCGAGAAGGAGCCGCTTTACTTCTGCCCCGATCAGGGAAACGGCTCCAACGCGCCTGTCAAGAACAATGCCGCATCCGCACAAAATCGCAATACCGGCGCCAATGCTGTCATCTTCTTCAATAGCTGGATGCGAGGGGCCTCGGACAAGCTCGGTCCGATGTCCAGCTGGTTCCAGCTGAAGAGCACCTACAACAACAACGCATCTTTCGACTACCGGTGACATGTTCCGTGCCGGGCGGCTCTGTCGCCCGGCACGGGGCCCCGGATCCATCATTTGCTTTTCTCCGTGTGCCTTCGAGTGGAATATCAGGAATCCATCATGCTGATCGGCCGGCGAGGTCCGGTGGCGCTGGGGGCCGCCCTTGTGTGCGCTGTTGCCACTGGGTGCTCCCACGAATCGTCGCCTTCGACGTCTTCCGCTTCGAGTGTCGCTTCGCGGCCCGCCGCTGCGGATGGAACCGCTGCACCGGGTTTTGACCGTGCGAATCCGGCGACGTGGAAGCTGCCGCTGGAGGCGTATCTCATGAGCGACAACGATTCGAGCCAGCTCGGGCGGGCCATGGGAGCGCTGACCGAGGGTTGCATGCAGAAGGCCGGATACGGCAGCTGGCGTCCGCAGCCGGAGTTGCCGAAGGTAGGGCCGAAGACGCTGACCGACCTGAGGTACGGCAACCATGACGCCGCGCTTGCGGCCAAGCGCGGATACCATCCGGACGCCGCGGAGAAGGCGGCCCATGACGCGGCGGTGGAGGCGATGGCTGCGGCGGGCTCCAGGGGCGCCGAGGCCAAGGCCGAAGAGGGGTGCGGGCAGCAGGCCAAGCAGCAACTCGGTGATGCCCAGGCCGGCTTCCAGCTGGCGCAGGAGCTTGCCGACCAGGCATACACCAAAGCCAAGCAGGAGCCCGAGGTCGCCTCGTCGTTCAAGCAGTGGTCGGCATGCATGAAAGAGAGCGGCTACTCCTACAACGAGCCGATGGACGCCGGGGACGACCCGAAGTTCAGCCGTGAAGTGACCAAACCCGAGATCGACACCGCGCTGGCCGATCTGAAGTGCAGCCAGCGCGCCGATGTGGCGTGGACCTGGTACCAGGCCGAAGTGCGGCTGCAGAAAGCCGCGGCGGAGAAGAACGCTCCCGCTCTGCAGGCGGCGCGCAAGAGCCTGGACACCACGATGAAGAACGTCGCCTCCGTGCTGGCCGGAAAGCGCTAGGAGACGATGACAGCCATCAGCTCATCTGCCCAGGCTTCAGACAGCAGCCCCGAACCCACTGTGGCGCAGGTCCCTTCGAAAACCGGGCGCCGGCGGGGGCTGCTCACGGTCGTCGTCATCGGTTCGGTCCTGGTGGGAGCGGCGGGTGCGGGGGCCGCCGCACTGCTGAAGTCTCCGGCCCAGGTCGCGGCGGAGACCGCGCCACCTGCTCCGGATACGCTGACCGCTCCGGTGGAGCAGAAGGTGATTGAAGACGCCTTGATCACCCGGGGGAAGGTCACCGCCGCATCCGCTTCCGACATCGCCGTTCCCGCCCCGGGCGGGGTGGCGGGCTCCCGCCCGCTCGTCACCAAGGTCAAGATCAAGGCCGGGGACCAGATCGAGTACGGCAAGGTTCTGTTCGAGATCTCCGGCCGCCCCGTGTTCACACTCGCTGGCGCGCTGCCCGCCTACCGCGACCTCCATGCGGGGGCCAAGGGTGAGGACGTCGCCCAGCTCCAGAAGGCGCTGGCCGGACTCGGTCACGCCAGCACGCCGGATTCCTCCGGCATGTTCGGGGCGGGCACCGAACGGGCCGTGATCGCCTTCTACAAGTCCATCGGCTACACACCGATTCGCACCGCCGTCAACTCGCCCGGCGACAAGATCCCTGATGGGAAAGCACCCACAGCCCCTCCCAGTGCTGCCCCGTCTTCTGCCCCAGCGTCCCAGGCCGCCGTGGTGGTACCCATGTCGGAGGTGGTGTTCTTCAGCGCCCTGCCGGCTCGGGCAGATGCGGTCGCCGCCGCCGTGGGCAAGGCCCCAGGAGAGAAGCTGATGACGGTCTCCACTGGCGACCCCATCGTCGTCGCTGACGTCTCCGCCCAGGAGAAGGGCCTTCTGAGGCCCGGCCAGCATGCCGAGATTCTCGTCGAGGGAAGTGGACTCAGAGCGCCGGCGACCGTGCAAGCCGTGGCCGAGGCTCCGCCTGCCGGCAAGGGAGACCAGACTGCGGCGGCCACCGGCTACCAGATGCGCGTCGCGCCCACCGCACCGCTGCCGGCCGACCTGGCCGGCAAGGAAGTACGGGTAACGGTTACCGCGTCCTCCTCCGACACTCCGGTCCTCGCCGTCCCCTCCGCGGCCATCTCCTCCGGGGCGGACGGCGGGACCAGCGTGAGCGTAGTCGGCCGGGATGGCAGCACCCGCCGCGTCCCGGTACGTCCCGGCGTCTCCGGCGGCGGCTTCGTCGCGGTCATCCCCGAGACCGGTGCGACGCTGGCTCCCGGGGACAAGGTCGTGGTGGGCAGCGCCCGATGAGCACACCGGTCATCGAACTTCGCCAGGCCGGTCTGACTTACCCTGGCCCGCCCGCAGTGGTGGCGCTGCATCCGTGCGACCTCAGCGTGAGGCGAGGCGAGTACGTCACCATCGTCGGTCCTTCCGGCGCCGGCAAGTCCACGTTCCTCAACATCGTCGGCCTGCTCGACGAACCGACCTGTGGCAGCTACCTGCTGGACGGCATCGACACCGCGACAGTCAAGGACGCCGAACGCACCGCCCTGCGCGGCATGCGCATCGGTTTCGTCTTCCAGTCCTTCCACCTGCTCTCCCACCGCACCGCCCGTGAGAACGTCGAACTTGCCATGGTCTACCAGCGCGTTGCCCGTGGCGCGCGCAGGCAGCGGGCCGAAACGGCGCTGCGCCGGGTGGGTCTCGGCCACCGGCTGGACGCGCTGCCCACCCGGCTCTCCGGCGGTGAGCGCCAGCGGGTGGCGATCGCCCGTGCCCTGGCAGCCGAACCCTCGTTGCTGCTGTGTGACGAGCCGACTGGCAATCTCGACTCGGTAACGGCCGCAACCGTCCTCGACCTGCTCGACGGCCTGCACGGCGACGGAATGACTGTCGTCGTGATCACTCACGATCTTGAGGTCGCCCGCCGTGGTCAGCGGACCATCACGATCCGCGATGGCCAGGTGACGGCATGAAGCTGCCTCGTTCCCGAATGTCCCTGCGCGACCTCGTCTCCGAGGCCCTGGCCGGTGTCCTCCAGCGCCCGGCGCGCTCCGCCCTCACGGCCGTCGGCACGGTTCTCGGCGTCGGGGCGCTGATCGCCGTCACAGGACTGACCAGCACGGCCGCCTCGCAGATCGACGCCCGCTTCAGCGAACTGACCGCCACCGAAGTCACCATCGACGACATCGCGCCCGACAGCCCCGGCCAGGCCGGTCCGGCCTTCCCCACCGACGCGGACGCGCGCATAGGGCAGTTGCACGGGGTGACTGCGGCCGGCGTCTCCTGGCGTGTCAGGCTGCCGGTCGGCCAGACCGTTGCCAGCGCCCCGGCCGACGCCGCCTACGCGACCGTCGACCGCCAAGCACAGCTGACTGCGGCCTCCGCCGGGATGCTGCGCACGGTCGGGCCAACCATCCAACAGGGGCGTATCTACGACGAGTTTCACGACCAGCACCACGAACGCGTCGCCCTTCTCGGCGCCGCTACCGCTGCACGCCTGGGCATCACCAGCCTGCACAGCCAGCCCTCCGTATTCATCGGCGCCACGCCCTTCACCGTCATCGGCGTCATCAAGGACGTCCAGCGTCGCCCCGACCTGCTCACCTCCGTCATCGTCCCGCGCACCACCGCGCAGGACCTGTGGGGACCACCCACGGACCAACCGGCCAAGATGCTCATCACCACCCAGCTCGGCGCGGCCGTCCAGATCGCCGCCGAAGCACCCCTGGCCCTGCGCCCGGACCACCCGGACTACCTGCGGGCCACCCCACCGCCCGACCCGCGCAGCCTGCGCTCCGGCGTCGAGAACGACCTCGGACAGCTCTTTCTCCTGCTCGCGGCCGTCTGCCTCGTGATCGGCGCCGTGGGCATCGCCAACACCACTCTGGTCGCCGTCATGGAACGCAGCGGCGAAATCGGCCTGCGCCGCGCCCTCGGCGCCAGAGCCAGACACATCACCACGCAGTTCCTCGCCGAATCCATGGCCCTGGGCCTGCTCGGTGGCCTGGTCGGCGCCTCACTGGGAACCGTGACCATCGTCGCCGTCGCCGCCGCCAGGCACTGGACACCGGTCCTGCATCCGACCACCATCACCACCGCCCCGCTTCTGGGCATGGCTACCGGCCTGCTGGCCGGCGTCTATCCCGCGTGGCGGGCCTCCAGAATCCAGCCTGCCGAGGCACTGAGGCGATGACGCCTTCCCGAGGTGCGGCTCAAGACGCCCTCCGTTCCACCGCAGCACCCATCAACCCGAACCGCCCTGGGAAGGGCGATACCTCTCGCAGTGAGACGAAGGAGGAATCGGCAGTGGCCGACGAAATGGTGCGACGAGCACAGAGCTTCGTGAACGCGTTCTACGGAAGCCGCATAGGTATGACCGTGGACGAGGACGGGAAGACCGGGTGGCCGACCATGTACGCGCTCACCCGGGCCCTGCAGATAGAGCTCGGCATCACGAGCCTGTCGAACAGCTTCGGCCCGACCACCCTGTCCGCGCTGGCGGCCAAGTACCCCTTGCTGAACAGCGGGAACATACCCTCGGAGAACTTCTGCAAGATCATTCAGTCAGCCCTGTACTGCAAGGGATACGACGGGGGCAGCCTGGACGGCGTTTACAACCCAGGCGTCCAAGCGGGTATGACGAAGCTCAAGACCGACATGGGGATCACCGGCCTGTCCCCTGGCAGCGACCTGACTCCCAAGGTCTTCAAGGCGCTGCTGAACATGGACGCGTACGTCAGCGTGAACTCCGGCTCGGATGCGATCCGTAGCGTCCAGCAATGGCTCAACGGTCGGTACCTGAACCGCCAGGACTTCTTCGTCATACCCTGTGACGGCCACAACTCCCGCGACGTCGCGCGGTCCATGCTCCTGGCGATCCAGTACGAGCTCGGGATGGCCGACGGGGTCGCGAACGGGGTCTTCGGCCCCGGCACCCAGACCGGCGTCAAGTCCCACCCCGTGTCGCAGGGCACGATCGGCACCTGGGCATCCCTCTTCTCCGCGGCCATGATCCTCAACAACCAACCGGTCGCCTTCACTGACACATTCGACAGCGCGATGGCGGGCGTCGTACGGAGCTTCCAGTCGTTCGTCGGACTCCCGGCCACCGGCAACGGCGACTTCTCGACTTGGGCCTCCCTGCTGGTCTCCTACGGCGATCAGTCCCGCAAGGGTGCGGCGTGCGACTGCGTTACTCGGATCACGCCCGCGCGGGCGGCGGCGCTGAAGGCCGAGGGCATCACCTACGTCGGACGCTACCTCACCAACCCTTTGGTGCCGCTGCCGAAGAACCTGCCCGAAAAGATGATCCAGGAAGGCGAACTCCAGACCATCGCTGACGCCGGCTTGCGCTGCTTCCCCATCTACCAGACGTACGGACGCGACGCTTCGAACTTCACCTACATGGCCGGCCGCACGGCCGGCCAGGCTGCCGTCAACGCCGCCCTTGACCACGGGTTCAAGCTCGGTACGCGGATCTTCTTCGCCGTCGACTTCGATGCCATGGACTCCGACATCACCTCGAGCGTGTTGCCGCACTTCAAGGGCATCCAGGACGCCATCGCAGACGACGGCAATCGCTACCAGATCGGCGTGTACGGACCACGCAACGTGTGCGCCCGAGTGGCGAAAGCCGGCCACTCGACGGCCTCCTTCGTCTCCGACATGTCCTACGGATTCTCCGGCAACTACGGCTACCCCCTGCCGGCGGACTGGGCGTACGACCAGATCGTGACGCGCACGGTCGGCACCGGCGCCGGCGCGATCAACATCGACAACAACATCGCCTCCGGCCGCGACACTGGCCAGGGCTCCTTCAATTCGCCTCGAGCAGTGAAGCCCGATACCCGGCTCGACGCCTCCGTCATCGAGGCCATGAAGACGGACGTCGGCAAGTACATGGAGTCCATCGGCTACGCAAACGACGGCGGACTTTACTCCTACCAGCATTGGAAGTGCTTCCAGTCGACCGTGGTGGACCACGACGACCTCATCACCGAGCTGTCGAACAGGTACAACCTGCGAAAGGCTCTGGTCCAGACGTCCGCGTACTGGGAGATGCGGCACATCAACCCGGCTGACCAGGCTTTCTGGGCAACCATCATTGCGACGTTCAACACGACCGGCCATTTCGAGGACTCATCGACGGGGATCGCCAAGCAGCGCGGCGCAACGCTCGTCGGGGCATGGAACTACTGCCTTCGCCAGGGCCTCGTGACCGGTCGGGCCATCGCCGATCCGAACAGCGACGAGGACAAGTACAACGCCTGGAAGAACGCGTACGACTCCGAGACCTTCGACATAACCAGCGTCTTCATCGTCCACATGTGGGACATCGCAGGCAAGCCCCTCGGGGACGACAACTCGCCCGCGATGAGGCCGCCGCGCCTGGATTACGCGGACGAGGAGATCTACGACATCCTGCGCCGCTACCAAGGTCCCGGCGAGGTGGCGTACTCCGAGGCGAAGAAGCGCATGGGACTGTACTACGTGATGGAGAAGTACAACGCCATCTCCCGGAACCTCTGACAGGATGTGAGGCATGTGATGTCCGGAGACCAGCCGTTCGCCAGACACGAAGGCGTCATCGTTCTCCTGTTGCTGCTGGCCGGCTTCCTCGCCACTGTATGGCTGGCCGTTTACGGCATCAGGATGCTGCTCCGTACCCGGACGAAGAGATCCCGTGCAACGGCCCTCGTCTCGGCCTCAGCCCTGGCTTGGGCCACGACGGTCGGTCTCTACGTATGGGGCCTGCTCCATCTGTTCAGAGCCGACGACTACACCGTGGGCAGGGCTTGCGATGCGGCAGTGGGGAAGCAACTGACCGGCTACGACCCCTCCTTCATCCCCCTGGAGTTCGGCTGCGTCAGCTCCGACGGCCGCACCGTCCCGGTGCTCATCCCCTCATACGTCAACCCGGTGCTGGCCGTTCTCCTGGTCTGTGCCGTAACACTCACCGTTTTCGCGATCGTCCGAAGCAAGGAGAAAACCACGTGACGGCGAACATCCCGCGGCGCGCCCTGCTGCGTCGTGCCATCGGCATCGCCGCAGGTGCCGCGGTCGGACCACAGTTGCTTGGCGCGCCGGCCCATGCGGCGGCCCCCACCCCCGGTCCCGACCCTGACGCCGTGCGCAAGCTGACGCAGGAGGCCCAGGAGCGGGAGGCCCGGGTCCGAACGGGCGCCGCGTCGAGCAACGGCTGGGAGATGGAGAAGGTCACGGACGACCGCGGCAACATCTACACCCGCCCGGTTCCCGGCACACCACTGGGGGTTCAGGTGCGCATGGGCGACGTCGAAACAGTCCTCGTGCACGTGATCAGCCGCTTCCACTACGAGATCGACGCACTGGGCGAAGGCGACGTGGTCGGGTGGCGCACGCCGCCCTCGGTGCGCCGGAATCTGGCGGAGTCCAACCAGGCATCCGGCACAGCTGTGCAGATCCGCCCGGGCTTCTACCCCTCCGGAGCCCGCGGAGGTTTCTTTCCTCTCGAGGAGGTGACCATCCGGGACATTCTCGCTGACTGCGAAGGCGTTATCCGCTGGGGCGGCGACGATAAGGTACCGGATGAGTCCCTGTTCTACGTCGACGTGCCCCCCGGCGACCAGCGGCTGGACAAGCTTGCCGGAAAGCTCCGCGGCTGGGCCCACACTCCAGGCCAGGGCGCAGGGACCCTAATTGATCCTCTGCAACCGGAACGCCTGAAGGCCGCAAAGCGCTTGGCCAGTCAGCAGGCCTGATTCAGCGGGTGAGCGGTCCGGATCTTGCCGGTGACGGTGAAGCGTGGACGCGCCAGTACTGCAACGCTGCTTAAAGCTTGTTGCAGAAGTCCGGGTGGGGGCAGGTCAATGTGTGCTTTGACCTGCTGGTTCAGGCGGTTCGGGCGAGGTTGTGCATGTGGGCGACGGCCTGCACCGCGTGGTGCAGGCCGTCGCCTTTCTGTCGGCAATCGCGGAGGATCTTGTAGTTCTTCATCCGGGCGAAGGTGTGCTCGACGCGGGCGCGCACCCGGCGGTGTTCGGCGTTGTCCTCCTCCTGGGCCCGTAGGAGGGGGCGGCCGGCTCGTCGGCGGTGGGGGACGACCAGGCCGGTGTTGAGGTAGGCGCCGTCCGCGGGCACGGTGGTGCCCGCACAGTGAGGTGACCCCCGCGGTGTGGACACACCTGAGAATGGATCTCGTTGGTCCAGGAAGGTGAAGATCCACGTGGGACGTCCCTTGAAGTACAGTCCGGAGTTCAGGGCGGATGCGGTCGCGTTGTGGCGGGCATCGGCGGGCAGGCGGTCGTTCAAGGCGGTCGCCGACGACTTGAACGTGAACCACGAGACGTTGCGTGCGTGGGTGCGTGAGGCCGAGGGGGCGGGCACCCCGGGCGGCGGGCCGCAGGCCGAGAGTGCGGAGGCGGAGCTGGCTCGACTGCGCGCGGAGAACGCGCGTCTTCTCAAGGCGGAGAAGGAATGGCAGCTGGAGCGCGAGATCCTGCGCCGGGCAGCCGCCTATTTTGCCAAGGAGATGAAGTGACGTCCCGCCGCTGGGACTTCATCTCCGACAACGCCGGCGAGTTCGGCGTCCAGCGGCTGTGTCGGGTGCTGGAGGTCTCCCGCTCGGGCTACTACCGATGGCAGGCCGGCGCCGAGGCCCGCGCCGAGCGCCGACTTGAGGAGGAGGCCCTGGTGGCCGAGATCCGCGAGATCCACGCCGAGCACAAGGAGACCTACGGGGCCCGGCGGGTCCACGCCGAGCTTCGCGGCTGAGGTGACCCCGACACCTACGGCCGCGTCTACATCGGCACCAACGGCCGCGGTCTCCAGTACGGCGACCCCTCCTGACCCCGACACTCCGCCGCGCTGACTGATGCCCTGCCGGCGCCCTCGATCGAGGGCGCCGGCAGGGCATTCGTCCTGAGACCGCCTGGGGCACCACGATGGCTCGCCGAGGAGACAGGTCAGCTTCCGGCACTTTGCGTACCACCGTGCAGGTTGAACGTGAGGGAAGCGAAATCCCGTCCCTGGATGAGGGGGCCGCTCTGAGTACCACCGTTGATGCTGTTGTGGACGTCGCCCGGGGAGGCGGCCAGCGGTCCAGCGCGTAGGCATGGTCCAGCACGTTGTCCAGGGTGCGGGGACAGCCCCACACCGGCCAGGAGTTCCAGTCGCCCTGGAGGAAGCCGAGCCGCCCGTCCTTGACCATGTTCGACAGCAGCCACCTGAGCTGGTCACCCCGGGCGTGGGGGTTTCCGAAGTTGGCGTGGACGCTGGCGACCGACAGCTTGCCCCTGCTGCTGGCACCGGTGGCAAGGTCGATCAGGTACAGCCTCACCATGGAGGGGCGGTGCCGGATCCCCTCCACGTACGGCACCCACTCGCCGTCCGGCCGGAACACGGTCGGGTCGTAGAAGATCGCATTGCGGGACCCAGGACGGACGTTCGGCTCCTCCACGTACGCCAGGCCCAGCCGCTCGGCGACCACAGCGGCCTGGCCCTCCTGGAGTTCCTGAAGGGACAGCAGGTGCGGGCGGATGCCGCTGTCTCGGGCGCGCCGCTCGGTCAGCGCCAGGAACTCCTCGACCTTCCAGCCGTGCAGCCCGTCCAGTTCCGCCCGGCGCGCGGTGATCCGTTCCAGTACCTCGCGGTCCACCATGCCCGGGAGCGTAGGAGCCTCGGGAGCCGAAACGGACCAGAACCCACGAATACCTCCCTGCCCGACGATCTATACGGCAGACTGCCGCGCGCTACCAGCACGAGCACCCGGGCAAGCAATCACACCAGGCCCGTGACCTGCAACTTCACGATGCACACCACTCAATGGACCAGGACGTGCAGGGTCTGGAGACCCGACTCCATAGGCTCAAGGACTTCGCACAGGTCGTCTCCAGTTTCACCGCACCGGTGTCAGGGGACGACGCGGTGGCCTCTGTCCACGCACTGCTGAAGTCGCGGCCCATCCGCTCGCGGGTGGCTCAGAGCGCGGAGGAGCTCCTCAGCTCGCCTAGGCCGTGTTTTAGAACTGATGGTCGTCACGTCCCGCAGCGTTCATGATCTTCGCTGTGGGGCGTGGAGATCTTTCTGATGAGCAATGGGCCG
>NZ_JBVHHY010000059.1:0-13660 GCF_055560835.1 Kitasatospora sp. NPDC023120 | reverse complement strand
GATGTGCACCGACCGGCCGTCGACGACCAGGCGGGCCGGGACGTCGTCCCAGGCTTCCGTGTCCAGGCCGACGCTCGCGACGGGGCCGAGGTGTTCGGTCAACGCCCTGACCAGGCCGGGAAGTTCGGCGCTGATGTCCCGTGAACGCGGCCACCACGCGCCGTCGAGCGCACCTTCGCGTGACCGGGTGGTCTCCAGGCGCAGCAGGGCTGTCCCCGGCTTCGCGGCCTGCTGGAACCGGTCCGGCAGAAGTCCCGGGAGCGTGGCACCGGTTTCGTCCGACATGGCTCGCCACCTGTCCGTGGACGCGGGCCGAGCCCGCTGAGCGAGGGCCGACCCTCAGGGCGCGGCCGCTCGGGCTGCCCCGACATCTCCACGGTACTCCGCCCGTGCCAGACCGATCCGGCCGCTCTGGTGAGCCGCGGCGGGGGTTCGGGCGTCTCAGCGCCACTCGATCAGGAACAGGGTCGCGTCGTCGCTCGTACGACCGCCCCGTTTCTCCTTCAGGACGTGGGAAAGCGCGCGCACCACGGCCCGTACCCCGTCCTGCGATCGCTCGACGCGGTTGACCCAGTCGATGAACTGTTCCTCCCCGAACTGCTCCCCGCCGGCCTCGCGCTCCTCGACCAGGCCGTCGGTGAAGCACAGGAGCCGGTCACCGTGCCGCCGTCCGGCGCCGCGCGAGGGCCGCTCACCCCTGGCGCCTTCGCGTGCGACGGGGCGGCCGTGCTCTGCCCGCGGCAAGACTCGGAGCCTCGTGTCTAGGAAGCGTCCTCGCCCCAGTCGATGCGTTCCACAGCATGCGGCGGGAACGACACCCGAGATCCGTCCTTCTGAGTAACGTGCACCCATCCGTGCTCGTCGATACGAATGATGCCCCCGACCGACTCGCCGAGCGCAACGCCGGGGCTGACGTATCCCGCCCCATGGGCCAGATGCACTGTTCCGGGGTTCGCCTCAAGGCTTGCCATGACCAAATTGTCCAGGTTTGAGCCCGGTCCCACCACCGGAGCCCCGTCATGCCCGCCCAAGGGGCCTGGACTCCTCCTCCGTGCCCTGGTCGGCCCGGGGCCAACTATCCGTTGCGCCCGCCCTTGCCGAGGGTCGGCCTTTCCGGGGCGGCCGAGGAACCGTCCCGGTGGCCCGACGAAACGGATGTGCCGCTGTGCGCGGTCGGACACGTCGGGTTGCTCGGTGCCGCCGCTGTCCTACACGTGGAACGGGACGGTCGTGACGACGACCTTCGGCAGGGGGCGCAGCGCTCTCCGTGGCCTGGCCGCGAGCCGGTTGTGCAGGAGGCGGTGGCGCCAGTGCCGTACGACGATCTCCGGGAGGATGACGGTCAGGGTGAGGTCCGGGCGCTGGTGGTGCAGCGACTCGATGTAGTTGACCAGCGGTGCGACGATCGCGCGATAGGGGAGAGGACGACGGCCGTGGAGGAGCGCGTTGCCGAGCAGGTTGGCCACCGCCCGCCGGAGCAGGTCGGGATCGGCGACCACGACGACCGGTTCGGTGTGGACGCTCACGTGGTGCTCGCCGGTTTCGATGTCGTCGACGACCACCTCGACGAGCTGGTCCAGGCGTAGCGGCTGGCCGGCCAGGGTGCCGACACCGGCCATCAGCCGGGCCCGGGTGAGCAGGCCGTCGATCAGGTCGCCCATCCGGGACGCCAGGCGCACGGTCCGTTCGAGCGCGGCGGTGCGGTGCTCGTCGCGGCGCAGCTGGGAGACCGCACCTCGACGACGTTGGAGTTCGGCTCGGTCATCTCGTCCCAGCATTTCTCGATCAGGTCGGCGCGGGGTACGGCCTGGTCCGCCCGGGCCGCGAGCAACTCCAATACGGCGAACTCCTTGCGGGTCAGCATCAGCAGCACGCCGTCCCGGTGCACCTGGCGGCGGGCGGTGTCGATCTCCAGGTCGGCGAACCGCTGCACCGCGGGCCGGACGGTGGCCGCCCGTCGGCACAGGCTGTGCACCCGGGCCGCCCTCATCAAATCCTCAGCTTCGCTCGGCAATCATCTGTGAGGTCACAGCGGAGCGAACCGGCAGGAGCCGAGCAGCGCGGCCGTTCGCCCGGGAGATACGTGGGCGGACCGGCACGCGGCGCCGTGAGACACCCCCGGGCGCGATCCCCCACGCGCCCGGGGACCGCCACCGGCCCGGCGGATGGAGCCCTCGGCCCAGCCGCCCCGGGCCGCCGAGGTGGTGCCGGTGCCGCTGATCACCGTGGGCGCCGTGCGCAACAACCCTGCCAAGTCCCTCTGGAGCACTCCCATGAAGCACCCGACGAGCAAGCGTGCCGGCCTGATCCTGGCCCTGGCCGCACTCGGCGTCACGGCACTTGCCGGATGCATCCCGGCGTACGGGGACACGGCTGCGGAGGGCGCCGGCACGGCGCCGACCGATTCCGCGCAGCAGAGCGCTTTGCAGACCTTCTACCGGCAGAAGCCGACCTGGACCACGTGCGGCGAGCTGCAGTGCGCCACGTTGACCGTCCCGGTGGACTACGCGCACCCGGAGACCGGCCAGACCTTCACCCTGCCGCTGGCCAGGTCCGTCACGGCGGACCCCGCCCGGCGCGTGGGCTCCCTGGTCTTCAACCCCGGCGGACCGGGCGAATCCGGGGTCGGGCAACTGAAGTCCGGCGGTCTCTCCTCCTTCAGCGAACGGGCGCGCGCCCGCTTCGACATCGTCAGTTTCGACCCGCGGGGCGTGGCCGGCAGCAAGCCGGCCATCGACTGCGGCTCCTCCGACTCCGCCGACCAGGACCAGCCCGAATCCGACTCCGCCTCGACGAGTGCGTATCCGAAGACCGCCGCCGAACGCAGCGCCGCGCTCGCGGACGCCGAGAAGCAGGCAGCCTCCTGCAAGGCCCGCAGCGGAGCCATCCTGCCGCACGTCGGGACACTGGACGCGGCCCGCGACCTGGACGTGCTGCGCGCGGCTCTCGGCGACGAGAAGCTCAGCTACCTCGGCTGGTCCTACGGCACCTACCTCGGCACCGTCTACGGCGAACTGTTCCCGCAACGGGTCCGCGCACTCGTCCTCGATGGCGCGGTCGACCCCTCACTCGACTGGTCCGCGGCCGCCCTCCAGCAGGGCAAAGCCTTCCGGAAGTCGGTGGACGACTACGCTCAGAAGTGCGTCACCGTGGTTCACGACGCCTGCCCCGCCACCACCCCGGACGGCATCCACAAGGTGATCACCGACCTGCACCGGCGGACGGCCAAGCACCCGCTGCGTATCAAGGGCACCACCGAGCGGCTCGACCAGAACATGCTGCTCGCCGCCCTCACCAAGTCGATGTACTCACCCGAGTCCCAGTGGCAGGAGCTATCGAAGGCGTTGCGCGCCGCGCGGGGCGGTGACGGGACGAAGCTCGCCGAGATCGCCAGCCCCGGCATATCCGCCCAGCCCGCCCAGGACGACAGCTCCGACCCGGGCAGCTCCGGCGAGCAGGGGCCCGACAACTCCTCCGTCGCCATCACCGCCGTCAACTGCCTCGACCAGCCACACCCGAGGGACCCACCGCCCTACTGGGAGCTGCTGGAGCGCGCCGACCAGGAGGCCGGAGTCTTCGGCACATCCGCCGTGCTCGCCGAACTCACCTGTAAGGACTGGCCGACCGGACAGCAGCAGCCGCACCGCGTGAACGCCAAGGGCCTGCCCCCGGCCCTGGTCGTCGGCACCACCGGCGACCCGGCCACGCCCTACCAGTGGTCGCAGGGCCTCGCCGACCAACTGCCCGGCGGCATGCTGCTCACCTTCAAGGGGACCGGTCACACCGCCTACGGCCGCAGCAACGCCTGCGTCAACGACGCCGTGGACGCCTACCTCATCGACCTCAAGCCGGTCCCGAGCGGGACGGCCTGCTGAACGGCCGGCACTCCCGTCGCGCCACCCTCGCCCCCGCTCACAGCTCGCACCACTGGAGACCTTCCACATGCCCATCGACATGTCCCTGGACTCCTTGCCCGCGTCAACGCTTTACCAGCCCCTGCAGCCCGACGATCCGGCCGAAGTAGGCGGCTACCGGCTGCACGCCCGGCTCGGAGCAGGCGGCATGGGGCGCGTCTACCTGTCCTACACACCCGGTGGACGGCCGGTGGCCCTCAAGACGGTCCGGCCGGAGTTCGCGCAGGACACGGAGTTCCGGTGGCGCTTCGCACAGGAGGTCACCAACGCCCGGCGGATCCATGGGCTGTACACCGCCCAGGTGATCGACTCCGGCGCGGACGACGACGTGCCCTGGCTGGCCACCGCGTACGTTCCGGGCCCGTCGCTGCAGCAGGTGGTCCGGGAACACGGTGCGCTACCGGTGCGCACGGTCCTGCTGTTGGTAGGCGGGATCGCGGAGGCGCTGCAGGCGATCCACGGCGCCGCGGTGGTGCACCGGGATCTCAAACCCGCCAACGTGCTGCTCGCGGCCGACGGTCCGCGCGTGATCGACTTCGGCATCGCCCGCGCGGCCGACGCCGTCGCGCTGACCGGCACCGGTTTCCGGATCGGTTCGCCCGCCTTCATGGCGCCCGAGCAGGCCCTTGGCCGGCCGGCCACGCCCGCGACGGACGTCTTCGCGCTGGGCTCGCTGGCGGCGTACACCGCCGGCGGCACCCAGCCGTTCGGCGAGGGACCGGAGACCACGGTGCTGTACCGGGTGGTGAACGAGCAGCCGGATCTCGGCCGTGTCCCGGGCAACCTGCACGCGCTGCTGCTGCGCTGTCTGGCCAAGCAGCCCGAGGAGCGGCCCACCCCTGCCGAGATCATCGAGGCCGCCCGCAACCACCCCGCCGCAGGCGGCGGGCTGCGCTTCGCCGACGACTGGCTGCCCACTCAGATCAGCACCGTCATCACCCGCCGCTCCGACCTGCCGCAGGACCTGCCCACCGCGATCTTTCCCCACGTCGTTGCCGTCCAGGCCCCGCCCGGCTCCTACGGAGCTCCACAGCCCCTGCCCGAGACGCCGACCGCCTTGCCACCGTCCCCACTGCCGACCGTTGGCGCCCCTGCGGTACCCGCGGTGGGCAAGCCCCGCCGCAACGGCCCGACCTGGACGACGGGGCTGCTGCTAACGGCACTGGTGGTGGCTCTCGGCGGCACGATCGGCGGAGTGCTCCTGTCCGACAAGCTCGACCGGATCCTCGCAGCCACGGGATGGACCGGCGACAGCCCGACGGCCGGTGACACCGGCCCGGACACACCGGCACCGGCGGCCGACGGCCCGACGCCGATCGACCCGGCGAGCCCGGCCACGTACACCGCTGCGTACACCGGCACGGTCATGACCGCACCCGACGACTCCTACGACTTCGACATCGAGACCGGCAAGTTGATCCCCGCGCTGTCCACCGAGTGGTCCGTAGGGCACAACGCCAAGGAGTTCCTGATCCCGACGGGAAGCGACGCCGCCATCACCCCCAGCGGGCGGCCAACCCCGGCCGATTGCTCGACGGCCATCGACCGGCATCCGGCGACGGCCCTCGACTTCAGTGACCTGCCGGCCGGCCGAGCCTTCTGCGTGCGATCGAGAAGCACTCACGCCATAGCGATCGTGCGGGTCATCTCCGTGACCGGCAACGGCCCGGTGAAGGTCTCGATGGACCATTACCGCAGCGACAGTTGACCTCCGCTCCATCCGGCGGCCGTCACCGGAGCATGAGCCGCGAACGCGGCGGGTGTCCATCGGAATGATGGAAGCGCCTCTTTGTGCGTGTCGCGGGGTGGTGGTCGCATGGTGGTCGCGCCCTGATCGGCCTGGGAACGTCGCCTGATGGCGAGCGGTGCCGGACAACTCGCCTTAGCCGGCCTGGAGTTGGGGCCGGATGGTCAAGCGTGGTGCTTCGCGGCCGGATGAGCCCGGCTCTCCCGAATGGGTGACCTGCCACCAACGAGTTGACCGCCGTCATGCGTGATCTTCCTTGCCGGCGACTGATCCGCGCAGATTTGTCCCGATTTATGAGTCTGGATCCTCGCCCACAGTTCTGTCGAGTGATCGTTTTGGTGCGACCACCGTGCGATCACCGGAGGCTGGGAGTGCTCGCTGAGCTGCTGTCGCGCCTTGAGAACGCGAGCAGGGCGGCCTTCAGCCGGAGCTTGCGCCGACGCCGGATACGGCGCCGTTCTTCCCGTTCCGGGTTGTCTGGGACATCCTGCCCGCCTTGTCCTTCCGGCCTCCCCCTTTGCCCGGCCTTCTCCGCCTCGTCGGCGGCCTTCTCCAGGGCGTTCATGGTGTCGGAGTCGAGGTGCATCCCGGCGGCGTCGTGGTGGGCCCGCACCCAGACCAGGACCCGCCACGAGGGTGAATCAAATACGCGCCCCAGGTCGTTGTCGACTCGGTGTAACTGGACGGAGGGCGATCGCCAAGCATATCTATTTGATTATGTGATCATAAGTGGCAATTCATTCGGAAATCACCCGTATGGATCGCTTGCAGATCTTTGATGTCGGCTAATATAAAGTCGAACCTCTTCCCTGGGAGAATGAGGGATGGGTCGTCGAAATCTACGATTCCTGCAACGGAAAGGGGGTGTCAGGTCGTCGGAGATCGACGATCGCGAACCTGCCATATTTCCTCAAAGAAATAGGCCTTTAGATGACACTGAACATCTCTGGCGTGCTTAACTGGCGCGCAATTTCGACTTGGGTCGCGACGGTCGTGTTCATCGTCGCTGCCGCAATCACGACATCGCTGCTGCCGGCTCATGCCATTGCCACGGCCGTTCCCTTGGGGACGGCGAGCAGCTTCGCGGTTCTGGGCGGCCAGTCCGTCACCAACACCGGTCCCTCCGCCATCACCGGAGACCTCGGAGTGAGCCCGGGTTCGTCAATCACCGGGTTTCCGCCTGGCCTGGTGAGCGGGGCCACTCACCAGGCGGATGCGGTCGCGCTTCAGGCCCAGAACGATCTGACCACGGCGTACAACAACGCCGCGAGCCAGGCCACGAATGTCACCCTCACCTCCCCTGGAGACCTCGGTGGCCTGACGCTTGTTCCGGGTGTCTATACCGCCTCGTCTTCCATCGGCCTCACGGGCACCCTCACGCTTGACGCGCAGGGCAACCCCAACGCCGTCTGGGTCTTCCAGGTCGGATCGACCCTGACGACGGCATCCGCCAGCCGTGTGCTCCTGATCAACGGTGCTGCGCCGTGCAACGTCTACTGGCAGATCGGAAGTTCTGCCACGCTGGGCACCAGCACCACCTTCGTGGGCAACATCCTGGCACTGACCTCGATCGGGCTTAACACCAGCGCGAGCATCGACGGCCGCGCGCTGGCCCGCAACGGCTCCGTGACGCTGGACACCAACCGGATCACCCTGCCCAGCTGCCCAGCGACCACCACTGGCGGTACAACTGCCGGTACTACCGCTGGCGGTACAACTGCCGGTACCACTGGCAGCACCACGGGCGGTCTCCTGGGCGGTGTGCTCGGCGGTGTGCTGACAACTGGTGGCACGACAAGCGGCCTCCTGGGTGGCGCGGTCGCCGGCAACACCACTGGTGGTACCACGACGGGTGGCATCACCGGCGCTACCACGGGCGGGAACCACGGCGAGCACGGTGACCATGGCGAGCACGGCGAGCACGGCGAGCACGGCGAGCACGGCGACCATGGCGAGCACGGCGAGCACGGCGACCATGGCGAGCACGGCGACCATGGCGAGCACGGCGACCATGGCGACCATGGCGAGCACGGCGAGCACGGGTGTTCTCCGTGCGACGACAAGTGGGGCGAGCCCATGAACTCGTAGCTGATTCAGAAAGCCAGGTGGGCATCACGACAGGCGGGCCATGAGCAGAGGCCCTCGCGCGTGAATGCGGTTCGGGCGTCCGGCCCTCAGGGGCTGCCCCGAGGCGCCCGCCCACTTGAGGAACGCAGGACTGGTGGCGCGCGGCGGACCGTTATGGATCCTGTCGCGCGCCCCAAGACGTTCAAGGCATGCAGAGTCGAGGGAGCCGGCACAGTGGTAAGGACGGGGACCAGTCGTGCGATGGGCGGCACAGAGTCCGTGAAGACGAAACAAGCGGGCCGCCAACCGGCCGACGATGGCATTCCCGTTGACGCAGTGCAGGGCGCCCAGCCGTCCGTCACGGAGCCCGGCGAGCAGCTTGCCGGCCTGTCAGGACTGTCGCGCCCGTTGGGGGCGGCCGCGGTCATCGCTGTGGCTCTGTGCCTGGCAACGTCCCTCGTCCACGTGTTTCTGGTATTTCTGTATGTAGCTCCCTCGAACCAACTGTCCCAGTACTACGACAGGCAGCTCAATGCGTGGATCTTCCCGTTGTTCGAGCAGAACTGGCGGCTGTTCGCACCGGACCCGGAGTCCGTGACCCGGCAGATTTCCGTGAGAACCGAGCGGACCTCAGCGGATGGTAACCGTGAGGTCAGTGACTGGTTCGACCTGACCGCCGTCGACGACTCCGACGTCGAGCACAACGTCTTCCCGAGTCATACAACGCAGAACATGCTGCGTCGATCCTGGATCGCTTATCTCGAAGCGTATGGAAGCGACGACCAGCCTCACTCCGAGCGGGCTGTGATGTTGCGGACGTACCTTCGCAATATTGCGGTGGAGCGACTCGCCGTCCATCAGAACGTTACGTATGAGGCCGTCCAGTTGCGGGTGATTACTACACCTATCGCGGCGCCCACCACGCCGGGCGGTCCGCGCCCGGCTGCACCAGCCTCGGTCGACACCAGGTATCTGCCCTGGTGGAAGGTGGAATCCAATGGAAACTGAGCAGGCTCCAGTTCCGACGCTCCCTCCGCGCCACACGGCCCTGCCGAACGGTGACGCAGACAGCCAACGGATGTTCCGCCGAATCGGCGCGCTCAGCAGCGCCGTGACCGATCGACCGATGTCCCTGTACGCGGCGGCAGTGCTGCGCATCGGGTACGGCCTGCTCTACCTGGCCTTCCTGCTGAGGGAGTTCCCGCACCGCGACGAGATCTGGGGTCCTGGTTCGCCGTGGACGCCCGCCCTGGCGAGGCAACTGTTCGATCAGACCGGCTGGTTCAGCATTCTTACCCTGTCTGACAGTCAGGCGTACTTCGAGATCTGCTATGCGATGGCTGTCGTCACGTCCGTACTGTTCGCCCTGGGCTGGCGAACCAGGATGGTGTCGATCCTGTTCGCGGTCGTGGTGACCTCGTTCCATGCGCGGGCCATCTTCATGACGGACGGGGGAGACAACCTCATCCTCCTCATGGCCATGTACCTCTCCTTGACTGCTTGCGGCCGCCGCTGGTCCCTCGACGCGCGGAGGACCCGCCTCGCGGCCCCAAGCAAGGCAGGGCACTCGGTGGCAGGTCCGAGAACGCCCAGCTTCCGGTTTCAACTCAGCGTCACACGCAAGCTATTGAGCACTGTGCTGCACAACTGTGCCATGGTCGTCATCGCGGCTCAGGTCTGCATCGTCTACGGATCCGCAGGCTTGTACAAGGCGCAGGGCGGCTCCTGGGAAAACGGGACTGCCCTCCACTACGTCATGAACCTCGACCTGTTCCGGCCCTGGCCCGCGTTGTCACTCATGGTGGACAGCCACCCCATCCTGATCGCCGTCACCACCTACATGACGGTGCTGTTGCAGGTGGCCTTCCCGTTCGTGCTGTTCGGCAGGCTGAAGTACATCGTCCTGACAATGCTGCTCGGGATGCACGTGGGCATCGCCGTTCTGATGGGACTTCCGCTCTTCTCCGGAGCCATGATCGTCGCTGATGCCGTATTCCTGCCGGACCGCTTCTACACATTCCTGGGACAACTGTGGCGGCGCACCTTTCAACGGGCAGCTGGCGCGGGAGCAGGGGAACCGTCCAGGAGGGAGAGCCCAGTCGTACCGGCGCAGCCCGGATCGGCCGGCTGAGGCCAAGATGTGCGAGGAACTGCTCCAGCCGTGGACGGAGACGAGATGAGCGGCGCGGCCGCCAGCACAGAACCGGTGCTGGCGTACGACGGGGACTGCGGCTTCTGCCAAGTCACGATCGATCGGATCCGCCGGCTGGCCGGTCCGCAGATCGAGGCCGTACCGTGGCAGGTTCTGCTCGGCTGGTTGCGTCTGCTGGCGCGGTCCTCCATGGCCAAGGACGTCGAGATACTCGTGCTGCGGCATCAGCTGGCCGTCCTCGCAGCGCAGCAGTCCGTCGGCCCGGGGCCAACTATCCGTTGCGCCCGCCCTTGCCGAGGATCGGCCTTTCCGGGGCGGCCGAGGAACCGTCCCGGTGGCCCGACGAAACGGATGTGCCACTGTGCGCGGTCGGACACGTCGGGTTGCTCGGTGGCGCCGCTGTCCTACACGTGGAACGGGACGGTCGTGACGACGACCTTCGGCAGGGGGCGCAGCGCTCTCCGTAGCCTGGCCGCGAGCCGGTTGTGCAGGAGGCGGTGGCGCCAGTGCCGTACGACGATCTCCGGGAGGATGACGGTCAGGGTGAGGTCCGGGCGCTGGTGGTGCAGCGACTCGATGTAGTTGACCAGTGGTGCGACGATCGCACGGTAGGGGGAGAGGACGATCTTCAGGGGTAGGTGGTCGCCCCACAGGTTCCAGTACTCGCGGAAGCGTTGGGCCTCGTCCGTGCTGGGGCTGATGTGGAGCGCGAGTACGGGCTGCTGGAGCGAGGCGGCGTAGGCGAGGGCGCGCATGCCGGCCTGGTCCAGTGTGGCGATCGGCACGATCGACAGGGGGTGGATCTCCTCCGGGGTTTCCTCGCTCTCCGCTTCTGCCGCGGTCTCCGCCTGTGACTCGGACTCGGACGGCGCCTCGGGCCGGCTGGCTCGTGGTTTGCCACTCCCCGGGCCCGGCGGTGTGATGGTGTGGCTGGGGACTTCGACGGCGTGGGGGTGCAGGGCGACTGCTGCGCGGACCGTGTCGTAGTGGTGCCGGATCCTTGTCGTCACCAGGATGAACAGTCCCACCGTGAGCACGGCGAACCAGGCGCCCTCGGTGAACTTGGTGATGCCGGCGGTGATGAGGACGACCGCCGAGAGCAGGGCGCCGGTGGCGTTGAAGGCCAGGCTCTTGCGCCAGTGGGGGTCGCGCAGGCGCCACCAGTGAACGACCATGCCGGTCTGCGACAGTGTGAAGGCGAGGAAGACGCCGACGGCATAGAGCGGGATCAGAGGGCCGGTCTTGCCGCCGAACGCCGCGTAGATCGCGGCCGCGGCGACCGAGAGCAGGATGATCCCGTTGCTGAAGGCCAGACGGTCGCCCAGTCGTAGGAAGATCCGCGGTGCCTGGCTGTCGCGGGCCAGCAGGAACAGGACGCGGGGGAAGTCGTTGTAGGCGGTGTTGGCCGCGAGGAGCAGGATCGCGGCGGTGGCAGCCTGGGTGAAGACGTAGAAGAAACCAGGGCCGAAGGTGCGATGGGCGAGCTGTGACAGCACCGTCTCGTTCGCACTGGGCACGACGCCGCCGAGATGGACCAGAGCGATCGTGCCCGCGAACAGCGCGACGAGCAGGCCGACCATCCAGGTCAGTGTCGTGCGGGCGTTGCGCCACTCGGTCGGCTGGAAGGCCGGCACGGCGTTGGAGATCGCCTCGATGCCGGTCATCGCCGTCGAACCCGAGGCGAAGGCACGCAGGACCAGGAGCAGGCTGACGCCCTCGGTCGCGGTCGGCTGTGGTGTCGCCGCCGGGTGGAAACCGCGGCCGGCCGCGTCGAACAGACCCACGGCGACGAGTGCCAGGACCGCGAGGACGAAGGCGTACGTCGGTGCGGCGAACAGCGCACCCGCCTGCCGCACACCGCGGAGGTTCCCGGCGAGTAGCACAGCGATCACGGCGACGCCGATCGGCACGATGTCGGGTTCGAGCGAGGGGATCGCCGAGGTGACCGCCGCCATCCCGGAGGCGATCGAGACCGCGACCGTGAGGATGTAGTCGGTCATCAGACCGGCAGCGGCCGCCAGCCCGGGAACGCGGCCCAGGTTGGCGGTGGCGACGATGTACGAACCACCGCCGTGCGGATAGGCGCGGATCGTCTGACGGTAGGACACCCCGACTGCGAGCATCAGGAACACGATCGTCACGGCGATCGGCACCGAGTACCGCAACCCGGCGGCACCGGCGAGGACGAGGACGGCCAGCATCGCCTCGGGTCCGTACGCGACCGAGGAGAGCGCGTCGGCGGACAGCACCGGCAACGCCACCAGCTTGCGCATCCGCTCGTGCGCGATCGCGGTGCTCCTCAGCGGAGCCCCGAGCACCACGTGCCGCACCCTGGAACCGGCCCGGCCGAGCCGGGAAGTCCGTGTGTCCTCGCCGGTCGCCTCAACCGCAGGCGGTCGTCCGCCAATCGTGGCGACCCGTACCAAACGGCCGAAGCGGACCGGAAGGATCTCCGAAGGAGCGGGATAACGACCGAGATCCGGATCCACCGGCAGCGCACGTCGCCACGCCTGCGGATCCCCGGCAACCCGACCCCACTCAAGCCCCACCCGGCGCAACACCCCGAGCTGCTCCGCGTCGAGCACCGACAGCAGGGCGTCGGGGCTCGGCGCGCCGCCCTCCTGCACGCCGTCCTTGCCACCTCGACCTGTATCCGACACGGCACACAGTGTTATGCATGGGTCCCCCGCCGGGGGCGAGGCGCACGCTGGGCTGCCTCGTGCTCGGACCGGAGGGGCGTGTGTCCCCCGCCTCTCCGGACACGGGTACCGGCCGGCCTGGTGCCTTCGTGCAGGGGCGGCCCGTCGGCACCCGGTTCCGGGCCGGCGGCCCCGACCCGGCACGTCGCAGGCACCTGCTTGCGAAGCGGTTCCCCGTACTGATCGGCAGACTGCCGGCGGGTCTCAGCGGTTGGAGGAGCGACCGCCGTGCCGGAACCGGGCGGCGGAGATGACCACGGCGATGACGAGTACGGCGATGCCGATGAACAGCAGGTAGATCAGGCCGTGGGTGACCACGCCGACGATTCCGAGCACGATCGCCACGATGATCAGGAACAGCACCAGTGCCATCTTCGGTCTCCTTGCGGTGCGTGGGCGGGTCCTATCGGCGTGCCAGGCGGCGTTCACCGCCCGCGCCCGGCGCGTAGTCCAGTTCGTAGTGGGCGAAGATCGCCGCCTCGTCCTCGGCCGGCAGTACGCCGTCGGTGCCGATCGCCGGCGCCTTCTTGACCTGGCTCCTGGGCCAGACGACCTGCAGATATCCCGGGCCGACCCGCGCGTCGGCGAGAGGAACGAAGACCAGGCGGCGGCGTGTGGGCAGCCCGATCGTGACGGTGGCGAACGCGGGTCGATCCGTCGCGGTGTCGACGTAGACGGACTCCAGGGTGCCGATCTTGTGGCGGTCGGCATCCACCACGTCGCGGCCGCGCCATTCCCGGATGTCAGCCGCTTCGAACATCAGCAACCTCCGATGTCGGTGGGCCTGCGGACAGACCTTGAAGGAGGCCGACGTGGTACTCGTGCTCTCCTGATCATCGTGGCGATCGTGCTCGGGCTGGTCGGCGTCGTCGGCAAGGGCTGCTCTACCTTCTGTTCATCGGCATCGTCGTACTGGCCGTCGCACTGGTCCTCCCAGTCGTCCGGTTCCGGCACGGAGGCCGGTCCGCGCACCCCCGGGCGACCGAGGCAACCGCCGCCGACGGTCTGCGGTTCGCCCGGAGCGGATCGCCGTCAGTACTCGGAGCCGCTTCGCAGGTAGGTGCCCGCGACCTGGAGCCAC
>NZ_JBVHHY010000058.1:0-15134 GCF_055560835.1 Kitasatospora sp. NPDC023120 | reverse complement strand
ACGATCGCTCGCGACCTCATCCTCTGGTTGGCCGCCCGAGACTTCCCCGGGCGGCCAACCAGGAACACCTTCAACGCCTTCTAAAACACGGCCTAACCGGCCCGAGGCGTTGGGGTGGGGGTGCCGTGTCCGGGGGCGCATTGGCGCTGACGGTCCCGGCTCTGGTACGCAGAACATTGGCGCCCTGGGCCGAGGAAGATCGGAGAACAGCATGAGTCTGCACACACCCGAGTGGTTCGCCCCGTTGGACCGCTGGTGGCTCTCCGCTGCCGGCCAGGACGTCGCCCGGAACGTCACCCCGCTCGGCCTGGACGGACAGGGCCGACTCCACCTCGCCTGCTCCACCCAGGCCTGGCAGACCCAGATCCGCCTCCTGGAGCAGCCGCTCACGATCCGGGTGAATCGGTGCACGCCCCAGGCGGTCGCCGGGATCGTCGCCCAAGTCGCCGGGCAGCCCTGACGGGCGCAACGACAACCCCGGCACCGAACGGACCCGCGAGTCTCCCCGCGGACGGGGTCCCAGCAGCCGGCGGCTAGCATGACCTGCCCGGCCAACCGAAGGACTGAGCGATGCGGCCCGAACACTGCCCCTTCCAGCGCCGCGAGGACACCTGCCTGCCGGTTGCCCGACTGCTCGCCGAAGCCGGCTTCCTCGACCTGACTCCGAACACGCCGGCCCACCTCCCCCCTCCGCGACCGGCCCCAGCCGACGTACCGCTCCGCCGCGACACTCTCGCCCTGATCGCGCACAGCATCAACACCTGGGGCCGCAGCGCCGTCGACCCCACGCTCCCGACGGTCCAAGCCGAGCCAGGCGACGAGCGCACCCTGCGATACAGCCTGCAGGCGCTTTGGGAGACGGCCACCGAGACCGCCCGCCGCCAGATCGTCGCCATGGACTCCACGGCCCCGGCATGGCTGCGCGTCAGCGGCACGCTGCAGGAAGCCCAGAACGCCGCGCGCCGCACCACCTCCGGCGACGCGGCGAACGACACCCTGTGGTGGTACATCGCGCTGCTGCACCTGGACCGCGCCCACGCCCTCTGGAAGGACAGCATCGGCCCTGCGCTCCGGCAGTAGAACCGCGGCGGCCTCGGCTGGATTCGGGGAGCGATCAACTTCAGGGGTGGGGGGCGATTCAGCTGGCCGGCCCGAGTTTGCGGTTGGTGCCGGAGCGGGCGATGTCCAGCTCGAGGAGCGATGACAGGGGGGTGCCGTTGTTCCAGAAGCCGAGCAGGTCGACATCGAGGAGGGTGATCTGCTGCCCGGCGGCGAAGGTGCGGGCCGGCCTCGTGAAGACGCAGGACGCGACGAACAGCGGCACGTCCGCGCCGTGGTGGAGGCGGGCAGTGCCGTTGAACTTCTGGACCTCGCCGCTGCCGACCGTTCGATGTGCTGCGTAGCGTTTGCACTGGACGACGAGGCGGCGGCCGTCGGGCAGGATGGCGGTGACGTCGGCGCCCAGGTCGCCGGCGCCACCGACGCGCTGGACGCCCGTGCAGCCGTCGCGCCGGCACAGCGCGGCGACGTGCTCCTCGAACTGGCGGTCGTCCATGGCCCAGATGGCGTCCATGGACCGGCGCCCGGCCAGGCGGGCGTCCTCGGCGAGGCGGACCTGCTCAGCGGCGGACTCCCGGCGTCCGGCCCGCACCAGGGTGACGACGAGTGCCACCGCGGCCATCGTTGCCAGCACGATCACCAGCACCACCATGTTGGTCCCCCTCATCGGCCCGCTGTTCGCCGCTCTTCTTGCTGCCCACCCGGTGGGACGTTCACGCGGGCCACCGCACCGGTGCCATCGGGCCGTGGCGGCCTGTCAGTGACCGCTGCGGGTGGCTGCTCAGTCCGGGAAGAGTTGGGCCGTTGTCCCGCAAGCGGGCTGCTCTTGGTGGCACGATGAAGCGTCCATGCAGGTCGGACCGTTGGGGGTCGGTGTTGGCGGCGGACAAGCGGCGGATCCAGACGGCGGTGCTGGGCGGGGCGAACTCGGAGGAGCCGCTGATCCTGCCGCTCGAGGCGATCGATCCTGGCCCGCGTCCCGGTGCTGGCCACCACCGCCGAGCACGTCAGGGCCTTCGCCGAGCTGATGAACGACCGCCGAGGACGAGAGCTCAAGGACTGGATCGCACACGTCCAGCAGGACCAGGTCCCGGCCCTTCGCAGCTTCGCCAACGGTCTCCTGCAGGACCTCGATGCGGTCGTTGCCGGCCTGACCCTGAGCTACGGCTCCGGCGCGGTCGAGGGCCACAACAACAAGATCAAGATGATCAAGCGCCAGATGTTCGGCCGCGCCGGCTTCGACCTCCTGCGCAAACGCGTCCTCCTCGCGGCATGAGGCTGCCGGTCGTGGCGGCGTGGACGGTGACGCGGTCGGCGCGGATGGTCAGGGTGTTGACCGAGACATAGGCGGTGTGGTGGAGCCAGAGGTCTTGGAGGAGATCGTCAGCCACGATCGTTCATGATCGCGGTTTCGGTGACGCTCCGTGGCTCCAGCACGGAAATTGATCCAGAACCAGTTTTCACCCGACACCGGCACGGTGCTGGCGTGGTGGGTGCGCCGCTTCGGTCAGGTCCACAGCTGGCCGGCCACCGCCTCCCGGCCCCGGAATCCCCGGCCACGCCGCTGAAGCCGCGCGGACGGGTGCGCTGCGAGTTCGCCTCTGCGGGGAGCCGGGCGGGTCGCGCCCGCACGGCTCCCCGCTTTATTTGTGCGCGGGGCATCGAGCCGGCGTGCTCAGGAACCCGATCTCGTACGGGGCCGGGCCCGGCTGGCTGCTGAGGCAGCGGGAGCCGCGCGGTTGCTACTCGGTGAAGCGGGCCTGGCGGCGCGGGTCGCTGGAGGCGTCTCGGGTGCGCCACCTGCGCGCCGTCGCTGGGCATCGGTCCAGGCCTGGAGGACCGCGCGGCGGTCTGCGCTGTCCTGGGGGAAGAGCGTGGTCGCCAGCCCGAGCAGGGTCGTGCAGATGATGGCGAGGACGGCGCACCACCAGGGAGCCCACGTCAGGAGCGGAACGGCTCCGACGGCCTGAAGCAGGGCGGGCGGTCGCGAGGCCTGGCGCCGCCGACGCCTCGGTGTTCTCTGAGTCATGGTCAACACCGAACCGGACAAGGCGAGTTGCGGAAAGGGGCAAGAGTTGTCAAAGCTTGGCCAACCTGAATTCTGGGAGTGGCCGTGCGGCAGAACGATCCTGGCAGCAGTGTGTCCGAGGCGGACCTCGCCCTGGCGGCGGCGCTCAAGCGCTGGTCCGGGCGGCTCAGGGAGGCCGGGCTGCTGCAGAAGGACCAGGCCCACCAGCTCGGCTGGTCGGAGGAGAAGTACAGCAAGTTCCTCAACGCCAGACTGCGGATCACCGCTCCCCGGCAGATGGTGCCCGGGTTCCTCGCGATGGTCGCCGAGCGGCTGGGCGGCGAGGCGCGGGCCGAGGCGCAGGCGGAGTTGGAGGGGCTGACGCGGGCCGCCCATGCCGCGCGGCCGCTGGCGTGGGTGGCGGAGGAACTGGCGCAGCTGCGGAGCGAGATCGCCCAGGTCCGGGACGACCGCGCCGCTGCTGAGGTGCATCGGCGGCTGGCTGCGGCGGCCGAGGCCTTGGCGTGGACCGAGGCAACGCTTTCGGAGCACGGGGAGCAGCTCGCGGAGGACCAGTGGGAGCTGGGGGCGCTGCGGT
The DNA here is from genome assembly GCF_055560835.1 of Kitasatospora sp. NPDC023120. Taxonomy (NCBI): domain Bacteria; kingdom Bacillati; phylum Actinomycetota; class Actinomycetes; order Kitasatosporales; family Streptomycetaceae; genus Kitasatospora; species Kitasatospora sp. NPDC023120. The sequence goes on along the minus strand of NZ_JBVHHY010000058.1, from coordinate 11,469 downwards.
GGGAGGTGGCCGAGCTGCGGGCGCGGGCGGCGAGCGCCGTCACCGTCCGGTACCGGGCCGGCCGGGACGTGAATGCGCCGGTCACCTACTACAACGGAGCGGGCAGCGGCCCCGGGCGCCGGATCACGCCCGCCCGCGCCGCCGGGGGCACCGTGCTCGCGCTGGCGCTCGCGGCGGCCGTGGTGGTGGGCCAGCACTGGTACAGCGGCCGGACGGCGGTGGGGGACGCGGCGGTCCAGCGGCAGGCGGAGAAGTCCGTCGACCAACGGACCGTCCCGTTCCAGGTGCTGGTGGACGGCCCGGACCTCCGTCGCCACAGTGTGTGGACCTTCGTGCTGGACCGGCCGCTCACCCGGGCGCAGCAGGCGGGACTCGCACGGTTCAAGCCGGAGGACGTCGCCGGGGTGCGGGCCTACTTGGAGCCGCTGGGCGCCCGGCTGCTGCCCGAGGGCGACCCGCCCCTGGTCACGGCCGACACCCGGGACCCGGCCCTGAAGGCGATCGAACAGCAGGAGAAGCAGGGCATGGTGGGGGGTGACACCTACCGGCTGCACTTCACCAGCGACCGCTCCTCCTCCGTGACCATCGAGGGCATCGGCATAACCGACGTCTCCTGCAGACCCAGCTCGGCCGTCAGCTCCGTGCACGCCCCGTCGGCGGGCCAGGGCAGCGTGCCGAACGTCTTCCTGTCACTGGCCGTACCGCCCGGCACCCCCGCCGTGGAGCTGGACGACCACGGGGGCGCGGTCAACACGGACTACTTCGCCCACCACAAGCTCGACCTCGGTCAGGCCACCACGCCCGGCGACATCGCCGTCCAGGTCGGCGGTGTCGCCGGACAGATCTGCTCCTGGGCCTTTCAGGTCGACTACCTGACTCCCGAGGGCAAGTTCACCGCGAAGGTGGACGACCGGGGCAAGCCGTTCACGGTCGAGGCCCTGCCGGCCCACCTGGCGCAGCGGACCGTGTACGACCTGGGTGGGGCGACCGATCCGGCTCACTGGGCGGACTGCGCCGCTGAGCCCACCAAGTGCTGACCGAACGGCTGGGCCTGGGTGGCTCGGCCCGGCCGGCTCGGCGCGTCGACCACCGAGGCACTGGGCCGGCCCGGCGGGTGCGCCCGTGAAGCCGTACACCAGGCCGGCGGCAAGGCATGCGAGGAACGGCCGGCTGAGCCTCCGCGTCAGCGACCCGGGCGGTGGTGCCGGAGGAGGTTCGGGCACCACCGCCGACGGTGCGGCCAGTTCGAACGGGGAGGATCTGACGCCGTTCCGGCGGATCAGGGGCACCCCGGCCTGACGTTCCGTCATGCGGTCGGTCATGATCGTCAACATGACCACTTCACGACGCGCAGTCCTGACCACCCTCGCGGCGGCCGCAGTCGGCGTCCCGTTCCTCACCGAGCTGGCGGGCGGCGGCAGCAGCGCCTCCGCCGCCACCGGCGACGGGGGCGACAAGTACGGCTCCAACACCGAGTTGTACGCGAGCGGCGTCTACCTGGAGGGTGAGCACTGGGTGCGCCGCTTCGGGCGGGCCGAACCCTTCGACAACTACCGCGACTTCACCCCCGCCCTCCCCCTCACCGCCGTGATCGCCCCGCACGGCGGTGCGATCGAGGCCGGTACGAGCGAGCTCTGCATGACGATCGCCGGCTACAGCATGGCCGCGGCGACGGTCCGGGACCCGGCGAAGCCCCCGACCGGGCTGACGCCGCTCGGCGGTGGCATTCCGGCGCGCGACTACTGGATGTTCGAGGCGCTGGTGAGTGCCCCGAACAACGAGATGCACGTGACCTCGACGCACTGCGACGACCCGATCGCGCTGTCCGTCGTCGGAGGCGCCAAGTATGCGGTTTCCCTGCACGGTTACGACCCGTTCGACGGCTCCCCGCACACCACCGCACCACTGCGTAAGGTCCTCATCGGCGGCGCCGACGCGCGGCTGAAGCAGAACCTGTACGGCGCCCTCACCAGGACCTTCACCGACTCCGCCCGGCGCGTCGTGGTGGAGATCGCGGGCGGTAGCTCCGCGATCAACGGCGACGACGCCGCGAACATCGTCAACCGCACCTACAGCGGCGGCGGCGCCCAGTTGGAGCTCTCCACCGACCTGCGCGCGGCGATGTTCGGCAAGTTCGACTCGGCCAGCGGCCGCCGGGACACGGCGGGCGCGGGCGTCGACCAGGCCTACTACTGGAACGGCTTCGTCAACTCCGTACGAACCGCCATCGACCGCCACGAGCGCGGCCTGACCTGGCTCCCGGCCGGCCCGGACCCGATGGCCGAATAGCCCTCCGGCCCGCCACCGCGCCACCGCGCCACCGCTCGACCGCTCGACCGCTCGACCGCCCCAAGCTCGAAGGGGCCGTCTGCGACCGGCTGGCCATCGGGCTCGTCCGCGCCTGGGTCGCCGAGGCCGTCCGAGAGCACCTGACCGCCTGGCTGCGCGCCTGACCCGGCCCCAGACGACGGCCGTTCTCGCCCGGATCTCGAAGGCCCGCCGACGCTGCCGGACCCAGCCGCTGACCGCCGCAGTTCTCGGGTCAGCGCGTGGCTCGGTGGCACAGGGCCGCGGATGGTCACGTCAAGGTCCCCGCCCCGGGACCTTAATGAGGTGTCCGTCCAGGTCGGCGGGCTTGTACACCAGCCCGAGCCCGCCGAGCAAGATGCCGCCCGAAATCGGTCGCGGGGCCGCCGCCGCGAGGACCGGTCCGGCCCCGCAGGCAACCGCCGTCCACCACGGAGGCAATGCGGCGCCGGCGTCACGCGGGCCCGAGGTCCGGCAGCCGTGGCAGCGGCCGGACCTCGTCCGTGCCCAGCTCGACCGTGAACCGGGCCCGCATCGGACCGTCGCCCCGGCGGGAGAGGAGGGTGAGTTCGGTGACCCGTGCCGAGGTGGTGCCCAGGCGGGCGGCCAGCTGGGGCGCGAGCCGACGCAGGTCCCGGGTCCGCCCCAAGGACAGGTGGGGCGTGAAGTCGTCCGCCCGACCCCGGCAGCGGGGGAAGCGCTCCACCAGCGAACCGTGCAGCGCCCACCACGGGCCGGGGCCGCCACCAGCCGGGTCGAGCCAGACCGTGGCGTCGTGGCGGTGGGAGAAGTGACGCACCCCGTGCAGACGCGCGGTGAACGGGGCGTGCTCGGCCGCGGCGGCGCCCAGCAGCGGGAGCGCGGGCCCGAAGTCCGACTCCGGGACGAAGCCGAACAGCACGTTGACGTGCGGCGGCCATCGGCGGATCTGCGGATCGTGCTCCGCCCTGATCCGCTGGACGGCCCGCCACAGTTCCGCCGGCGGCAACCAGGCAAGCGCCGTCTGGGGTGTCGGTCCGACGTCCAGGACGCCCGGAACGTCGATCGGGTGTCCGTCCACCCCTCCATGGTGAGGGGTCGGGAAGGCCCTTTCCGTGGAGGCGGCCGCGTGGTCGTCGTGGGGTCTCGGCGATCGCACGATTCTTGGGGGGGTGTCGAGCGCGTCGGTGCGGACTCCACCGTCCCGACCCAGCCCGGCGCGGTCCCGCCGCGCACGAACGCGCTGTCGGCTCGCCGCGAAAGGATGCCAGTATGACGATCACACCCAGGTTGGTGGCCAAGTACCCGATCCCTGACCGGGACGGCGCCCGGACCATCCTCGACCCCACCGGCCCCGTTCCCCGTCTGGAGGTCTGCAGCGCCGGGTCGCTGCGCATCTACGAACTCAAGGAACAGGCGGAGCTGGCAGCCGAGTACCCGGCTCCGTCACCCAACCGGTGGCCGCGGGAGTGGGTGGCTCCCGACCTGTCGTTCGCCGTCTTCGGCACCGCGACGGAATATGTCGCGGTCGCCCCGGACGGCACGAGGTTGTGGGAACAGCCGTACGGCACGTGGGACGTCCGCCGCTGGGGTCACCTCGAATTCTCGACGACCGGCGCCGCACCCCGCCCCGCCGCCGGCGGCTCCTCGGCGGACGACGCCGATCAGGAGCTCCGGATCTGGTTGCGACTCCCCTCCGGACTGCCCGACAGCCCCTGATCCTCACCCTGGACGCCGAGGGGACGGTACTGGCACGGAGCATGCTCCCGTGCGGCGGCTACGAGCGGTTCGTCAGCCTGCTCTGGGACGAGAACGACGAGATCTCCGGCGTGACGGTGTCCGGAGGACGGACGGCGGCCACGCACTACGAGGCCCGGTGGAAGTCCGGTGCCATCGTGCTGGGCGGGCAGTTGCCGCAGAGCCGGGGTGCCCTGCTCCTGAACGAGCGCGAGTACCCGGGCACGGACTCAAGGAACGCCCGCTGCATGACCGTCGACCGAAGGGGACGGGACGTCAGCTGGCACAGCCTTCCCACGTACCAGGTCACCGCCTCGCTCAGCCTGAGCGACTTCCCGGCCCCCGGCACCGGCGACTGCTCGGTGCACGACGACCCGCGCATCTCTTCCTCCAGCGGGTTCGTGGACGACGGCACGGCGATGGTGACGCTCTACAACTCGTACGACGAGGCGGCGGTGTACGTGTTCGGCAGGGACCGCTGGAGGGAGCGCAGCCACTGGCTCGCCGACCCCGCCACCGGCGCCCTGCACGGCCGTATCGACTACCCGATGGCCGAGGTCGACCACGTGATGCCAGTCGGCGACGGTACTTGGATCACCGAGGAATGGGACGCCTTCTACCGCTGGCGGCGCTGAGCTCGTCGACACCGGCCCGCAGCAACGAGCTCCCGGAACGCCTCGGCTGCACCGGGCCCGCGGGACGGTATTGCCCGCGGCCCTGGGCGCGGCGCCACCGCGGACTGCCAGGACGACCGCGGTCCGGGCCGTCCTCGGCGTCGTCCGGGCCGCCACCGTGCGGCGCAGTGGCCCCGGCGGCGGCCCGCTCGCGCTCAGCGGTGGTGGACCTCCAGGAAGGTGCGGACCGCCGACTCGAGGGCGCCCTCGATCCAGGCCGGCTTGAGGCTGGTGTGCTCGCCGGCGAAGTGGACGCGGCCCTCCGGGGTCCGGGTGGCCGGGTGGAGCTCGTGCAGCTGGCCGGGGGTGACGATGGCGGCCTCGCCGAGGGCGTACCGGGCGCGTGCCCAGGACTGGGTGGCGCCGACTCCGGTGAACTCCCGCCGCACGCGCGGTCCCAGGAGCCGCTCCAGGTCGTCGAGGGCGAAGGCGTATCGCTCGCCCGGGGTGAGCGAGTCCCAGCGCGCCGCGTCGTCCGACCAGGTGTACGAGGCCAGTACCACGCCCCCCGCGGAGCCTTCCGGGGCGTGCGAGGGGAAATAGGTGAAGCGGCTGGGGCTGTCGCTGACGCAGCCGCCGCCGGTGAAGCCGTCCGGGCCTTCCTCCCAGAACCGGTGGTGGAACTCGAGCAGGACCTTGGTGGCCGAGTCGTAGTGCAGCTCCGCGACGGCCCGGCGCTTGGGGTAGGACATCAGGGGCTCGATCCGGCAGAACCGCAGCGCGCTGAACGGGATGGTGACGATCGCGTAGTCGCCGTCGAAGGTCTCGGTGGGAGCGACGGGAGCGCCGTCGCAGGACTCCTCGTCACCGCTCTCCGCGACCGTCTCGATGGTGACCTTGCCGGCGCCCTGCACCAGGCGGGTCATCCTGCGACCGAGGCGCAGGTCGTCCCGGAGCGGGGCGGCGAGCGCGTCGGTGAGCACGGCGGTGCCGCCCTCCAGTTCCCAGTAGCGGTTGGTGGGGCTGATCACCGCGTGGTCGATCAGGGTGGGGATCAGCGAGTAGTGCAGCCGGGAGGTGAGGTTCTCCAGGGTGCCGGCGGCCTGGACGGACGCCGGGTCCCAGCCGGCTTCCTCACGCAGGAAGCGGCGGGTGGAGTGGTAGCCGTAGGTGGAGAAGATGTGGGTCCAGGCGTCCAGCCGTTGGCGGATGTCGTCGTCCCGGACCGAGACCCGCTCGAAGGTCTTGTCGAGGGCACTGGCGGTGGTGGAGTCGAACCGGGCGCCGAAGGAGCGGTTGACCGCGGCCGGCGACTGGGCGTACGCGGCACGGGTGGTCCGGGTGCCGTTGACGTGGATCAGACTGCGGAAGCACGCCGCGGGCGGGGTGAACGTCCGGGCCGGGCCGTTGCTCCAGGTCTCCCCGGTGAACGAGCGGTACTTCACCGGCGGAACGGCACCGGTCGGGCCGGAGCCCGGCGCGACGTCGGCGTTGTAGAACAGCCGCCGCTTCAGACCGAGCTTGTCGGCGAGCGCCAGGACGAGCGGGTGGAAGTCGGGCAGGCGCATGGCGCCGGCCTCGGCGTGCAGCCGGGGATCGGCGAAGATGCCGCGGAGGGTCTTGATCCGTCCACCGACCCGGTTGGCGTTGGCCTCGATGACGGTCACCTCGTGACCGGCTTGCTTGAGCAGCGTCGCAATGGTCAACCCGGCGACGCCTGCACCCACCACCAGCACTCGCTTCCGGTCCGTGCGGGGCGGCAGTTGGCCGTCGATCAGGATGCGCAGGTATTCGAGGGTCAGGTCGGTCTGCTCGTCCGCACCGACCATGAGCATCTCGCGGGCCAGCGCACGGCTGACCGCCTCGTCGGCCACTGGGCCGACGCTCGGCGCGTACGCGGGCACCGGGGCCCCTGCGGCCCGGGTGCCGAGGCCGACCGCGCCGACCGCGGCCCCCGCGGCCGACCCGAGGAGGGCGCGCCTCCCCAGTCTGGGTTGCCCAAGGACGGCGCTCGACTCGCCGGACCGGTTCGCAACGGGCTGACTCATGTTCTCTCCTGACAAAGACAGTTGGGACACCGTCCAAGCAACGTCCAACCACCGCACGCCGCAACGCCGACCCCGCGAAGATCACCCGCACCGGTCACCTGATCCTGCAGGGGAAGCCGGGGGCGGTCGCCCCCAGCTCCCGCCGGCGCCTCCCGGCACTGCCCGTCCATTCGCCGACAAACCGTCAGGGCATGGCCTGCGGAGGGAGTTTCTTTCACCCATCCCCCTCGCGCCGCGCTGTGGACAAGCATCACGGGGGCGCCTATGGCGGCACTCTCATCGGCCGAAGATCATTTCGGCCCGGTGCCAGCCGCGGCCGCTGGGCGAAACAGATGCGTTTTCGCGTACTCGGCGAGCCGGGGGTCGAGGACGGCACCGGGGAGCGCACCGTCCGGGGTGTCCGGCTCCGCTCGCTCCCGGCCGTCCTGCTCCTGCACCCGAACCAGCCACTCGCCACGGACCGGCTCCAGGACGCCCCTGCGGGGAGAGGAACTGCCCGAGTCCGGCGCTGCGGCAGTGCACGACCTGGTGGGCCGGCTTCGCCGCGTGCTGTCCGACGGCGACGGGGACCGGCTCGCGGCCACGCCGCTGGGCTACCGGCTGCGAGTCGCCGACGACGAACTCGACATTCGACCGGCAACCTTCTCCCATTGGCAGCACCAGCGCGCACGTGGCCGGGCAGGCGCGGCGATGCCGTGGCACCGGGATGCGGAGCGGATACCGCCCTGACCGTCGAGGAGACGGCCAGCGCGTGACAGGAACTGCCGGTCGGACCCAAGCCGCCCGTTCCCACCGCCCCCCTTCAGGGCATCACAACTCGTTGGGGCGGAGCGCCCGCACCTCCCACCACGGATCGTCCGGAGCGGAGATGACCCGGCCGGCTGCACCTGCGGATCCTGCAGCTTCGAATACCTCAACGCCGGACGCTGAACCTGGGCCGGGCAGCAGAGGGTCCCACGCTGCCGCGGACGTGCCGTCGCAGCGTGGGACGCGGGCCTCACGCGGCGACGGCTCCTACCCAGGGGATGCGGATCACCCAGGGCATGCCGTTGTCTTGTCCGCTGGGGCGGCCGGGCCTGCGCTCGGGTGACTCCCGCCTCCACTCCCCGCATTGCGCCTGTCCCCTGGAATATCCACCGATGACCATGTGTCACGTGAACACGAACCCCGTTCCCGGGAAGGCCCCTATGCCCGCTGACGACGAGCTCCACCGCTTCCTCGCCGCCCTCAGCCCCGCAAGCCTCGAAAAGGTGCAGGCGCAGCCACGCGAGCGGCAGGAGCAACTGGCCGCGGCCTGGGAGGCCGAACTCAGCGAGGACACGGATCTGGACACGCTCGATGAGCTGTCGCCTGACGCGGCCGCGAACGAGGCGGCCGAGCGGGTGGTACGGGACTTCTTCGATTGACGTCCTCTCCCGGCTGACGCCGGGAGATTCCAGCGTCGCGCGGGTGCGCATTGTTGGTGGTTGACGCTTCGTCGCCATCGTTGAGAGGGCTCAGCAGCCCTGATACCGCCCGTCCGGCGGCGTGTTCGATGTCGCGGCGGCGCTGGTGTCCGCGTTGGCGGTGGGTTCGAACGGCTGTGGACCGCGCAGACGATCTCCTCGCTCGGTGACGGGGTGTCGCATGTCGCGCTGCCGCTGCTCGCCTTGACGTTGACGCGGGATCCGATGGCGCTCGCCGTCGTCACGGCCGCCGGAACGCTGCCGTGGCTGCTCTTCGGGGTGCTCGGCGGTGCACTGGTGGACCGCTGGGACCGTCGGCGCACGATGTGGGTCACGGACGCGGCACGTGCGGTACTGCTCGCGATACCGGCGGCAGCGGCCGCGCTCGACGTGCTGAGCATTCCCTGCTCGCGGCCCTCGCCTTCCTCCTCGGCCTCGGCGGACTCTTCTTCGACACGGCCGCCACGGCCTACGGGGTGGTCGGGACGGGCGAGCGGGGCGCGTCACGGAGGGTAGATCCCGCTTCTGCGTGCGAGCCTACCGTCCGGGCCGGGGCTCACTCTCCGTGGCTTGTCCCAGGCTCTCCCGTTTCGCGGACGCCCCGGAAACTTCAGCTGACCGAGCGGCTGCGCACCGCGATCGAGGACGTCCGGACCGCCGTCCTGGTCCTGGCCCGCCGGATCCGCGCCGCCCACCAGGCAAAGGTGTGGACCTCGGCGTACGCGCTCGCCGAGTTCGACATCGGCCGCTCGACCGCGTACCGGCTGCTCGAGCTGGCCGCCGTCGCCGAGGCGATCGAGGACACCGTGCAGCACGAGCTCGGGATGGGGAGCAGAACTTCCCGCTCCACGACGCGCTCCGCCCGCTCCGGGCCCGACCACCGCTCCACGGTCCTGGTCCAACTACACACCTCGCAGAGCCGAGGTCCTCCTCGCACCGGCTTGCCCGGTTGCCGCCCGGCTAGGCACCGCAGGGCGTGTCGTTGATCTTCAACGAGTGCGTGACGTCGTTGAGCTGGTACGAGCGCAGGTCGTGGATCGAGCCGCCGTCACTTCCCACACACACGTGCCGGCCGAAGTAATTGTCCTTCTGATAGACCCGCGCCGTCCGGCCCGAGTTGTTGATCACCGAGCTTCCCGCCCCCCGGATGTAGTCCGGCAGATGCCGAACACTCCCGTCGACGGCCCGCTTGACGTACGGCTGCCCCACGAAGTCGATCTCCGGGTAGATACACACGAACCCACGCGGGCACGCGATCTTGTCCCGGTGCTGCGCCGGCACGGCCTCAGCAGGCGCGGCACCGGCCAGCACCGTGGCAAGGACCACGGCCCCACTGGCAAACCCCAACGACGTACGGACACGCATGCTCCGCATGTGATTTCCCTTCGGTAGTCCTCGTGCGGCTCGGCGGTGGCCTGGTGCCAAGCGTCGCTGTGCGGCAGGCGAGGCAGAGTAGGAACGGCCTCGAATGACCTGTCCAGCCGAATCGTTTCGGCATGCGGCCGGGGTTCGGGATTCACACGAAGGAGTTATCCGAGGGGCGCTCCCTTTCGAAGACAACACCAGCCGCACCGGCCTGACACCGGTGGAGCGATGGGTGCGGAATCGGCCGGACCGGTCGGTGCTCGGCGGCAATGTGCCCGGCCACTCCCCAGGGGCCGTCCGGGAGCGGTGCGGTCCAGCCGACCGATGGTCCGCTCATCACCCTCGCCGCCGACCTGCCGCCGTCCGTCCTCAGCTCCCTCCTCGGCATCAGCCTCACCAGCGCCCTGCAATGGACCCGCCGCGCCGGCCGCGACTGGAACACCTACCTGGCCAGCCGCAGCTGACCGCTGAACCGAGTTCGTCGACACGGATGTCGGTCTGTTCGTGCATGATCGGCTCTGATCGGACTCAGCGGTGGGATGGTGCGACGTGGGCGACTGGGGGACCGATCCGTCCTTCGCGATGTGCCGGGCGTTGGTGGACGGGGCGGAGCTGGCCTCGTTCGTCGGCGGTCCTTTCGACGTGCGCGCTGTGGTGGCCGCCATCCGGCCCGAGACCAAGGACGGTTTCCTGCTCGACGAGATCCCTTGGGAGCACTTCCCGCAGGGAGACCGTGTCAGAGAGGCCGTCGACCTGCTGCATACCGGCGCGCTCCTTCGCACGGGCACAGGCGTTGTGGACGGCATGTGCGCCAACGACACGAGGGCCGCCGCCGCGCTCGCCGTACCGTTCCTGGCCCGGATCGCTGCCGACACCCGCCACGCCCACCGCGTCGACGCGCTCGCCGAACTCTCCTCCCCGGCCCGAGCACGGTACTTCGGCGTCGCCTCCCGCGAGGAACTGCTGCTCCACCGTGCCGACACCCACGACGACGGCCTCTACGACGACTACGGGGTCGAGGTGACCGGCTACCCCGCGGGGTGGTCGGTCACCGCCGCCCGATCCGCGATCACCGCCGACACGGCCCTCCTGGAGCCCCTTCTCGACGACCCCGACCCGACGGTCCGCATCCACGCCGCTTACGCACTGGCCACCGCCGCCGACCCCGACCAGGCCGTCCGCTCGGCTCTTCGCACCCGGTTCGCCGTCGAGCAGGACCCGGTCGTCCGTGCCGCCTTGGTCCTCGCCATCGCCGAGACCACCCGCGCCCACCCCGATGTGCTGACCGCCACGTGGATGAGCGATCGGCTGCGGGACCGGAAGCAGGCGCCCGAAGTCCGGCTGGCCGCCGCGATCAGCTGGCTCTGCCTCACCGACGAACCGGCTCCCGAGGACTTGCGCGTCGCCGTCGACGACCTCGCCACCGACAAGCGCGGCCACGCCATGGAAGCCCTGCCCTGGATGGCTGCCGTCGGCCGATCCGGCGAGACGGGGCTGCGGCGCTGTGTCCGAGAGATGCTTCACCCCGAAAGGCCTGACCCGGCGGGGTATGACGACCCGTGGGCGGCATCCGACCGAAACTTCACCAGGGCCGGGGCGGGAGGCTCACCAGAGGGCCGGTGAAACTCCCTAGTGCAGGTCACAGCGGCCAGGCCAGGTGCAACACAGGGTGCAACCCGCTGCCCCGCGGGCCCGGATCGCCGGGGGTTTTCGCAGGTCAGCGATGCAACGCGGCGGCCGGGCGGGCCGGCGCGTTGCGGTCGTGTTGCACCTGCCAGCCGACCATGACCTGTGACAGCAAACCTGGACCGTGTGTCACTGGAGACGATGCTGGTCCAGAGCCTATGGTGCCACTCGTGGGCATCGAGAGCGGGCTCAGTGAGTGGTGTGCATCGTGAAGTGGCAGGTCACGGGCCTGGTGTGATTCCGTGCCCCGGTGCTCGTGCTGGTCACGCGCGGCAGTCTGCCGTGTAG